>JADGQM010000400.1 GCA_017881795.1 Syntrophobacteraceae bacterium
CCCCTGGTGGAGGAGGGATGGTTGGAACACCCGGCAACACGACTGATCGCCGAAGAATACCTCAAACCATTGCTGGTGAACAATCTTGACACCCTGGTCCTGGGGTGTACGCACTATCCTTTGCTCAAGCCATTGCTGCAAGGAATCGTTGGGGACGAGATCCTCCTGGTGGACTCTGCCGAAGCCATGGCGGACCAAACCGCAGCGATGTTGGACCATCAGGGCCTGGGGAATCGGCAGAGCAGCCCTCCCGAATACCGTTACCATGTCACCGATGTGCCGTACCGTTTTCAAAGCATCGGCGAGGCTTTCCTGGGGCGAGCTCTTGGCGACGTCCGGATGGTGAAATGGTAGGTGGAGACGCAGACCTGTTCTCGCCCACTTTTGTCTGTACTATATAACTAAACGCTCAAGCAGGCTTTGTTGCTTTGTTTGAGTTTGAACATTACGCTTTTGCCAATTGAGAGAATGGATCAGAAACCATGCGGAAAGGTCAAATTGATCGGAAGACCAAAGAAACGAATATTCACCTCGAGCTTTCTCTGGATGGACAGGGGCTGGCAGATCTTCACACGGGGGTCCCGTTTTTGGATCACATGCTGACCCTCTTTGCCGTTCATGGTTTTTTTGATCTGAAACTCCATGCTGAAGGGGACTTGGAGGTTGACGCCCATCACACGGTCGAAGATATTGGTATTTGCCTCGGGCAGAGTCTATCTGAGGCGCTCGGCGACCGCCAGGGCATTCGTCGCTACGGACATGCAGTGGTGCCTATGGATGAGGCGTGTGCTTCGGTGGTGCTCGATCTTTCCAATCGGCCCTATCTGGTCTACCAGGCGCCTCCGCTGACCGCCGGAGTAGGCCAGTTTGAAACGGAACTGGTGCCCGAGTTTTTCCGGGCGTTCTCCCAGCATGGCGGGGTCACTCTTCACCTCCAAGTCCTCTACGGGAGCAATACCCACCACATCCTTGAAGCAATCTTCAAAGCCTGGGGCCGGGCCCTCGATCAGGCGACCCTTTACGATGACCGACGGGTCGGCATTCCCTCTTCCAAAGGCTTGATTTAGGAAGGGGACAAAGGTCAGCAGACATGGGTCCTCATCCGACCAGATGATGGCAATGCGGTGACAACCACACGTTGACCAATTGATACAGATGACCCGATGGCAGGTTGATAGATGACCAGTTGATGGATTGACAAAGCTCCTCTGCTCTGTTATCAGAACCCAGGCTCTCCGGTAGCGGAAATTCAGAGCACTCACAGAAAACAGGGGCGACTAGCTCAGTGGATAGAGCGTTGGTCTCCGGAACCAAAGGTCGCGGGTTCGATCCCCGCGTCGCCCTCCAAGATAAATCAATAGGTTACAGGATGTTGTCTGTGACCTATTTTTCTTTATTGCTAACCTAATGCTAATCTTAAGTCAAAATCTTATTAATTTTTCATGACATAGTAAGGTTACTCAAAAATTCATGGTTCCCTGGAATTTTCATTTTTTCCCATCTGGGAAAATATTTCTGTCATGACACCAACCCACTAGCTTTTCCAGATCTGCCAGAATTATTGCGTCTGAAATCCTCGATTATGAAAAAATATTCTGGCCTCTCGCAGAAGGAAAATTCACTTAAAGTATCTGTCACAAAATAACCTTTACAGTTTTTCTTACCATGATATACTACTGGCATGGAGAAAGAATTGATCGCAAAACGATTTAGACTTCTGGCTCCACTGTTGGACGAGAGACAACTTCGACTTTACGTAGCAGCCGAAGCGATGGTTCTTGGCCGTGGAGGTATCTCTTTGGCGTCCAAGGCAACTGGGATTTCCCGGCCAACCATAACAACAGGATGGAAAGAACTCCTTGGGCAGGACGCAAAGAAGATCGCTCCGAGCGCCGTCACGACGCGGGTCCGCAAGGTGGGCGGAGGGCGAAAGCGTGAGATCGACCTTGACCAAACTCTCCGAAGTGACTTGGAGGGACTGATTGAACCCGTCACGAGAGGAGATCCGGAATCGCCCTTGCGTTGGACATCCAAGAGCGTGCGCAAGCTTGCAGATGAGCTGACGAAAAGGGGACATAAAACCAGCCACCGGATGGTAGCCGAACTGCTTCGTGAGATGGGTTATAGCCTGCAGGCAAACCGAAAGACGGCTGAGGGAAGCTCGCATCCGGACCGGAATGCCCAGTTTGAAAACATTCACAAGAAAGTCAAAGAGTTTCAGTGTTGTGACCAACCGGTTATTTCGGTGGACACAAAAAAGAAGGAGCGTGTGGGGGATTTCAAGAATGGTGGGCGGGAGCTTCGAAGGAAAGGCGATCCTGAAAAGGTCCGTGTCTACGATTTTGAGATTCCCGAACTTGGAAAGGTGGCCCCTTATGGAGTTTACGACCAGACCCGTAATGCAGGTTGGGTCAATGTCGGTACGGACCATGACACGGCGACCTTTGCCGTAGAGAGCATCCGAAGGTGGTGGATTACTATGGGGCGGGAGGCTTACCCAGGTGCAGATCGTCTGCTGATTACCGCTGATGGTGGGGGCAGCAATGGAGCAAGAGTTCGACTCTGGAAAATCGAGTTGCAGAAATTTGCCGATGAAACCGGTCTTGTTATCTCGGTCTCTCATCTGCCGCCGGGAACCAGCAAATGGAACAAGGTCGAACATCGACTCTTTTCCTATATCAGCCAGAATTGGAGAGGTAAACCTCTTGTCAGCCACGAAGTGATCGTAAACCTTATTGCCTCGACAACCACCCGCACAGGACTGACGGTCAAATGCGAGCTCGACACTAACAAATACACCAAGGGGATCAAAGTCACGGATGAGGATTTGGGACAGGTTAACATCATCCGTGATGAATTCCACGGGGAATGGAACTATTCGATACGCCCGAATTCCTCTTGAAATGTAAATGTTATTTTGTGACACTTACTTAGGAAATCCAGAGTGATTTTTTTCTTCGAAACTTCCTCGTACCATGTTTAAATGTGGTAAGAATTTTAGTGGAAAAAAGATCCCTTTTGGTACAAATCCAGCGTTACTGAAATTATTGCTTGAAGAATTCAAGAGTCATTTAGATTGATATGCTACAATGTTTAAACGTGGTAGCATTTGGATGCTCAAGGGAGGGCTTCAGAGACCTGGTAAACTTTTATCAGAAATCTCTTCATTGGCTGGAGATTCTTTCCCATGTCGATCACTATTAGGTGTCCAAATTGTGATGAGCAGCACAACATTGAAGAAAGCAAGATTCCGCCTAATGTTAAATTAATAATAAAATGCAAGAGGTGTAGAGAGAGCTTCCGTTTCACTTTCACCGTTCCTCTTGACCATGGAATTGTTCACCTAACTGAAATAGTCCAAGACCGTCAAGAAGCTCCCACTAAGAAGAGAAGAATAACTAGAAACACATTATTACGCATTTTCATAAGCCTCCTTGGGATTAGTCTCTTTGCTGCTCTAGTCATCCCACGTCCATCACAACCCCCACCAAAACAGAATGCAGCAAACACTTCTCTACCCATTCAGACATACAGTCCTTCTAATACTGACGTTTCTGCTTCCTTATCATCCTCAAAAACCAGCCAAATTATTGACGAAAAAAAAGCACTTCAGGATTCCTTTTTTGGTGATTTTAGAAATGCAAAAATTACTAAAACCAAAGGGCAAGTCACTGTTCAGGTGTGGCATGCGTACATTGAACACATGAATAAGAATTTGCTCCCTGGGATGGGAGGGGGTTCCAGGAATGGAATCAAAGAACTCCTGGTCGTATACGATGAAATGTGGAAATGGGAAGATTATCGCTATATGACTGCAACTGAGAAAAAACA
>JADGQM010000401.1 GCA_017881795.1 Syntrophobacteraceae bacterium
AGCAGCCAGAAGCCTCAGCCGTGAGTCGTTAAGGTTAGCTGCGGCTTCGATAAACACTTGCGGGTAATGGCGAGCGGGATTTAAATGGGAAAGCCTGACAAGACTTTCAGCCACGGTCTGCAAATCGTGGTGCACCAGAGAGAGGAGCCCAAAGCCAGCGACCACCACCAGCACCCCTTTCAAAGCCTCAAGGGAAGCAACCGCTCTGACGCCGCGAGCCATGTTAATCTGTGTTCGTGCCTTCTCCGATACCATTATCATCCCTGAACATTGGATTCCAGCTCCCACCCGAATCGCGATTTAACCTTGGCACTCTGGCCGGAGGTAACGGATGGGAATTGCTGTGCACCCCGTTTCCCTGCGCAGTTATCGCACTCACGCAAGAACCGTTTCCAGGGAACTTCGCGCTCCTTTAGCCGGCATGCCTGCAATAACTCAAAGCCCGTCGCTGCGTCGGGCAAACGTTGCGCAGTTGCCTCTGTCAGTTCCCAGAGCACTACTTCCATCACGTGCCAGACTTTCACCCCACGGCGAATACAGCCAGTGACCGCTTTTTCTTCGCGTCCACCAGCGATATGCATGTGCAGGACCGGCTGCCCACTGGCATTGGGGAAGAGCGTGCCCACACCCGCTACTTCGTGAACGCCGGTGAGCACATGTTCCATTGGTATAATGGGTTGGCTGCGACCCTGCTCCGGCCCAACAACCAGCTTGCTGCCCTCATCCGCTCCGCCCAGCACGATCAGCGCCGCCGCCTGTATCCTGTGAGCGCAGGCGAACATTTCGACTGCCTCATGCAGGATATCTCCATCCTCCAAGCGTAAAATGAAGATGCGACCTGGTTTAGCTTCGGAATACTTCATCTTCGAGCTCCTCACGCCCCCGGACAGGCCTGCCGGAGAGGTACACTCCATGCCACATCGAAATAGTTACCTCTTAGAAGGTGTCTAAAAAGCCCCTCTATCCCGTCACCCCGGCGAAGGCCGGGGTCCAGGAAGTCTTGAAAAACCTGGATTCCGGCTTCCGCCGGAATGACGCGAAGCGATTCCGGAGTGTTTTTTGGACACCCTCGTACTGACTCCTGGGCCAGCAGGGACGATAGAGCACCGCCAAAGGCGATGGCAGCGCTATGGAAGGTTAGCTGCCGACCTTCCCCCAGTTCTGAATCTCGACGATATTACCCTCCGGATCAGCCACATATTGAAACGTGAGGAGGCCGACCCCCTGCACTTCTCGCATGGTGAGCTCACCCACGGCGGAACCACCATGATCAAAGATCGACTGCGCGGTTGCGGCCACATCATCCACCGCGAACGCAATATGGGAGAAGCCTGGCGTGTTTGGCTTCACTTCCGGGTGCGCCGGCATTGAGCGGAACTGGAATATTTCAAGAGTAGGCCCGTTGTCCCCGTATCCGGGCAGACGCAGATGAATGCCCCGAATATGGGCTTCGTCAATTCCCGTAGCCCGGTCCAACCATTCCCCGCTTAAATCCCGTTCCGGCGGCACGGGCACGCAGCCGAATACCTCCTGATAAAAGACCGCTAACCTTTTCCAATCCCTGGCGATCAGATTGGTATGCACGTATTTCATTGACCATTCACCTCCATAGAGCTGTTAACGTCCTGCGGGAAAACCACGCCCTTTTTGCCCGGATGTCATTTATTTGTGGGCCTTCGTGGTCGGTTGTTCTTCGTGTGTCTTCGTGGATAGTATTTGATCAACTCAAACGCCAAAAGCTCTCGCCTTTCTCTGCAACAGCTCCCAGTCTTCGTTGACCATCTGCTGGATCTGGTCGAGATCGCTTTCGGTCAAATGCTTAAAGCGGCCTTGGAGGTGGAAGTATTCTTTCACCAGGTAGCCTTTGGGGGTGAAATTGAGCGTATAGTGCACGCCATCCGTGACTTCATAGAGCGGAAAGATGTTCGTCTGGACCGCCATGCGCGCGATTTTGATCGCCATTTCGGAGGGCATGCGCCAGCCCGTCGGGCAGCTCGCGTAGATGTGGATGAACCGTGAGCCTTTCATGGCCCTGGCTTTCTTGACCTTGCGCACGAGATCTTCGGGGTAGGCGATGCTCGCCGTTGCGGCGTAGGGGATGCGATGCGCGACCAGGGCTTCAACGATATTCTTCTTGCGCATCCGCTTCCATTCGCGGTTCGGTGTGGTGGTCGTCCAGGCGCCGTAGGGAGTCGAGGAGCTACGCTGCACACCCGTGTTCATGTAGGCTTCGTTGTCGTAACAGATGTACATAAAATCTTCATTGCGCTCGACCGCGCCGCTAAGGGCCTGAAAGCCGATATCAAAAGTCCCGCCATCCCCGGCCCAGGTGACGACCGTGGTTTCAGTATCCCCCATTACATCCAGAGCGGCCCTCACGCCGCTTGCCACCGCGCCTCCGGTCTCGAAGGCCGTGTGGATCACCGGGATCTTCAGGGTTGACTGCGGGTAAGGACCGGCGATGATCGACCAGCAGCACGCAGGAATAACCATCACGGTCTTTTCTTCCAGGGCTTTCAGGGCAAAGCGCATGGCAATGGCAGCCCCACATCCGGGGCAGCCCACATGTCCCGGGTGCATATAGTCATGGTCAACGATTTCCAGCTTCATGATCCACCTCGTGAAGTCCCACCCAGATGCTTTCCTCTTCAGGGGAGGCATGGCTCTGAGTGTGCCGATAAATCTCCTCGATCGTTCCGGTGGTGACGTCGCGCCCCCCCAGCCCGGCGATATAGCCGAAAACGGGCGGACATTCCGGCAAGCCGCAAAGCGCCGCCCTCACCTCTTGAGCAAAGATTCCACTCGCTCCGAAAGAATAATTGCGGTCGATGACAGCAACTTTTTTCGCGCACCCGAGAATCTGTCGGATCGAAGCGACCGGAAAAGGCCGAAAGAGCTTTACTTTGAGAATCCCAACCTTCTCCCCCTGGGAACGCAGCTCTTCGACAACCTGGCGAGTGGTGCTGGTTATGGTTCCGGAAGTGACCAGAATGATTTCCGCATCCTCGCACGCAATCGATTCCACCGCGCCGTAGCGCCGGCCAAAGGTCCTTTGGAAATCTTCTTCAATGACTGCAAATTCATCGAGCGTCTGTTGCATCGCTTGGTGGATGCTGTAACGCATTTCCATATATACATTGGGGGGAGCAAGCTGGCTGAGGGAGCAGGGGTTTTCAGTGCTCATCGCAATGCGCGGGTGGAAAGCCGGCAGGAAGCGATCAACTGCCTCCTGGTCCGGGACGTCAACAGGCTCAAAGGTGTGCGAAAGGAAAAAGGCATCGAGCGCCACCATGACCGGCAAATTCACCCGTTCCGCCAGCCGGAAGGCCTGGAGCGTGGTGTCGAGGGTTTCCTGGCCGGTCTCGCAGTAAAACTGAATCCATCCCGTGTCACGCTGAGCGAGACTGTCCGTCTGATCGGCCCAGATATTCCAGCCGGGCGCGAGGGCCCGGTTCACGTTGGCCATCACAATCGGCAGCCTGGCTCCCGACGCCCAATGCAGGAGCTCATGCATCAACGCCAGGCCCTGGGAGGAAGTGGCGGTAAAGGTGCGCACTCCCATGCTGGACGCCCCAATCAAAGCCGCCAGGGCGGAGTGCTCGCTTTCCACCCGCAGGAACCGGGCGGTGAGCCTTCCGTCAGCGCAGAACTCAGCGAGACGCTCGACGATATGAGTTTGCGGGGTGATCGGGTAGGCGGAAATGACCTTGACTTTGGCCAGCCTCACCGCTTCAGCGACCGCATCACTTCCTTCCAGCACCCGTTTCATGAGTCTCCCTCGTCCTGGTTAGGGCTTGTCCAAAAATAACTTGCTCTCATTT
>JADGQM010000402.1 GCA_017881795.1 Syntrophobacteraceae bacterium
TCGTTTGATCCCGTGCGCTTTCCCGGCGAGCGTCTGGTTGGACGCCTGCAGGGAAGCCGGGTGACGCCCTACTATACCCGGGCGGAAATTGATGGGGAAAACAAGCTTGAACAGTATGGAGGTCAATTGGCGTGGTTACGAGACCCCGTCGATGCGTTTTTTCTTCATGTTCAAGGCTCTGGGATCGTACACTTGCCTGATGGGCATTTGCTTCGCGTCGGATATGCCGGTGCGAATGGACGGCCCTACCGCAGCATCGGTAAGATCCTGATTGATAAGGGAGCGATATCTCAAGAGGATATGTCACTGCAAGCGATTCGCACCTACCTGCGGAACCATCCGGAGGAGCGCGAAGAGGTGATGTGGCGCAATGAAAGCTATGTGTTTTTTCGCCGGGTTAAAGATGGTCCCCAGGGAAGCTTGAACGTGCCTTTAACGGCCGGGCGCTCCATTGCCACCGATCCGCGATATCATCCCCGAGGAGCGCTGGCTTATCTGGAAACGATGCAACCCCGCATCGACGCAACGGGGCAGGTGGTGGGCTGGGAACCCCTTTCCAGGTGGGTTTTGAACCAGGACACGGGGGGAGCCATCAAGGGGCCAGGGCGAGTTGACCTGTTCTGCGGCACTGGGCAGGAAGCAGAAGGGGTCGCCGGGCACATGAAACAAACCGGCAAGCTCTATTTTTTGATAAAAAAGGGTGAGAGTCCAAAGTAACCTGGATACTCTCTTACACCTGCGACTTATTCTGTAGCAGGATTTGGAACAAAATGCGCATTTCGTCGAAACAACTGCTAAGCGCCATGAACGCTTCAAGCTGCTGGTTTCGATCGGAGTTTTCACTGGCCGCAAGCATCGCAAGCAACGCCTGCTGCGCTGCCCGGAACCGGTCGGTGGTTCGTTCTCCGAGGGCTTTTAGCTGAGTCATCAGGTCTACGGGCTGGGCGTTTTGAGCGAATTCCTCGAGCTCCTTGAATTTGCGATCATATTCTCTGGCTAGTTGGCCAAGATGCTGGAGCTGGTCAGTGACAGGATTCAAGTCGTCATCTCCTTTCAACTTCGGATGATTCGGGGCCTATGGATGAGTTAACCAACCGTCACAGAGATCGAGCGAGCACGTTAATAAATTGGAAGGACAGTGTCAAATCATAGTTGAACGGTTGAACGGTTGAACGGACAATGAGGAAGTGCTTTACTCACCCTGGAAAGAGGGTTAAGATGAATAAATCCCGGCGATTGCATTCAGTTCCTTGCCTTCATGGGCTTTGAGCTGCCCGGGAATGAGAAAACCTTTCTGTAAAGTGATTTCAGACCAGACAGATTATTGATCATGTGCTATCAGAGGAAGAATCCAACGCTGATTGGCAGCATGACACCAATGTGGAAAGGTAACTGTGGATGTTCGTTAAGACGCTTAACATTTTGCTTGCGGAAAGTATCAAAATCCCCTCCGATGGCATATCTCCCCTGCTGGACCGAAAAATCCGCGAACGACTGGTATTCACCAATCCCGACTATGAATTGCGGCACAGCCGGGGCGATTGGATTGGAAGTATTCCTCCGCAAATCAATTGCATGCGGCAGAAAGGGCACAGTTATCTTTTGCCCAGAGGTTTCCTGGAACAACTACTCGAACTCTGCAAAAGATTTCAACAACCGTATCGCCTGGTTGATCGAAGGCGCACCATGGACCCCTTGCCACTTGAATTCCATGGGGAGTTGAAAGGGTACCAGCAGGATGCCGCCGAAGCCGCTCTGGAACGTGACTTTTCCGCCCTCGTAGGAGGACACAAGAGCGGAAAAACAGTAATCGCCTTATACACCATTGCTCAGCGTCGCCAACCTACGCTGGTTCTCATTCCAAAGTTAGACCTTCTCGAAGGCTGGTTGATAAAAATCGAGAACTTTCTCCAAATTCCTCGGTCGGAAGTGGGCATCTTCGCTGAAGGCCGCCATGAACCCGGGAATGCCATAACCATCGGGCATACCGGCGAAGTGATGCGTTACTGGCGAAAGATCTGGGATCGCATCGGCTATCTCATAATGGATGAATGTCAGCGCTGTCCATCAAAGGTCCTCACGCATCTTGTCCCCAATTTTGATTGCCGTTATATGCTCGGGCTCTCCAATACGTCACAGCGCAGAGATCGCCTCTCCAGGCTGGTATACTACTATCTTGGAGACTTGGTTTACACCATCGATGAAAAGGATGCGAGAGAGGGACGAGGGATTGTCCACGCTCATGTGGTGGCGCGGGAGACGGGCTTCGAGTACCCCTATTTTTCACGATCCGACTATGCCCCGATGCTGGGAGCGCTGATGCGCGACGCAGACCGAACCAGCATCATTGCCGATGACATTGAGGCGGAACTAGCCCGTGAACCCCAACCGCTCCTTGTCCTGTGCGGCGGAGAAGGACAGAATCAAATTCTGAAAGCTGAGCTGGCAAGGCGGGGCATTCATTCGGAGAGCTACGGCCAAGAGCCTGCGGACATGGAGGATGCTCTGAGGGAAGTCGCAGAAAGTGAAGATCCCTGTCCAGATTTACCGACAGCATCCGGACCGGTGGCGATCCTTCTCACCCCGCAAACCTTGACGCAATGTTTCCGCAACTTGAATGCGAAGGTGCTGTTTCTTGCGATCCCCTTGTACTTCGGCAATCATCTCGCAAACGCTTTGAGGGATTTACAGCAGAATGGCGCGGGAGGGGATCGGCGGCTCAAGATCTACGACTACGTGGACCGAAGTATCGGCCTTCTGGAGAATTACTTTCGCATGCGGAGTTACAATTATGGGGTGCACCCCGATGTGCTCCTCAATGCGAACCCCAATTGAGAGGATGAAATCCATCAAAGTTGCGCTGGCGCCGTTTCTTCGTTCGTGCACCGCAATCAGGACTCTGGGAATTCGTCCGGCCATCGATGATTATTCAGCCGAGGAAAAGGACCTCTTGCGCTCCGCAGAAGTGGTTTTTTTTCCAACCCCTCGCTTTGCGTATCTCTTCAACGCCCTGCAAATACCCACCTTTCCGGGTTACACTACTTACCGCTTTCAGCACTCCCGCGTTTTACAGCAGATCCTTCTCGGCTATGTGGGAATGCCCCACCCTGCTACGCGGATCTATTTCGGCAAAAGGCAGAAAGCGAAGATTCCAGACACCTTTCGATTGCCTTTTATAGCAATGGGCCCCATCGCCACCCTGGAGCACAAACACCTGGTTGACGACCGGGCGGCCTTGGAAGTGTACGCCGACCGCTATAATCCGCTCATCATCCAGGAAGCTGTGGCGTGGACCGAACGGATTCGGATTCTCTGCGTCCATACTGAGTGCGTGGGAGCAGTGCGGCGGAACGATATGGATACGCTGAGCTCCCGTTATGAACCGGTTTCCATGGAGCAACCAGCGTTACGTTCAGTTCTCGAAGTGACTCGAAATTTTGTTCGCAACGTCCATCTGGACGACATCGTAATTGAGTGGGGCTACGGAAACGGCGCATGGCAGTTGCTTGAAATGACGCGCCCCCCCGTGCGGTGGCCGATGACCAAGGGAATTTTGAACCGTCACCATTACGTTTGCGAATTGGTGCAATCAGGACGGTTATAAAATGGCATTCCTTACCCCTCTCCCCGTTGCGGGGAGTGTGGTTAAAATTGGGGAGTGACCAGCCAATTTGATTGGGCACCCTTGGTAGCGCCGCCTTCCACGGCGGCGTAGAATCGGGGCATCACGGCATAATATCGCGGAAATACTTCCGATAGAGCTCTTGGTACCGGCCGTCGCCCTTGATCGTTTCCAGATAGAGATTAAGCCAACCCAGG
>JADGQM010000107.1 GCA_017881795.1 Syntrophobacteraceae bacterium
TAATTCCCATTCCGGAAAGCTTGCCGAGTGGCGGATCTGAATATCGATGCCGACCTGCGCCAGTTGACGCCGGAGATAGAAGGCGACATCCCGCTGCTGGTCCGGCATGGCAGGCAGGTAATCCAGGTTCAAGGCGAAGCGCCTGCCGTCCGGCTTCAAGGGATATCCCGCGTCATCGAGAAGGCGCCCGGCACGCACCAGGTCAACCGCATAGGTGGGCACGTTCGGCTCGTAAAAGGGACTTGCCGGGGATATCGGCCCCGTGGCTCGTTCGGACCGACCACGGTGGAGGTAGTTGACAATAAAGTCGCAGTCCATGGCGTAGGCGATCGCCTGCCGGACGCGTTTGTCATCCAGCGGTTTGCGCAGGAGATTGAAGGCCAGCCAGTTCAGCAGGCCCAGGGCGGAGTCACTCAGCGACCTGACAACCAAGTGTTTGCAGCGGCTCAGCCGGTCGAGACTTGACGGGTCGGAAACGGGGTAGAGCACGTGGGCTTCCTGACGTTCAACTTCCAGCAACTGGGCGTTCAGGTCGCCTTGGAACCTGATCTCGATTTCGTCCAGGTAAGGTCGTCCCGGAATGAAGAAATCGTTGAACCTCTCCAGAAGAACAAAGGATCGCGGAACGTATTTGACCAGTTTGAAAGGACCGGAACCGACGGGCGCCAGGTTGGCGGGATGGGTTTTCAGGTCCTGACCGTCCCCGTAGACATGTCTGGGCAGGATGGGCAGCAGGGCCGGCGACATGGCCAGCAGTATAGCCGGGTGGGGCCACGCAAGCCGGATCACCGCCGTGTGTGGATCAGGAGTGTCAACCCTGTCCACCGGGGCCAACATGGGCTGAAACGGGTGATATGTCTTGACCGCCAGCACGGAGAATGCGACATCATCCGATGTGATCGGACGGCCATCGTGAAAGGTCGCTCCCTCGACCAACCGAAGGGTGACCGACAAACCGTCCTTGGAAATTTCCCAGCTCCTGGCGAGATACGGTTGCGGCTGCCATTTCTCATCGAAACGCAATGGGCTGGCAAAGATCTGTGTTCCGGGGAGGGCCGTAGCATCCCCGGAAGCGACAGCGGGATTGAAGTGCCTGGGATTGCCGGAGGTCAGGCAGATAATGAGTCTTCCACCGCGCCGTGGCGCGCCGACCGCCAGACTGCCGCCGCCCTCGCCCTGATCCATCGCCTCCGTCACCCCAGGCTTGAGTAAAGTCGGAACGCCGGCACGCGCGAGCGCCATGTCTCCTGCGCTTAGAGCACAGAGGAGCAGAAACTCGCGCCGACTTAGAGTGTTGAAACAGTGTTTCTCGGACATATTGTGGCCCCGCTGATTGATGCAAGTACTTCATCGGCCTTGGAGGTCAGAATCATATACTATATACTAAAGAACCTTTTAGAAAACTGTTCAGATCTTTATGGTCAAAGCCTGTCCGACAGGTTCTAAAATGACCATTGTTCTGGCGAGAGACTGGATCTTAGTAGCTTCTCACAATAAATATGAGCCAATCTGTCACCCCCGCATGTCTTTAGCGAGGGTCCAGCGATCAGAAAGATTCTGGATTCCCGCTAGAAGCATGCGGGAATGACGACCCAGGGCTTTCATGGTTCGTTGTGATCCTGCGGTTATTGAGAAGTTATGGATCTTACTTGAAACCAATGAATTTTACATGAAGTTATCCATATGTTTGATCTATCTCCTTCAGCACTCCTGGTGAAATATCTTCACCTTTTTGAGGACAAGAAGGCGCCAGGTCCGGTTCTGGATCTGGCGTGCGCCGAGTGCCACAATGGCATCACCGTTGCGCAGATGGGTATTGAGGTGATCTGCTGCGATCAGGCTGCCGAGCGTCTGGACGAAGCGAGGAGAATTGCCGGTGAATGGGGGGTTAACATCACCACCTGGGAGGTGGATCTGGAAATTCCTGGAGGAAGTCCGCTGCCGGGTGACAAATTCGGTGTTATCCTGGTATTCCGTTACTTGCATCGGCCCTTGATTCCCTGTATCAAGAAGGCGCTTCGCCAGGGGGGGGTGCTGTTTTATGAAACGTTTACCGTTTCCCAGCCCAGATTTGGTAGACCCCACAATCCTGATTTCCTGCTGCAGGAAGGCGAACTCCTGAAGTGGTTCGAGAACTGGGAAGTTATCCATTATTTTGAGGGAATAAAGGAAAATCCTACGCGTGCCGTAGCTCAGATCGTGTGCCGAAAGCCGGGCAGGTATAAAAGCAACAACGAAGAACACGAAGGGCGTGAATGACGCTAGTATACCCGGACGTAAGTCGGAACCCTTTTCTGGTGGGCACAAAAAGACGTGCCCACCCTACGACTACTGCCTCAAAGCTGAAGATGTCGTAGAGTGGGCAGGGCTCCATCCTGCCCAACGCAACTGGATATGGACTTGCGCCCATGTGTACCAGCCACTTCGTTTTAAACAGTTAGAGATGGAGTCAACCCAGCACAGCGCCGCGCTTGCTCATCGATTCCTGCGGGTTCCTCGCGTCTTTCGTGGGTCAAATTGTAAAAAGGAGAACAGAATGATCGGTGCACGCCGATTCAAATACATGCGTGAAGATTTTGGAGAACTGCCTGTCGCCCTGAGACATCTTACGATTCACTTAAATTTCGTCGAGGACCGGGTGGAGGCAAGCAATCTTCTCGAAATGTCGGCCAGGAGAGACTGCGATTCACTGGAACTGGATGCTGATGATCTCGAAATCCTGGCTGTCGAGTGGCATCCAGGTTCCGGGCCCTTCGCGAAAGAAGAAGATGTGCTGCCCTTGGCTTACCAATATCAGCGAGACCGGCAAAAGCTCATCGTTACGCTGCCCCGGATGGTGAAAGCAGGCGACAAGTTCCGAGTGAGGACGGTAACCCACTGTTTTCCATCGGATCACATCTTGGAAGGCATTTACAGGGATGTCACGCCTCCTGGAGCGCCGCAACAGGTCATGTCGCAGTGTCAGCAATGGGGATTCCGGCGCATCATGCCCATTGTCGATGATTGCCGAGCCAAATGCACGATGACGACGACCATCGAAGCGGATGCCGCTTATACCCATCTTATCAGTAATGGCAACATTGACCGCCATTCCAACCCTGACGGCAAACCGGTCCCCAAGCACGGAGATCCCTCAAGGCAGATCATCACTTACGAAAATCCCGTCCCGATGGCGCCCTACTTGTTTCTCGTTTGTGTCGGCACATGGGATAGCCTGAGTGATGAGGTCACATACGATTCGGGCCGCACGGTGCGCCTGGAGTACCTGGCACCGCCTGGAACGGTCGATGGTGTCCGCATTCCCATGGAAATCCTCAAAGAGGCCATCCTCTGGATCCGCAGGACACAGGATTATGAATATACGGGCGACACCTACCGCACCATCTGTATGACCAAGTCCAACTTCGGGGGTATGGAAAATGTCGGGAACACCACCATTCTAACCGATGCCGCGCTGATCACGGAGCATACCCTGGATCTTGGGTTGCTTTACGCCCATGCCGTGATCGTCCACGAATTCGAGCACAATCAGTGCGGCAGTGAAACCACCATGGAGACCCCCTTTGATGTGTGGCTGAATGAAGCGTACACGGTGGACGTGGAGCGCCGGTTCATGGCTGACCTCTTCAACCCCGCCTTCGTTCGTCTGAACCAATTGGACAGCATTCGCAATCCTTTGCTCGGTCCCCTGGCCATGGAGGATGCGGGACACGTGGGGCGCATCGTGCGTGAGGGTTTCAACCATCCGGACGAGTTGATCGACAGCGTGACCTATGTCAAAGCGGCAGAGGTCATCCGCATGCTGCGCCTCGTTCTTGGCGACGATGCCTTTCACGCCGGAAAGACCCTTTACTTTTCCCGATATCGCCATGGGAACGCCAATACGGATCAATTCTTCCAATGTTTTGAAGAAAGCGCAGGACTCTCTCTCGAGCTTTTCAAACAGGGGTGGCTGTACAACATCGGCTATCCGAAGGTGACTGCAGAAACCTTCTATGACCCGGCGGCAAAGCGTTTCCGAATCCACTTTGAACAACTCTGCCCGCCAGGACAGCCCTGCTTTCATGTGCCCATCCAGCTGGCCCTGGTGGATAAGGAAGGGGGCGAGCTGACCGGCAGCGCTCAAGTTTTTCAACTCAAAGAGACTGCCGCGGACCTGGTTTTTGAAAATCTTGCGGAATCCCCCGTGTTTGCCTCCATGAACCGCGACTTCTCATTCTACGGAACCTTTCAGCTGAGGAATGTGACTTCCGAAACCCTTACCAGGCAGATCCGCCTCGACCCCAATGCTTACAATCGGGTTGAAGCTCTGCGACAACTCACGGACCAACAGCGGATCAGGTTATTGGAACATCCGGATGCCGCAATCGATCCCGGCTGGCTGTCAGTCTACGGGGAAATGCTGGGAGATGATCGCTGGTCCGCTGCCTTGAAGGCATACTTTCTGCGCATTGACGAACAACCCCTGGAGCGCCGCTACTGCACCTGGTGCCAAGAGTTGGTTGTCGCACGCGAAAAACTGATGCTGGCTGTAAACCGGCTATATCGGAATGACCTCATTACGCAGTTTGAAAGGCTCGATACCTATACTCTGTCCATCGGTCGTTCCCCGAAAGATGGCATCGAAGATCGCCTGCTCAAGAATGTCCTTTTGGATTTGATCGCGATTGACGATTCGCCGGAAAGCCACGTGTTGATCCTCGACCATTACCGACAAGCCACTACCGCCAATGATCGCGTGGCTGCCCTGCTGGCGCTCAATCGCAGTTCCTCCCCCGAGAGGCGCTCCGTTCTTGAGGAAACCTATGGGGCATGGCACGGACACCTCAGCGCCTACGCAAATTACCTCAGAATCGTATCCAGTGGGACTCGGCATGATGTCTTTACGATGATCGAGATTGAGAAAGCACGGCCCACGTTCGATATCACCCAACCCACCTGGTGTCGCGCCCTTTTCTTGCCGATGGCCGCCAATAACAAAATGCTGTGGACGGACCAAGGAATTCAGTGGCTTGCGGCCTCCGTGATCGAACTTGCCGCCATCAACGCCACCACCGCCAGCCGCCTGTTGAACGCCTTTCAGCATGTTCGGAACCTGAAACCTGGCCTCCAGGAAAAGGTGAAACGGGCCCTGGACAATATTGCGCACCAAGTGCCCGAGAAGGAGAGCCCCACCATCCACAGCCAGACCAGCGCATACTTGAGCGGCGCTGCGTCGTGAGCCGTAAGAGGGGGGAGACGCGTCATTTATTTCTCGGTCCTGTAAAAACCCTCGAACCCTCTTGCAGCGCTCCCTCGAGTCCGAGCACGAATCCATGGTTATCTACAACCACCACTTCACCGCAAGCGGCGGCCTTGTAGAGAGCGTAATCACAAGCGATCAGGGCGTGCTTCACCAGCATCCCCCGATAGATCTTTACCGGCCTGCCATCGACAAAAACAGTGATCTGCTCGTTCATGGGTTGACGAAAACGATGCGCTTTTCGCGCTCAGGGTGGACCGGAGAGTGCTTCTCCAGGTGGGTGGTGAAGGCCTCCACCAGCGAGCTCCCGTAGGCAGGATGCTTTCCCTCCTTGAAGGCCGTAAGATGATCCCCACCGGCAGCGAGAAAGTCATTGGTAACCACCCGGTAAGTTTTCAATGGCTCAAGGGCTTTGTCTCCGACATCGACCCTAATCACTCTGGAGCCGGCCGGTCTCGCCAAATCATAATGCACGGTCATGCCTGAAACCTGGAGAATACTATGCCCGGAGCTCGCGTTCTGCTCCAGAATCTGTTTGATTTGATCGCCGGTCAAATCCATGACCACAAGGGCATCATCGAAGGGGAGCAAGGTGTAGACCTGCTCGATAGTGATCTTGCCCTGGGGTATGTCGGCCCTGATCCCTCCGCCATTCTGAAAGGCGATGTCGGCTCCGGAAGCGTGCCTCATCGCATCACAGATGAGGTCGCCCACGTTGGATTCTTCATGAGGGTTTCTCACCAGGTCCACGGATGACTCGCCAATCACGCGAGCAAACTTGGTGCTGATCTGATCGTTGAAGCGGTCGACAATTCTGACAACACCCTCATCAACGGGGTCGTTGGGGCCGGAAAGGACCGTTCTGAGTTCATTCGTCCTGGTATAGTCGACGATCTTGCGGGAGAAGGGCTCCACCGTGAGCTGGAGCACTCCCAGGTAAGCGCCGTAGGCCCCTGCCTGGACAATGATGGTGTCGTTAACGCGAAGCGGATGGGTCATCGCGGTGTGACTGTGGCCGCCGATAATCACATCGATGCCCGCAATCTGCTCGGCGATTTGCTGGTCGGCATCCAAACCCAGATGCGACAGGAGCACGATGAGATCCGCCCCGCGGTTTCGCGCTTCCCTAATCAATTGCGGCAGGATCTCTACCGGATCGCGGAAAGTGAGTCCCGAAACGTTACCGGGTCTGGTAGTAAAAGGGGTATCAGGAGTGGTCATGCCGATGACTACAAGCTTCAGATTCTTCTTTGTCAGGACGGCCGAAGGTTTGGCCCAAGAGAGGGCCATGCTCTGCTTGTCCTGAATATTGGCCGAGAGAAGCGGGAAGGCGGCTGCCGCAGCAAGTTGATTCAGGACACCCTGACCCCAATCTAATTCGTGGTTGCCGATCGCCATGGCGTCAAACTTCAGAGCGTTCATGAAAGCGATGACGGATTCCCCATAAAAGACATTCGATATGGGACTTCCCTGGAACATATCGCCGGCCGAGAGTAGCACGGTGCCTCCCGGATTCTTCGCTCTTTCGTCGGCAATCATCCTGGCCAGGCGTGCCGCGCCGCCTACTGGTGTGGTTTCGCTGATGCTCTTGTCATGGTATGGCAGGAGACGCCCGTGAAGGTCGTTGAAGTGAATCACGGTGAGTAGCACCGCCGACCGTTCCCGTCCGTGGAGAGGAGCGGTCAACACCAGCAGTATGACGAGGCAGAGCAATGACTTCGATGGTTTCTTCATGTCGGATTTTCATTCCTTCAATGATTTCCCATCGAGGACGCCTCTGACCGCTACGGCGAGATCCCACATGGTGACGGGCTTCATGACAATACCTTTAATCTCTGTTTCAGCTTCAGTCCTTTTGATCAAGTTGACTCATTGAGTCGTAAAAATCAATAACCATCGATAGGAGTCAGGGCGTCGTCGCCAATTGGTGCCGAGCGATGCCCATCATTGCCCCCCAACACCATGACTTACTCTGATGATATCCCGATGATTCTTGTCCTCACTTGTCAAGAAATCGGTACGTGAATGTCGTTGACGGCATCAGCGTCAGGTGCTATGCAAAAATTCTCAAATAAGCGATTTCTTATCACCTGTAACGGACTTCGAATTCAGCATGCCGTCACACTCTTTGAAGAGATGGACGCTGCTTTGCCTGCCTGCCATATGATCGATGTGGCGAGGTAATTGCTGGGACGGGCTTTTTTGCCGGCGCTGGTGTGCGGTGGCGCACCACTGTCATGCGCCCCGGCAGCAGTCCCATGAGAAATCTTGCTGACGCCCTCCTCGATGATTCGGCTCTGAAACCGGAGAGAGCGGGGCACGAAGAGAGTGCCGCCTTCCTGTTGGCAACGCTCCGCAGGGGTCCCCTGGGGATTGTCGATGCCCTGCGCGAGACGCCCCTGCCCGAAGAGACGAACCTCCTCATTTTGGTGGATCAGTTCGAGGAAATCTTTCGCTACCGGACACAGCACAACCAGAATGAAGCCGACGCCTTTGTGGCTCTCCTTCTGGCCTCAGCGGAGCAAAGAGCGCTCCCGATATACGTCGTCCTCACCATGCGCTCGGACTTCCTGGGCGACTGCGCCCTCTTCATGGGGCTTCCCGAGGGCATGAACGAGAGTCAGTTCCTGACGCCGCGCCTCACCCGGGAGCAGCGCCGCGAGGCCATCGAGGGGCCTGCCGCCGTGTTCGGCGGAACCGTCGAGGCCTCTCTCGTCAATCGAATCCTCAACGACATGGGAGCCGACCCGGACCAACTCCCCCTCATGCAGCACGCCCTCATGCGGATGTGGACCAGGACCACAGCCAGTGCGAATCCATCGCTTGCTCTCACCCTGAGCGGCTACGAAGCCATCGGCGGCATCGAGAACGCTCTATCCGACCATGCCGACGAGGCGTTCGACGAACCAGATGAGGAACAAAAAGGCATTGCAGAGACCCTCTTCCTTTGCCTCAGCGAACGCTCCACATGCAGGAGGGACACCCGTCGTCCCGTGAAGCTCTCCGAAGTGGCCGCCCTCGCAGGCGTCTCTCCACAGAAGGCCATCTCCGTGGTGAACGTCTTCCGCCGACCCGACCGCAGTTTCATCACACCTCCCGCAACCGTTCCCCTGACTCCCGAAAAGGTTCTTGACATCAGCCACGAGAGCCTGATCCGACAGTGGAAACGTCTGAATGACTGGGTCGAGGAAGACGCGGCTTCGGCGGAAACCTACCGCCGATTGGAGCAGACCGCACAGTTGTGGGAAGGTGGAAAAGCTGCCCTCTGGTCCACGCCCTATCTTGAAAACGCTCTGGCCTGGCAGGAGCGTCAGCACCCCACTCGTGACTGGGCCGCGCGGTACGGGAGCCATTTTGACTTGGCCATGGAGTTTCTGGAAGAGAGCGGAAGGAAACGGAGAAAGGATGAAGAGGTATGGAAACGGGAACTTCAGGAGCGCACCCTCAGCCTTTTCAATTCGCATCTCACGCATGCCTCCCTGCTCGCAAAGCGAGGCGTCGAAGACTACGCACAGGCCAGGCAGATCCTGAGCAAAACCTACGAATTGGATAAGGAAATCCCCGAGACACGACGCCATGCCCGCAACCTACTCGCGGGGTTTGTCGAGATCATGGGCGGCGAACCGAACCAGGAATACGAAGGGGCATGGGCGCCACTGTTCACTGTTGCCGTCAGCCCCGACGGCCGCTTGCTGGCGGTATCAGGGGAAAAGGGAACCCTGGTGTTGTTCGAGGTGGACAGTGGGCGATTGATCAAGAGACTGGAGGGGCATGATAAAACTGCCGGTGAATTTGGAACTGTGATGGCTGTCGCTTTTCACCCTCATGGCAAATGGCTCGCCAGTGCGGGAACCGATAAGCGGATCATCCTCTGGTCCGTGCCCGCCGGCGAGAAATTGCGGGAATGGGAAGCGCCGGACAAAGTCGGCGCGATGGCGGTCAGCCCTGATGGCACACAGTTGGCCAGCGGCGGAGTTGACAACGCCGTCACCCTCTGGGATGCCGAAACCGGCAAAGAACTGCGTACTTTTGAAGGGCATAGTGAGCGGATTTCCGAAGGAGGTCTTGCTTTCAGCCCGACAGGCGAGGGGCTGGCCTCTGCCTCCTATGATGACATTGCTTGTGTGTGGGAAGTGAGCACGGGGGGATCACTCCAGGTTTTGAGAGGACATATTGATGATGTTCACAGCATAACCTTCAGCCCTGACAGCAAGCAGTTGGCCACCAGCAGCAGGGACCAAACCATCCGTCTGTGGGATGCAAAATCGGGCCATTCCTTGCGGGCGTTGAGCGGACATCAAAATATGGTGTTCAGTCTGCGCTTTCTCGCAGACGGAAGCACTCTGGTGTCCGCAAGTCATGATCGCACCCTGCGCGTGTGGGATGCCGAAAGCGGTGTGAGCCTGCGGGTGTTGCAAGGGCACAGTGCAGGTGTGAGTGTCGGTGGCATTGCCACCCACGCAGGACAGTTGTTCAGTCTGCGATTGCCAACGAACAGCGGCTGGCCTACTCCCCTCTGGGACTTCGACTTCCGCTGCACGCCGGAGGGAAACTGCTGGATCGCCGTGCCTCTAACGCGGGAAAAGCTGGTACTGTATGAGCTCCCTTATGAATCGGTGCAGAACCGTCCTGAAGACCTCCGGGCTCGGTATAGCGTCTGGGATGGTTATATCCGCCTCATAGACATGCAGTTGCAACTGAACACTCCTCGGGCTGCTCTACAAACCTCACAGGAGTCGCTGGAGACCATTAAGAGACTGATAGAAAACGATCCGAGCGCCTTCCTGGCGCAGCGTGCTGGGATGGTCAGCCGATGGAAGTCCGGTCAGGCTCAGCAGGCTCTGAAAAAGCCGGAAACGGCCCTACGGGCCTATCAGGAAGCTGCCGCCATTGCTGAAGAACTGGCAGAGAAGGAGGCGCACAACCCGGAAGCACAGATTGATTTGGGAAATGTTTTGTTCAGCCTGGGCGAACTTCTCACCGAACAGAAGCGCGATGATGAAGCGAAAGATGTCTATGATCGTCTCTTTGCAATAGACCTTGATCGCACGGATTGGCTGTTTCGGCTTGCTAAGCTGGCAGATCGGTTGAACCGCTTCGAACAATACGAGCGAGATCTACGGCACGTGCTGCAGATCGACCCGAAGCATGTGAAAGCGCTCAACTCCCTGGGTTACGCTCTGGCCGAACGCACCGACCGGTATCAGGAGGCGTATGACCTGATCAAACGAGCACTGGACTTGCAGCCTGAAAACTGGAATTACCAGGACAGCATGGGGTGGGTGCTCTACAAGATGGGCAAGTATTCGGGGTCGCTGGAGTACTTGCGCAAAGCTTACGCGAAGATAGATGATTTAATTTCCCCTGAAACCGCCGCTGAGATTGTCGCGCATCTGGTCGAAGTGCTCTGGGTCACCGGCGAGAAGAAAGAAGCGAAAGAGGTTTGGGAAAAGGGGCTAAAGGATTATCCGGAGGATAGGAGGCTGCTTCAGTGGAACGCCAGAGTGCAGGAGTAGTTATACTTTGCACGGCCACTGATTGAACTTCTTGTCATTTCGAGCGGAGGGAGAAATCTTAAGATTCCTCACATTCGTTCGGAATGACATATACGCAATTTATCGCCGAGTAAAGTATAGCCGGCGCCGCATGACTCAGCGGCGAACTTTTCTAGCGTACCGGGGTCGCCAATCTTCTACGGGGCCCCTGCAGGGCTCACTTCTTTACCTCTCCCTTGAGGGCCTTCTCCATCTCTTTCCCTTTGCGCGAGAGCTCGTCCTCGATCTCTTTTGCCCACGGGACCGCCTCCTGCCGTTTCTTTCGCGCCTCACGGATGAGGCGCAGGTTGCGGACGGTGGTCTCGGGCTCCCAGAATTCGCGAATGGAGGCAAGAGCATCGCCTGCGGCATCCGTGGTTTTCTGCTCATCTTTGGCTAGAACGGCGAGTTCGAGGCGGGTGGCGTGATCCCAGTAATCGGGCTGACCTGAGGCGATGCGCCGCTCGGCGGCGTAGGAAACCACGGGGATGAGCTCGTTTCGCTTCGGAGCGGGCGGCTCCTTCGGAAACGGCTCCTGCCTTGCTTGCCTCTGTTTCTTCCTGATCGGCCAGGAGATCCAGCACGAAAGCAGCATTGATGGCGGTATATCCGTAGTCGGAAGCGACACCTTCCCTGTAGCCGCGAAGATAGTAAGCGAGCGAACGCTCCAGGTGTTGCTTCTGGCTGTCCAACTCCCACTTCCGCTTGTATATGGCTCCGGCAATACCCAGCGTCTCCGGATCTTTGGTCTCACTGAGGTCTTGGCACGTTACGGAAGTCGTTTCCTTCAAAATATCGAGGGCACGATTGAGCTTCTCATCGGCAGGAAGATCCGGGTCCTTGTAGGTGCAGAGGGCGTGTTGTTGAATGATGGTGAGATGCTCCTCCTTTTCAATCTCTCGGATACGAGGGTCTCTACGCGCCCTGGCAAGGATGCGGCGGGCCAGCCCAAAGGCTCTCTCTTTTTTTTTGGCTTTTTCGCAAGCGCCAGCAATTCTAAGGGTGCGGCATTCTGCCCCCGAAGAACCGCTTTGGCTTTGAGGATGCTGTCACTGTCTCTCCTTCTTCCGGGTTCAGCAGACTCCACGTACTGCCTCCTTTGCCATGGCTTATTTGCGCTCGGCCGGCGGCGTCGCGCCACGGCACCGCCGCTCGATCACTGGTTGATTGGTGTATCGGATTCAAGAACTTCATGACAGCATCGAGTACAACTGCACGTGGGCACATCTTACACCGGAAGAGATATCATGGGAAAGGGATTTGAACGGGCGCTGTGGTTCGATGACAACGACCGAAATCGGCTCGCGGGATAAACTGACGGAACGGCCTAGCGTGAAGATCATCAATCCTTGCCAGCCTGAGGTCTCTCGGAAATGTACCCTCCTGTTTTAAAAT
>JADGQM010000403.1 GCA_017881795.1 Syntrophobacteraceae bacterium
TCGGGTACCTTTTGGCAATGGTTAAAGTGCGGTCGTTTTGAATTGGCTGAAAACAAGTGATAACTAAAGTAAAAGGCGACGAAATCCTCAATGCCAGCAGCCACGGCGTGATTGCGACCGACCCCAAAGGCGTCATTCTCTTTGCTAACACTCAGATCGAAAAGTTTTTTGGCCTTCACCCCGGAGACATTGTAGGAACACACATCAACGAGGTTTTTGCGGCCTCCGCCCCGCTTGTGATGACCTCCATTGCCTCGGGAACTCCGCAACTGGGGCGCTATGTTCAGGGGAAGGATCGCAGCCTCCTGCTCAATATCACCCTGATTCGAGAATCCGATAGGATCAAGGGGGCGGTATGCAGCTTTCAGGAAATGGAGCAGCTTGAGATTTCAGCGCGAAAGCTCGAATCCTATAAGCACCTCAACCGGCAAATGCACGCCATTTTTCAATCCTCTTCGGATGGCATCTGGGTCTGCGATGGTCAGGGCAGGGTCATTAATGTCAATGAAGCGTCCGAAAAGCTGAATGGTATCAAGGCTGCTGACGTCATCGGCAAGACGGTTTCGGAGATCCTTGCCAAGCGGTGGTTTGATCGCTCGGTCACGCTGGAAGTGCTGGAAACCAAACGACAGGTCAGCATTATCCAACACCTGAAGAGGACCCAGAAGATCCTGCTGGTAACCGGCACCCCGGTGTTCGACGAAACCGGGAATATATCCATGGTGGTGGTCAATGAACGGGACATGACCCAGCTCAACGCGATCCGGGAACAGTTGGAACAGTCCCGCCTGGTCACGGAAAAATATCAGGAAGAACTGGCTGAACTGAGCCTCCTTGAGCTGAAAAAGCAGGAGATCATCGCCAGCAGCAGCCAGATGCGGCAGGTCCTGAGGATCGGCCTGAAACTGGCCCACCTGGAAGCTTCCAACATTTTGATTTTGGGCGAATCAGGAACCGGCAAGGGGCTTCTGGCAAAGTTCATCCACAAAAACAGCAAGCGGCAGCACAAACCCTTTGTCCAGATCAACTGCGCGGCCCTGCCCGAGAATCTCCTGGAGGCAGAATTATTCGGCTATGAAAGGGGGGCATTCACCGGCGCCCGCGAACAGGGAAAAATCGGCCTTTTCGAACTGGCTCATGACGGCACCCTTTTCCTGGATGAGATCGGCGATCTCCCCTTTTCGGTCCAGGCCAAGCTCCTAAAGTACCTCGACGACCAGGAAATCATGAGGCTTGGCAGCCTGAAGCCGAGGACAATCAACTGCACCGTCATCGCCGCGACCAACCACGATCTCGAAGAACTGACGCGGCGCAATCAGTTCCGACAAGACCTCTTTTACCGCCTGAACACCTTCACCATCCGCATCCCTCCGCTCCGCGAGCGGCCCGAAGATGTTTTCGAGCTGGTGAATTATTTTTTGCGCAAGTACAACCGCGCTTATCACCTCAAACGGCGGGTCTCCTCGGGAGCCCTTAAGATCCTGCAATCCCACCCATTTCCTGGAAACGTGCGCGAGTTGAAGAACATCTTGAAAACGGCAGTCTTGATGGGCGAACAAGATGTCGTGGATGATTTTGTCATCAGTGGTCTGGGTGTTAGAGCTGAGAAACCACCCGTGCCGAAGACGGTGTTGAAGGATGGCGCATCCCTTACCGACGAAATCGGCGCCCTCGAAAAAGAGATCCTGGAAAAGGCCCTGCTCCAGTTCAAGACCACCAGAGCATTAGCGCGACAACTGGGAATCAGTCAACCGACCGTGGTGCGCAAGCTGAAAAAATACGCTCTCTCTCAGCGTGTGATTCATTAGTGAATCGAACAACTCCCCGCTATTCGATCCTCGCGGCAAGGGCGATGCATGATATCGTGATTCATTAGTGCATCAAGCCACATGGCTGCTGCTAGTCGCACCCGGTCATGATGTCTTTAAATAGTTTGATGGCGTTGATAGATGTCCAAGAACAAACTATTTCCTTTACCACGAAGAGCACGAAGGACACGAAGTGATTGCTTCATGCTCTTCGTGTCCTTCGTGCTCTTCGTGATTAGAAATAAGGTCAAAAGGAGAGCGGGTTATTTTTTGAGGGATCCTTAGATCCCCTGGAGAGCATTCTGGAGGTATCTCTCTGACGGGTCTTTTCGGGCCGAACATGCGAAGTCGCTGCCGTTGATTCATAAATGGATCAAAAGCAGCCATCCATCGCCACCTCAAATGAGACCCAAACCCTCCCCTGCCCTTCAGAATCATACCGCTTAACACTTGGCATGCCATTTGCCTGTTGCTGAGAACGGCACTCTCGCCAGGCATCAAGAAGATGATTCAACTGAAACAACAGGAGTCGTTATGAGTAGTTCCAAATCCAGTGCGCTCTTGGCAGAGCTCCGGGCAAACTTCGTCCCACAAGGCCCCTTCAACGTTACGCCTTACTTTGTGGAAAAGGCAAGAGGGGCTATGGTTTATGATGTTGATGGCCGAGAACTGATCGATTTTGCGGGCGGCATCGGTGTCATGAACGTCGGCCACAGTCACCCGAAAGTGGTTGCAGCCATTAAAGATCAGGCCGAGAAGTTTACCCACACCTGCTTTCACATTGTCATGTATGAGCCCTACCTCAAGCTGGCTCAAAAACTTTGCACCCTGACGCCGGGATCCTTCCCCAAAATGGCCCTGTTTGCCAATAGCGGCGCCGAGGCCGTGGAAAACGCGGTAAAAATCTCCCGGCATTACACCAAGCGGCAAGCCGTAATCTGCTTTGAAAACGGGTTTCATGGCCGCACCTACATGGCGATGACCCTTACGAGCAAGGTCAAGCCTTACAAGTTCGGATTCGGTCCCTTCATGTCCGATGTCTATCGCATGCCTTGCGCTTACTGCTATCGCTGTCCTTTCGGCCTCACCTACCCCGCGTGCGATGTGGCCTGCGCCGACTATCTGAAAGACTTCTTCATCAGCCATGTCGCGGCTGAAAGCACGGCCGCTTTGATCGTTGAGCCGGTCATGGGGGAAGGCGGCTTCATCACTCCGCCGCTCGAATATTTTCCCAAGTTAATCAAAATCTGCCGGGATAACGGCATCGTTTTTGTGGCCGACGAGATTCAAAGTGGGGTTGGTCGCACCGGCAAGATGTTTGCCATGGAACACTGGGGCGTGGAGCCTGACCTCCTGCTCACGGCGAAAAGCATGGCTGCGGGGATGCCGTTGAGCGCCGTGGTGGGCAGAGCGGAAATGATGAATGCGCCGCAGGTTGGAGGATTGGGTGGGACTTACGGAGGCAACCCTGTTTGCTGCAGTGCCGCCCTGGCAGTTTTCGAAATCTTCGAAGAAGAAAAACTGCTCGAAAAGGCCCAGGTTCTTGGCAAGAAGCTCCGGCAGCGTTTCGAAGCAATGCAGAAGCGGTTGGAGATCATCGGCGATGTGCGCGGCGTTGGTCCCATGCTTGCCCTGGAGCTCGTCAAAGATCGTGTAACCAAAGAACCTGCCGCAGACGTGGCCAAAGCCCTGGTGAAGTTCTGCTATGAGAAAGGGCTGGTAATCCTCTCCTGTGGCAACTACAGCAACGTTATTCGGACCCTCATGCCGCTCGTCATAACCGACGAGCAATTGGAGCGAGGTCTGGCCATCATGGAAGAAGGGCTAACCACCCTTTCGAAGTGATTTCGGATTGCGGATTGCAGGGGTCGGATTTTGAATCTCGGAAGGGAAGAGTAATGGGTCCTTCGACACGAAAATTTCCCAGAGCGTTAGGCTCTGGCGTTAAGGCGAAGGACCATTGAGGGCACGGAGAGGGGCGTATCTGTTGAAA
>JADGQM010000404.1 GCA_017881795.1 Syntrophobacteraceae bacterium
CGTTGACGGGAAACGAGCGTAATGAATTAAGAATTCGTGTGGCGCGTGAAAGGCCAACGGGCATCATAGTAGCACGTGGTTAGCCGCCACACAATTCGCATTGAAAATGAATTAAGAATTCGTGTGGCGCGTGAAAGGCCAACGGGCATCATAGTAGCACGTGGTTAGCCGCCACACAATTCGCATTGAATTAAGCCTTGCTCGTATTTGGAAATTAAGCGCTACGGTTCTGGAGAGCAGGGCAATCGCGCTTCGTTAGGGCGGGATTGTATGGGTTGGTGAATAGAAAGAAAAGGGAAATCCTCATTTTGGGTCTGGCGAAACGGAAAATCTTACAGGCTATTGCCCTGCCGCGTAAGGTGATCGGTTGCATGAAAGCACAGGAAAGCATTGACGGGAAATGGGCGTTTTCCGCCGAAGCGTGAAACTTAGGTGAGGGATTTGTTTTTCTCGTCATGGGGGTCCTCTGGTGCGAGCGCTCCTTATGGTTTTGAGCAACCTTAGTTGAGAGCCACAATGTGGGCAAAGGATGGCTTCGGGCGTTTGGGGCACTGAGGGTTTCTCGGATTCGGAGGGGTTCAAGATAGCTTGCAGGACAGAACCAGTTGTCAGAATATTTTGAAGGAGCTTAAAGGTTCTTCGGTTTGAAGGGCTGAGAAGACCGTAATATCTGACTTTGTGGAAGCCAACGGGGAGGACGTGCTGGAGAAATCTTCGGATGAGCTCCATGGGGGTAAGAGTCATTCGGTGGGAGATCCCGGTAGCGGATTCCCGGTAGCGGAAGGTAACCGATGTGTCTCCAACATGTTCAATGCGATTGTTGGAGAGGGCGACACGATAGACATACGGAGCAAGATACCTTAGTGCCGCCTCTCCCGTGCCGACGGGTTTGGAATGGACAACCCATGGTTTTTTCCAGATTTTTTGATCGACCGCGTCGAAGAGGGCAAGTTTTTCCAGTCCATCTCGGATCTTGGCTCTAAAGATGGTGGAAAGGGCCTTCACCGGGACGAAGAACTTCTTACTTGAAGAGATCCATCGCTTGTCCAAGGAGAGGCAACCGCCAGGGATGATGTAATGGACATGGGGGTGATAGGAAAGATCACGCCCCCATGTATGCAAAACACCGATCATGGCAATGCGTCCTCCCAGGAATTTCGGGTCCATGGCCAGTTTCTTCAGGGCTTCGGCCGAAGCTGTGAAGAGCAAATCATAGATGGGTTTCTGATTGGACCGGGCGAGAAAGCGAAGTCCTGCGGGTAGGGTGAAGGTTATGAGGAAGTAGGTTTCAGGGAGCAGCAGATCCATCTGAGTTTTGAGCCAGAGATCGGTGCTGTCATTACCACATTTGGGGCAGTGGCGGTTCTTGCAGGAGTGATAGCTGTAGCGGGTCTCCCCGCACTCATCACAAAGATAGACTTGGCCGCCCATGGACTCTGTGCGACAGTTTTCTATATCCTCCATGGCCTTGAGGTGCGAGGGGAGCATGCGATCGGCGAATTTAGTGCGGTACTCCGGGCCATGGCGGCAAAAGATGTCCGCCAACTCCGGCATGGGGTCTTCCCAACCCGTCAAAGATCATTCATCAGTTCGTTGATGGACTGGAAGGCCGTCTCTTTCGTCTTGGCCGTGAGGTGAGTGTAGATGGCGGTAGTGGTGGGAGTCCTGTGACCGAGGTAGTCCTGGATAAGCCGCAGGTTCACCCCTCCCTCCAGGAGATGGGTGGCATAACTGTGCCTGAGAGTATGAACAGAGGCATTTTTATTGATCTTGCTTTTCTTCAGTGCATTTTTGAAAACCAACCATACAGTGGACCTTGGTATGGGTTCGGGTTCTCTGGTAGTGGTCGGAGCATTTTTTTGTTTTCTTTCGGGTGCGGGAAAGATCCATGTGGGACACCGATGAGATTTCCATTGTTCGCGCAGCAGTTGGAGGGTTTTATCAGGCAGAGGAACATACCGATCTTTGTTTCCTTTGCCCCGATGTATGTGGATGAGTCCCCTGGCGCTGTCGATATCAGGAACCTGGAGATGAGTCGCTTCCTGAAGTCTCAGACCGCAGGAGTAAATCGTGGTGAGACACACCTTGTATCGGAGTAAACGCACATTGGATAGGATACGGCGCACCTCATCGGGGCTCAGAATCACCGGCAGCTTCTTCTCCCGTTCGGCCCGAACGAAATCAAGGATCGGCCAGTCCCGTTTGATCGTATTCTCATAAAAGAACTTGATGCCGCATAGGGCGATGGTGCTGGTGCTTCGGGACCACTTCTTAACGTTTTTGACGTAGAGGAAATAATCACGAAGTTCGTCTTCGGTGATCTTGTCGGGGGATTTCTTGTAGTGCTCAGCCAATAGCCGCACGGCACGAACATACCTGTGCTGAGTAACAATGCCCAATCCCCGCAACTGAAGGTCCTCGATCATGCGTTGTCTTAGGTAAGTCATGGTATATCTCCTTTTCAGGAAAGAGAATTTGAAAGGACACCCTGTCCCGAAGGAGATATACCATGCTCACATGCTCTGATCGATTTTACAGTTAATTCAACAAGAAAGCTCGGTGGGCGGGTTTAATGCTGCCGAAGGCTTAGTTCAATGTGCTCTTCTGTCTAGTCTTTTGGTATGCGAGGGCCTGACAACCAGGCGGGCACGGTTTATTGCTCTATGTTTTCGTCTCCTTGTCGCTTGTTGATGCCTGAGTCAAAAGTGCCGTCAGGATCACGTGCAGGACGACCGCCGGCCACAGGAGTATGCCGGTCAAACCGACCGCGAAGCCGACGTAGGCGAGATACAGCGTGACGGACGCGCTGTAGGTCAACATGGCGACTCGCGGCGTGCCCGGCCAACAGGCTACCCCAAGGGCGATCAGGGCGATGCCGGCCACACGTGCGACGGGTATGGCGACGCCGGTAAGCTCCTCACCCAACAACAACCGCCCAACGAGCGACGGAACAATCAGCAACGCCAACCCGGTCGCGGCTTCACTGGCAGCAGCGATAACAAGCACCTTTTTCATCGCGTCTCTTTGCAGTCTTTTCGCATTGTCGATCTGGTTCGCCATGGCTGGAAGCGGCTGGCGGTTCTCCGCACGTTTGGCCTCTCCTACCGCCGATGGGGCGACCCTGGCCCTGGGCGATCAGCCGCCCCTGCCTCAGCGCTCTGCTACGGCTTGAAGGGTTCAAGCTTGAACGTCAGCTTGTCGATCGTGCCGGTAAACTTGAACGGAACATCGTAGCGATACTCCAACATCGCGACGCCGGTGCGCGTGTCCTGGCCGATATCGAAGGTTTCGTCCTCCGGGAACGTGATCGGGGTGGTGTGTTCCATGGAATTCCTGGCCACTTCCTTGCCGTCCACGGAGAGCACGCCCGTCCCTCCTTTGGCCAAACCTGGACCATCGGACTTGAAGTCGAAGACGATGGTGTGCTTGCCGGCGCCCAGCTCAGGTCCATCCCAGATCGTGCGCTTGAGGTCGAGCAGGTTGTAGAGGAACACCGGCTTGCCCCGACCAATTCCCAACTCGCCCTTGCTCAGGAAAAGTCCATAGCCGCCGAAGCGCCCGCCCTGGGTGACGATGATGCCTTCCGCGCCGCCTTCGGGGATCGTAACCTCGGCGGTGATGGTGTAGGACTTGTTCAGGATATCCGGCGCAGTGCTCCCCGGCACGCCGGTCAATTCACCCGAATATGTGAAGACCGTTCGGCCCGCCGTCAGGCTCGGCTTCGGCGAGTTCCAGCGAGCGAGCGTCGTGTTGTCGAGCGGCAGCACGTTGTACTTCGCCGCCTCGA
>JADGQM010000405.1 GCA_017881795.1 Syntrophobacteraceae bacterium
TGATGTCAGACGCTACTTTTGTGAACGCGAGGTCATCTTAAATCAGCGCCTCACTCACGGCGTATACCATAAGGTGGTGACCATCTGCCGGGATGAGACCGAGCAGCTCTTTGTAGATGGCGGGGAGCCGCTCGAATACGCCGTGGAGATGAGGCGGCTGCCGGATGAGGCAAACCTGGTTGAGCTCTTGAGGAGATGCGCCGTCAGCCATGAAGAGTTGCGGTTGCTTGGCCGATATCTGGCTGACTTTTATTCACGCAGTGCCAGCAGTCCCGAGATTGACCATTACGGTGATCCCGAAGTGATTGCCTTTAATATGGAGGAGAACTTTCAGCAGCTCGAACCGTTTGTGGGTGAATTCCTGGAACGTGAGCGATGGGAATTCATTCGCGAGGTGAGCCGGGCATTTTTCCGGGATTGGCGCAAGCTCTTCGAGAGCCGTGTGCGGAAGGGCTGCATACGGGATGGTCATGGGGATCTGCGTGCCGAGCATGTTTATTTTTTTGATGGGATTCAGATTATAGACTGCATTGAGTTCAATGATCGGTTCCGCTACGGCGATCTCGTCTCCGACCTGGCTTTTCTCCATATGGACCTGGAGTCTTTGGGTTATCCGGAGGCCAGCCGCGTCATTATGTCGGCATACACGGAACATTCGAGAGATCACGAGTGCTATGCTTTGCTCGATTTTTACGCTGCCTACCGGGCCATTGTGAAGGTCAAGGTGGCCTGCCTCCGGTCTACGGAAGTCGCAGCCCTGGATGCACGACTGGCCTTGAAAAGGGTTGTAAAGGACTATTTGGAGCAAGCCTACCGCTATGCCCTGCAGTTCAGCCGTCCGACTCTGTGGGTGTTCTGCGGCCTTCCTGCAACAGGAAAATCGGCGCTGGCGGAAAAGCTTTCTGAGGCCTTGTCACTGACCCTCATGCAATCTGACCGTATCCGGAAAGAAGGGAGGGACCATAGCGCTCCGGAGGAAGAGGTCGTGTCTTTTGATCAGGGCATATACCGCATTTCAAGGCGACAGCGGGTCTATGCGCGAATGCTCGCTTTGGCGCAGGAGGAGCTCAAAAAAGGCCACTCCGTAATTCTTGACGCGACCTTTTTTCAGGCCAAATGGCGGGAAGAAGCCAGGCAACTGGCAACGGACCTGGATACGAACTTCATTGTTGTGGAATGTGTTTGTGCGAAGGAAATCATCGAAGAGCGACTCAAGCAGCGGGAACAGATTCAAGGCATTTCCGATGCGCGCCTCCAGCACCTGACCGAGATGATGAAGGCTTTCGAACCCCTTGACGAACTGCCCGAAAAGACCCACCTCAGGATTGACACCGAGAAGCCTTTTGAAACGTCCCTCCAGGAATTGCTGACGGAAGGCTATGGGCGCAAGTGTGCTCAGGTAAGGCAAGTTCTTGGCAAAGTGAATGGCGCCACTTCATAAGACCAGGTTCTGCGAGAATCTGCCTCTCATCGCTCAAGAGCCAATTCGATCAGCCGATCCAGGAGTGTCGAGAAGGGTAAACCGGCAACCGCAGCGGATTGCGGAAACAGGCTGGTCTCGGTCATCCCCGGAATCGTGTTGGTTTCAAGGACAAAGACCTCATCGTCTGAGACAATCATGTCGGTGCGGCTGTAGCCCCGGCAGCACAAAGCCTGGTGAGCGCGCCGAGCGTAATCCTGGGCTTTGGCAGTGAGTTCCGGAGAGAGCCTGGCGGGACAGATTTCATCTGAAGCACCGGGAGTGTATTTGGCAGAATAGTCAAAGAACTCATGACCTGAGCTGGGAACAATTTCGATCAGTGGCAATGCCTGCAGGGAGTCGTTACCCAGCACTCCGCCGGTTATTTCAACGCCGGGAACAAACTTCTCCACCAGGCAGCGACGGTCAAACTGCCAGGCGTCTTCCAGTGCTTGGGGAAACTGCTCCGGGCTCCGAACAATGGTCAATCCAATACTGGAACCTTCATGTTCGGGTTTTACCACGACCGGTAGCCCCAGTTGGTCAAATACATGCGAGTCGGCTTTTGACCCGGTTCTATCCATCACCACGAAAGGCGCTGTCGGAAGTCCTGCCTGCACGTAGAGCTGTTTGCTGAGGACCTTGTTCATGGCCAAGGCACTACCCAGCACACCACTTCCCTGGTATGGGATGCTGAGCAAATCGAGAAAGCCCTGGATCGTACCATCCTCCCCCAGGCGGCCATGAAGTATGATCAAGGCCACGTCGATGCGACCGGCGTCCTGAGCCAGCCGCGGCAAATCGTCACGCGGGTCGTAGCGCAAGATTTCGTAACGCTCCTTGTCGAGCGCCCGGAAAACCTGGTCACCGCTCTTCAGGGAAACCTCGCGCTCGGCAGATTTCCCCCCAGCCAATAGAGCTACGGTCAGTTTCTTACCAGCCATAATTCTCCCATTTGTCGGCGTGCTGCCGTCTGCCTGGAAATTCGCGGTCCATGCGACCGCTGTAGGGGAGGGCTTTACGCCCTCCCGTGATTATTCCCATCGTCGCGTTCTAAGGGAGGGGATAAACCCCTCCCCTACAAACCGATGTCATATGAACGCCCAACTGCGAAGTACGAAACAATCAGCCGGCAAAGGCTGTTACAGTCTTACTGATGAATAGCACAGCCGGGCATAAGTCCGCACCCTTTCCTGGTGGGCACAAAAAGACGTGCCCACCCTACTGCCTCAATACTCAAAAGCTCGTAGGGTCGGTAGGGCTCCATCCTGCCCACCGCACCGGGACACGGACTTGCGCCCATGTGTTGTACTAACCACTGGCCGCTAACCACCGAGCACTGCCCTTCCAGCCACCTGGTCCAGATCATCCGGATTTATGGTGAGATGTTCAAACATCATGGATTCGAGTTGCAGATAGAGATCGAATTTTTCCTGGAGCCAAGTCCGGTGCTCGTTGGTTCTTGCATAGCGATTGATCAGGTCGGAGAATCGCTCCCTCAGAGAAACAACCTGGTCGTGTTTGACCCTCTTGTCGGCATAATTGACTACCAGGGATTCAGTGATCGGCCCCTGGAGAACTGCGACGTTGAGGACTACATGTTCCTTTACGATCGGGGAGATCATTGTATATCCCCAACTCTCAAGCATCCTGGCGCCAAGATCTTCATGCCGTTCCCCCGTGGAGAGACTCCGAGCTTTAGCAATGTCGTGGAGCAGAGCGCCTGCTTCCAGCAGTTCGAGGTTCAGGCGGACGCTGTTCTGATTCAGCAGGCGTCCCAAATATACCGCAATTTGAGCGACGACAACACTGTGTTCTTGAATATGTTTCGGCATCAGTGCCTCTTCCATGAGAACCAGGCATTGACTGCGCGTGGGAATAATCATGATCTCGCTTTCATCCCTCTTCTTGGATTGCGTAATATGAGACATCGTCAAATATTATAAGCACCGTGAAAGAATTTTTCAGCCATCTGCTTTTCCAGGCGCCACCCCGTTCCAAATTGAGTGAATGTGATTTTGTGAGAAAAGCCGAGAAAATTGAAGTTCGATCTAGGGGTATTTGGAGAACCAACATCTAAAACTACCGCAACACTTTGGAATCACAGGAAAAGTGTCATTATGGAAAAAGTCATTGAGTGTCAAGGGCTTATGGCATTTCAGAGGCTAACATCAACTCATTCTGACACAAATTCTCGTGCCGCGTTTTGGTCGGTTTCTTTGTCAAAATCCCCCGTATCAAATTTGACCTGCTCCGCTTTGTCCGCTATGAAGGCTCCAACCATGGGGTGAGGATTAAAGGAAGTGCGATTTGCACTTCAGGTTT
>JADGQM010000406.1 GCA_017881795.1 Syntrophobacteraceae bacterium
GCGCTCATCTCTGATGTCTCAACCGGCTCATCTGACCTGGGGCCGGTGCCGACGGATCTTAGTTTCCCGCTGAGCGGCCTGCACGCAAACGCCATCCACACCATGCTCACGGAAGAATTCCTGAAGGAAGCATCAGGAACCGAAATGATGATGGTCGAACTATTCCTGGCATTTTGTATTCTCATGTTGTCTTTAAGATTTGCCACGCACTTTTTCCCCATCTACATGGTTCTCCTGGCTGCGGCATATTTGATCGTTGTGGGCGTGTGTTTCCTGAAGGCCCGTCTGATCCTGGGAGTTATCGGACCGCTCCTGATGGTGTTCTTTGCGGGGATCCTCGTCACGGCCTATCGCTATTTCATTGGTGCAAAGGAGAAGGAGGTTCTCAGAAGGACCTTTGAAGCGTATTTCCCGCCCCTGGTGGTAAAAAAAATAATGGCCAATCCGGGGTTCCTTGCGTTGGGGGGACAGAAGAAAGAATTGACGATTCTCTTTAGTGATATCAAGGACTTTACAACGCACTCAGCGGACCTGAGCCCTGCTCAGATCCAACACTTCCTCAACGAGTATTTTGAAGCTATGGTTGAGGTGGTTTTCAGTTACCAGGGGACCGTGGATAAGTACATCGGCGATGGCCTCATGGTATTCTTCGGGGACCCGGAGCCGCAGCCAGACCATGCGCTAAGATGTGTACGTACTGCTATGGAGATGCAAAAGAAAACCGGTGAGCTGAGAGAGAGATGGCGTCAGAGCGGTGGTTTTCCCATCACTATCCGCATCGGCATCAATACCGGGGAAGTCGTGGTGGGCAATATGGGGTCTGCGCGGCGCCTCGCCTATACCGTGCTGGGATCGGCGGTCAACCTGGCGCAGCGATTGGAAACCAACGCTCCCATCGGGGGCATCCTGATTTCCGAGCGCACCTATGACCTGGTTAAGGAAGAGGTCCCGGCGCGCCAGGTGGGACCGCTCAAGGTCAAAGGCATTGAGATGCCGATCAGCGCCTATGTGGTGCTAATGGAGGAATGAACCTCCGGCAATAGCGCTGAAAGTTTCTTTATGAAAGAGAAACTTCAGCAGTAATGTTCGATTACGCCACAAGCAAAGCGCCAAGGCAGGTTAGCAGGTTAGTACCCGTGGGCAGAAATCTGTGTCCAGTTGTGGTGGGCAGGATGAAGCCCTGCCCACCCTACGACCCTTTAGCTTTGAGGCAGTAGTAAGGTGGGCACGTCTTTTTGTGCCCACCAGAAAAGGGTGCGGCCTTGCGCCCGGCTGTACTGGGTTGGCGTTTAGTGGGGCAGCGGCCCCGCTAACCCCTAACCTCTAACCACTGTTCTTCATACCTGCCGGTAGGGGTTGATCGTCAGAACGGGGGCGGGGGAGTTCTGCACCACCTGGTTGGCAACACTCCCGAACAGGATACGGTCAAGCCCCTTCCTGCCGTGAGTACCCATTATGACCAGATCGATTTTCTCATCTGCAATATACTTCAGGATCTCTTCCGCCGGATCGCCCTGCACGACGACGGTCTTCAGCTTCGGGTAGGCACTGAAAAACTCCTCCACAAATTCTTTCAGTTTCTTCTGGCCGCCTTTGAGGACTTCATCGCCAAAATTCTGCAGGGATGGATGGGGAATGTAAAAAGTCCTAAACTTCTCGAAGCTGCCGGCCACAAAAAACAGGTGGACCTCGGCATTAAACTTTTGACCCATGGCGATGACATCGGGGGCAAGTTTCGAAGACACTTCCGAAAGATCAATTGGAAACAAGATCTTCTTAATTTCTCTCATGGCACTTTCTCCTTTCTTTTTCTAAATGTCAGAGTCTTCTCTCAGAACTTCTCGTCCCCGTGGGAAATGCAACACAAGACAAAGGAGCAGGACGTTAACACCCTAGCGCCTGGCGCGTGAATTATGTATTCATATTTATTATATAAGTTGTATCTGGGGCGATGTCAATTCGGCGACAGCCTCATTGCGATTCTCGAATAACCAAACCTTCGGTATGCTCCCTGCGATTAAATTCAGCGGCAAAGCGCAACGCCTCTTCACGATTCTGAAAGAACCCGACCAGGACGCGGTTCCATCGGCCACTGCCGCTCAGATTGAGACTCTCAATCCGCGGGGAGTAGCCTTTGGCTCGGAGCTGATCAACCAGTTTTTGCGCATTTTCAGCGTCTTTCAGAGAAGAGACTAGCAGGGTAAAGTGTTCGGAGGCATTCATCGGCGGCCCCGGTTCGTGCAACAGGGCCTGTTGCGGCGGCGAGCCTCGAGGTTCCCGGAGCGGTTGAGGTTGTTCTCCTGAGGCTTTCGTTTTTTGATTGGGACTCTCAGCGGCGGGTGGCTTGGGAGGCGGCGTTGTCGCCAGAGGCCTTAAGGTTGGAGCACTGGGTGCATCACTTTGGGTCAAGTCTCTGTAATAATCGAGCGCCTGGAGCATTTTTTGGGGACTGTCAAAGGCTTCGGAGGTCTCGGCCTGAGGTGGTTGGGCAGCCCGCTTTCCCAGTCCAAGAAAGCGCATCAAGTGCGCTCGCAGAGAGATTTCGTCCGAGCTTACCAGAGGAATTCCTCTTCCTATAAAGATGCCGAAGACGAACATCCAGGAAAGCGCCAGGAGCAGCCCCACGCTGTAAAATACCACTTCCTTGAAGCCGAGCTCAAACCGGAAATGCTTCGGCTTCTTGACCGTTTCATCCTGTTCGTGGGCGCTGTCATCTTTCCCCGAGCGAGTCATTACACCGCAACCCCGTCAATTCAGATGGTCCTGAAGTTCTGCCTCATTTTGTGATTGGTCAAAATTTGATGGTCTCGTAAAAAGGCCGAGAAGGTGTTCCTTCGTCATTCCGGCGAAAGCCGGAATCCAGTCTCTTCAATCAGTTAGAAAATGCTGGACCCCGGTTTTCACCAGGGTGACGACTTTTTGCGAATCCATCAAATTTTGCAGTCTACGACTTCCGCTGCCATTTTACATTTTTTCGGGTGCGCTTACTCCAAGAAGTTCCATGGCATTACGAATGACCAGGCGGATCGCATCGGCCAGCGAGAGGCGGGCCTCAGTCAATTCCGGATCTTCACCAAGGATGCGATTCTGATTGTAGTAGCTGTGGAAAAGCGACACCAACTCATGCAGGTAATAGGGTATGAAATGGGGTTCCAGAGCCGTTGCACACTTGTTGAGCACCTGCGGGTATTCGCCCAGCAACTTGATGATGTTCAGTTCCTCGGGGAGGGTCAGGCCCTTAAAGACCGAACAACTCGTCCCATGAGGCCTATGGTAGGCAATCCCCCGTTCTTTTGCCACTTCGAAAACGCTGCAGAGTCGCGCATGAGCATACTGTACGTAATAGACCGGATTGTCGTTACTCTGACTCTTCGCCACCTCAAGATCAAAATCCAGGGGGCTGTCTGAGCGGCGGGTGAGGAAGATGAACCGTGCTGCATCCTTTCCCACTTCGTCGATGACTTCGCGCAGGGTTACGAACTCCCCCGCGCGCGTTGACATGGCCACCGGTTTTTCGGCGCGCAGAAGGTTAACGAGTTGGACCAGAATGATCCGTAGATCATCCCGTTCGCGGCCGAGCGCCTGGACGCCTGCGAGCATGCGTTCCACATAGCCGTGATGGTCAGCCCCCCAGATGTCGATAACCCGGTCGAAGCCGCGTTCAAACTTGTCCCGGTGATACGCTAAATCGGAGGCGAAGTAAGTACTGACCCCATTGGAGCGAATTACCACCCGGTCCTTTTCATCACCGAAAGCGGTGCTTCGAAACCACCTCGCGGAATCG
>JADGQM010000108.1 GCA_017881795.1 Syntrophobacteraceae bacterium
TCATCCGGGTTGGCCACATCGAGGAGATGATGAGCAACCAGCGCCCGTTGTTCCGGAGTGGGCTTGGCCGTGCCAATATCCATGTAGCGATATACTTGCATGGAGTCGGCATTGACAATCTCGGCGCCCAAGTGAAGGGCGAGCTCAAGGGCAAGTTCGGTCTTTCCAACCGCTGTCGGCCCGGCAAGGAGGATAATCGGAGGCGGGTCTTGGGAGCAGGACATTCACAGATTACCTGTCTATCAGTAAAAAGCAGTGATGAGGGATGAGGGATGAGCAAGCAGGATTGACCTCCTCGATCTCGTTGTAACCGTCAAATTGTTAGCTGGTAAAGGAAATTTGCTCCCATCAACCATCAACTATCCACTATCCACTATCCACTATCAACCATCAACCCCTCTCAGGTTCGATGGAAAAGACGGGCGATTTCGTCATAGGTGAGCTTCAACCAGAGCGGGCGACCATGTGGGCAGGTAGCGGCAATCTGGGTCTGGTCCAGGGTCTGAAGCAGGTGACGCACCTCCTCGCCTAACAACCTCTGGTTTGCTTTAATGGCCCGGTGACACGCTGCGGTTTTCGCCAACTCGTAGAGCAGGCTCCATTGGGGGCTATGCTCATCCTCAGAACCGCTTTCCAGGAGGTCGCGAAGCAGCGCTTCCGGCGAGCACTCGCCCAGGACTGCGGGAACCGACTGCACTACAAACGCGTCACCGCCGAAGGGGTCGATTTCAAATCCCAGGTTGTTGAGATGGCCCATCCACTGGCGCAGCTTCGCCGCCTCGCGCGGCAGGAGCTCCACTACTACCGACCGGACAAGCCTCTGAGCAGGCTCCCTGGACGATGCGGAGGAGAGCCGGTCATAGATGATTCGCTCGTGAGCCGCATGCTGGTCAATAATGATGAGCCCATCCTCAGCTTCGAGCAGGAGATAACTCTCGGCCAATTGTCCCAAATAGGGCAACCGTGAAAAAGAGGCATGACCAGCCGCTGGAAAGTCTGATTCGACCTGGCTTTGAAGAATTTCGTCGCGTGCTCCGCTGGGGGCTGCGGAGAAACCGCCTGCAACCGGCCACGGCAAAACATCCATCTGAAAGGGCGCTACCCTGGGCAGGCCCTGCGACGATGCTTCGAAGCCGCCACCGATAGGGATCTGCTTCTCCCAGGTATACTGGTTTCTTGGCCAAGATCGCTCAGTTTGAAGGGGAGTAAAATTGCTGAGACCACCTCCCGGATCTGAAATTGAGGAACTCTCCAGCGTTCGCCTCAGGGTTTCTCGGACCGTTTCCATGATTTCACCAGGATTGCGAAAGCGAATTTCCCGTTTGGTTGGATGCACATTCACATCTACCAGATCGGGGGGGATCTCCACGAAAAGCACCACGACCGGAAACTTCCCTCTGGCGATAACCGTTTCGTAGGCATTAAGAATAGCGCGGTTGAGCATCCGATCCCATACGGCCCGCCCATTTACGTAGGCAAAGAGATGGCCGGCGCTGGGTCGCTGCACATCAGGAGCGCTCATTAATCCGTGAATCCTGACATTTTGGGTTTCCATCACGAAGGGCTGCAGTTTGGCCATGAGGCCCGTTCCCAACACTTGGCCGGCACGCTCCATCCGATCTTTCACTTGCGGAAAGTCATACAATTGCCGGTCCTGATGGGTGACACGGAAGTGAACTTCCGGGCAAGCCAGGGATAGCCGAAGAAACTGGTCGCTGATGTGGGACAATTCGTTGTCGACCGAGCGTAAGAACTTGCGGCGCGCAGGAATATTGCAGAAAAGATCGCGCACCGTGACCGTTGTTCCCACGGGACAACCGGTTTCCCGAACATCTTTCAGGACTCCTCCATCAAGGCGGATGGTGATGCCGGACAGCGCCTGGGGCTCCCTGGTTATTAATTCGAAGCGACTGACCGCTGCTATGCTCGGTAAAGCTTCCCCTCTAAATCCCAGCGAGCGGATCGATTGCAGGTCTTCAATGGCCTTGATTTTACTCGTGGCATGCCGCTCCAGAGCCAACAGCGCATCATCGGGCGACATCCCCGAGCCGTCATCCACCACCCGGATCTCCTTGCGACCTCCCTGAACGAGCGTCAGCGAGATCTTCCGGCTACCCGCATCGAGGCTGTTCTCAAGCAACTCCTTAACCACAGCAGCCGGTCTTTCAACCACTTCACCGGCGGCTATTTGGTTGCAGATGATATCAGGCAGGATGGTGATTCTTGCCATTGCTGTATGCCTCTATGATGCAAAGTTCGTTCCTACTGCGTAAGTTTGGAACTAGCCAACCGATTCAAGCTCACCCCAGCTTCGGCAGCCTGGAGTGCAAGTGTACGATGCACTTCAGGAGGCACGCGGACCAAAAATTTGCCGCTGTATTGCCTGGATGCGATGGACAGGGGCACAGGCTCGCCACTTTCCCGCATGTCCTTAACGACATCTGCAATGACTTTGCGAATGCCTCTCAAGGCTGCTTCAGGGGTCCGTGCCAGCCAGCTCAAACTGGGGAACTCTGCGCACAGACCAACGTATTCCTGGTCGTCTTTGGACCAGGTCACCCGGTAGGTATAACGATCATTTTTCAGAGTCATGTTCACATTCCAACCTCTCGATGGCCTTGAGCACCTGTCTCACCTGGTAAGCTCCGGCCTTTCCTTTCTTGCTCTGGATATTTACCCGTGGATCGCCTTGCCACGGTGTCCTATATATTCTATGGCTGGTGCCTCCCTGGCGAGGTTTGCCAAAATAGTGATCACATACGTTGCCGAAGTCGCTGAAGCGAACATCTGTTGGGTTGCTCCTCATGTGTGCAATAATATTTTCGAATTGCTTCATGTTACGATGGTATCATTATTGATATCATTGTCAAGAGGGAAGTGTCAGAAAGATCCTAACCTTCCAAATCTAATAATCCATTGACAGAGATAGACCATTCCAGTATGCAGATGAATAACTCGATCTCAGTACGCCACCGCGCTCTATTGCACCGGTCTTTTGGGAATGAACGAAAAAGGGTAAAATCTTGGATGAGCGCTAATCCCTATCAATCCTTAGTGAGCCTTCTCAGCAACGTCTTGGAGGCATACACGACCGCCTTTTTCGTTTTCGATTTCCGGACGCGCCAGCTTAAACTGGTGGCATCGCAATCCTTGAGCAAATATGTCCGCGAAACCGTCTCGCTTCCTCTGGAACAAAGCGGCATCCTCTCGCAGGTTCACAAGATCGGCCAGACGATTCATCTGGACAAGCTCCAGGAAGCATCCCTGACGCTGCCCACCACCGTGCCCTTTTACCGCGAAGGGGAATCGCACCTTAAAGCAATCTATGCCATGCCGGTGGGCGATGGCGCCGGGGTGCTCTACGTCGACACCAAGTATGGGTGGGGATTCAACGACAAACAGCAGAAATGGATCCAGGAGATTGCCTCCGTCCTTCTTCAGATCCTCCAGCGCCAGGATGGTTTGGCGCAACAGCAAAACTGCGCCGGCATTCTTGAGTTCTGGTACAAGATCGATGAAATCATCCTTACCGGGCACTCCGTCATCGAATCCTGCAAACGCTTCGTCACTGAGTGTACGCAACTTCTCGACAGCGAATACGGCTTTATTGCTCTGAAGGAATTCGAGCAACCTCATTATCATCTCCTGGCCGGCACCCGGAACGTCCCTCCAAGTTTGCTTGAGCAGCGTTTCGTGACCAAGCAGGGACTCGCCGGCTGGGTTTTTCAAAACGACAAGGTCATGTTCATCCCCAAGCTGAACCCGCAGACTTCTGAGCACTTCCTGTTTACTCCAGCAGAAGGTCTGCCTCACCATGGTACGCTCTGGGGCATACCCGTCCCCATGTCCATGGGACATACCCTGGCGCTGATTGTGTTGTCGCGGACCCCCCATGAACCGGACCCTGAAAACCAGCGCGCCACAACCTGCGCCCTGCATTCCTTTGCCCTCCATCTGGACCGCTTCAGTTTGAAAGAAGAATGCGACCAACTTGGAACCTATGACCTCGCCACAGGAATTTTGAATGGCCTGGCCTTTGCGGCAAAGATGGAGGAACTCCTGGCGATCTCGATGCAGAACAGTACGCCATTGGCGCTGGCCCTCATGCAGTTCGAGCCCTGGCATACGCTGCACACGACTACCTCTCCGAAACAAATCCTGCAATTTCAGCGGGAACTGGCCTCGAGCCTGAGCCTGCTGGCGCCATCAGATGCTTATCTGGCACAAATCTCCGAAAACCGCCTCGGTTTTCTCTTTCCTCGATTATCTTTTCAGGAGGCTAATCCCATCCTTACCCATTTGATGGACAGGGGAAAACAGATTCTGGGAAGTTCCTTCAAGGGAATGAGAGTGCGAGCTTATCTCGGCCTGGTCGGATATCCTCAGGATGGCACGCGGATCGAGCAACTATGGCCCCTCGCCTATCGGCGTCTCTATTCCGGACTGCATGTAAAGGGCGGTTGATGGTGGATGGTTGATGGTTGGGATTCCGTTGGTGGGTGCAGGAGTGTCCCGGAGCGATAATCGTGGAAAAGTGTTTGACCGAATAGGCCTTCCTCTATAGACTTGAAGACCGTTGAAAGAGCGTGGCAATACGGACAAAGCGGCGGAGGAGAAGAGCCTCATATGCTTGAGCGACTACTAGGATTCCTTTCAAAAGATCTGGCCATGGACCTCGGTACGGCCAATACCCTCATCTACCTCAGAGGCAAGGGTGTGGTCCTCAATGAGCCTTCTGTGGTGGCCATCAACCAAGAATCTCATCAAGTGATTGCCGTCGGCCAGGAAGCAAGGAACATTATCGGCCGTCACGGGCACCGGATCGCGACCATCCGTCCGCTCAAGGATGGCGTCATCGCCGATTTTGAAGTCACCAGTATCATGATCAAGTATTTTCTGGCGAAAATTCTGAAAAGCCGTCAACTGTTTCGTCCCAAATTGGTAGTGGCCGTTCCTACAGGGATAACTTCCGTCGAGAAGCGGGCTGTAATCGAGGCTGCCGAACAAGCCGGAGCGAGGCAGATTCATCTCGTCGAGGAACCTATGGCGGCGGCTATTGGGACCGGTCTGCCAATCGATCAACCTTTTGGAAACATGATTGTTGATATTGGCGGAGGCACCACGGAGGTTGCGGTAATTTCCATGTTTGCGGTGGCCTACAGTGAATCGGTGCGGGTGGCCGGCGATGAAACCAACGACGCCATTCTGCGCTACGTGCAGCGGGAGCGCCACATGACCATCAGCGAAATTTTGGCTGAAAAGGTCAAAATGAAGATTGGTTCGGCGGTGCCTCTGGCCAGTCCGGAATCCATGGATATTACCGGGAAAGAGGTCCTCAGCGGTATTCCGAAAACCTTTACGGTAACGGATGAAGAGATCCGGGAAGCGATCAAGGAGCCGGTTATGGTGATTGTCGATGCCGTGAAACGCGCACTCGAAAAAACGCCTCCCGAGCTGGCTGCGGATATCCACGACAAGGGATACTGGCTGGCGGGAGGGGGCGCCTTGATCCGTGGGCTCGACCAGTTGCTCAACCAGGCTACCGGTCTTAAGGTAAATGTCGCAGACGATCCGCTCACCGCAGTCGCGCGCGGAGCAGGTATGGTGATTGAACAGATGGATTTCTTCCGCCAGGTTTTCATTAACTGATCAAGGAGAGCGTCATGTATGTCGGTTGGAACATGAAGACGAATCTGGTCACCGTATCACCTGAAACCTCTATTTTCAGGGCTCGAGAACTGATGGATGCACGCAGGATTTCGCAACTCCCGGTTACGGACGGCCGGGCTCACCTTCTGGGAATTATTACCGACCGTGATTTGAAGGAGGCTTGGGCGTCCCCCGCAACAACGCTCAGTGTCCACGAGCTGACCTACGTATTGCAGAAGCTTACGGTTGCTAATATCATGACCAGGAAAGTGATTACTGCAACCCCGGACATGACCATCGAGCGGGCCGCACGTCTCATTCACGACAATAAGATCAGCGCCCTGCCTGTAATCAAAGATGATAAACTGGTAGGAATCATTACCATCATCGACCTGCTGGAAGTCCTGCTCATGGCCTTGGGCTTGAGTGAAGACAGCAGCCGCATCTCACTTCTGGTGCGCGACCGAATCGGCGTCCTGGCGGAGGTCGCAGGCTGGATGCAGCGTTCGGAGATAAACATTCGCAGCGTCATGATCATGCCTCTTCCAAACCATCCTGATATCTGGCAATTAATCCTGCGCGTGGATCTGACCGATGCTTCCAAAGCCTCTGCGATCCTGAAAGAAGCCGGATTCAAAGTGGTCACCGATTATGTTGAGGACCTCACTCCGTACCTGCCCGATCCGGTCTAGTACACCCCGGCGGAAGTCGGTAGGGGCGACCGGCCGGTCGCCCCTACACAGTCGGGTTAAATGGTGGTCGAATTGGCAAGAAACTTTTGCCGAGGTGCACTTGGGGCGTCAGTGATTATTTTGGCTATTTAATGGCAGAACTAATCGATCTAACAAGAAAATTCCAAAACCTCGAAAACCTCATTGCCTCCCAGCCCTTGGAATGGCGCCGTGGGGATTGGTTCACCGGTCATGCGATGATGTGCACCCGGGAAGAATCAAAGCGCTTCGAGGCGCACCGTCTTGAGGCTTATCAGGTCGAGGGCCATAAACATATCGGCTTTGTTCCCAACCACTTCAAACTTGATGACGGCTACCATTATACGGTTATGGGTCTCTTCCACCACCGGGATGACGAGGCAATGATGCGGCGCGTGTACACCCTCGCAGGGTTAATGGAGTGCGTGACCAACGTTCCCTCGCCGATCCTCAGAACGGATCTGCTGCGCCGGGTGTACCAGTCCATCATGGGGGAACGCGAACGCCTCGGGGTGGTATGGCGCGGGCAGGTACGCCACTTTCTGCTGCCTTTGCACACGGAGTGCTACAATCCGAATCGCTTCCAGCATCATATTGTTAGCGCCCAATCCCTGAAGGACCTTTACCAGGCCATTCAAGGCGAGACCGACACCCAATTTGATCGTCTAGTTGAACGCTATGTCTTTTATTTGCCTCAGAGCTTCCTCAATCGAGCTTTAGGCTAAGCGGCCAGTGAGAGCAGGAGAAAACATGGGTAACGAGATGGTCATCGGCGTGGATTTGGGCGGAACTCATATGAGGACCGCCCTTATCGATCTATCAGGAAACATATTACGGCGACAGAAGACTGCTACCGATATTTCCCACGGCGTTCAGCAGACTACTCAAAGGCTGATTGCCGAGTGCCGCGCTCAGATGGTCGCTGCCGCCGAGTTGGGCGGCGCGGTCGCAGGGATCGGCCTTGGGGTTGCGGGAAAGGTTGATCACAAGCGAGGCTGGGTAATCTTCTCTCCCAATCTTCCGGCCATGAGAGATTACCCTTTGGGTCCTGAGATTGAACAGTCCCTGGGGCTTCCAGTCCTGATGGAGAATGATGCCAATGCCTTCGGCAGCGGCGAAAGCTGGGTCGGGGCCGGACGAGGGATTCCTAACTGGGTGGGGCTTACGCTTGGAACCGGAGTCGGGGGCTGCCTGATCCTCAATGGCAAGCTCTGGAACGGAGATGACCTGGGATTTGTTGGGGAAATCGGGCATCTCATCATCCACCCGGAGGGACCTCCTTGTGCCTGCGGTCTAAAGGGATGCCTGGAGGCCCATGCTTCGGGCAGCGCATTGCTCCACTTTGTCGCCGATGCCGCAACCCAAGGCGATCTTACCAGTGGTCCGCTCTATGAACTCTGGAACGATGGCAAACTAAATGCCAGGGAGATCTACCACTGCTCGGTGGCTGGCGATCCTGTGGCAAAAAAGGCGTTTTCGCGCATGGGATGGGCCTTGGGCCTGGCTCTTGCGAATCTCTTCACGGTCCTGGGAATTCGCACGGCAATTATCGGCGGCGGCGTCAGTGCGGGGTGGGACCAGTTCATTGAGCCGCTGAGAAAAAGCCTTGCCGAGCATTCCAGCATGCTGGTGGTGGCCGATGCGGTGATTCAGAGGAGCGTTCTGGGTGATGACGCTGCCCTGCTGGGAGCCGCCCGGTTGGTGCTGGAACATCGCTCCCTGACCTCGATCTAAGGCCTCAGGCAAGAAATATTTGTCCGTGACAATCCAGACCGACGCGGTTTCTGAAACCGCGTCGGTCTCGCATTCATGGACGATGACTTATTGCCAGGCGCCTAACCTCCAATCCTTACCATGGGCCGACTGATACACTTGCGCAATACTCTATGGTCCAGCTCATGCCGTTCCGGTTTACGGCTGATCGCCCCATAAATCACTTCCATGATTTCCTTGTCTGAAGCCGCCTGGCGAAGTGGCGTCTTGAGGTCGGTCTCCTCCATGGAAAAAAGGCAGGTGCGCAGCTTGCCATCAGCAGTGACGCGGAGGCGATTACAGGTGTGGCAGAAATGTTCGCTAATGGGACTGATGATCCCGATCTTTCCCAGCGCATTCGGAAAGCGGTAATGGCGAGCCGGTCCGTTGCTGTTCTCGCTCATTGCCGGAAGCAGCGGAGCTACTTTTGCAAGGCGTTCGAGAATTTCCTCGGCCGAGACAAACCGGTTGTGCCCATCGTCGGATTGAAACGGCATGAACTCAATAAAGCGCACTTCAAACGGGTAGTGATAGGTCAAGCGGGCCAGATCTTCGATTTCATCGTCGTTGATTCCCTCCATGATAACGGCGTTGAGCTTTATGGGCGCAAACCCGGTTTCCTGGACCGCTCGAATCCCTTCCCAGACCTGTTCAAAACAGTCCCGTCGCGTGATCATGGCATATTTCTCGGGCTTGAGCGTGTCGAGACTGATATTGATGCGTTTGATGCCGGCGACAAAGAGCCCGCGGGCATACTGTGCGAGGAGAATGCCATTGGTCGTGAGGCTGAGGCTCCTCAGCCCCGGAGTGGCAGCCATGTTCGCACACAGAAAGAGAATATCCTTGCGGACCAGAGGCTCCCCTCCGGTAATCCTGATTTTGGTAATCCCCATGCGCGTTACGATGCGCGCCAAACGGAGAATTTCTTCGTAGTTGAGAACATCTTGATGATCCAGCCGGGGAACACCCTCCTCCGGCATGCAGTATGTGCATCGCAGATTGCAGCGGTCGGTGACCGAGAGCCGAAGGTAATCGATCCGGCGTTGATAGGGGTCTTTAAGCGACAAGGGCATCAGCCGATTTCTCCCTCGACAAAAAGTTTAACGTTTACTTCAATCCCCCACTGGCTGGCGCGCTTACAACAATCCCATGAGGCGCTCACGAAGCAACGTAAAGCGCTTTTGGATCTGATTGTTGCGCACCGCGATGGCGAGCGCCTTCTTACTCCCCACAATTACCGCCAGCTTCCTGGCTCGGGTCATAGCCGTATACAGCAGGTTCCGCTGTAACATCATATAGTGTTGAGTCGACAGCGGAAAGACCACCGCAGGATATTCGCTCCCTTGAGCCTTATGCACCGTAACCGCATAAGCCAGCACCAGTTCATCCAGCTCCGAAAAATCATAGGTTACGAGACGTCCGTCGATCTCCACACTGACTTCCTGGCTTTCCATCTCGATTTTCCGGATGCGCCCGAGATCCCCGTTAAAAACATCCTTGTCATAATTGTTGCGAGTCTGCATGACCTTATCGCCGATGCGAATGAGCGAGCCGCCTCTTTCCAACGATGCTCCCCGAGGATTCAAGGCATTCTGCAATTCTTTGTTCAGCCTTTGCGCGCCGATTATTCCCCGATGCATCGGGGTCAGCACCTGAATGTCCTCCATCGCATCGAAACCAAACCGAGCCGGGATACGATCGGTGCAGAGCCTTAATATAATCTCTAAAACCTCTTCCGGCTCCTCTTTCTCGATGAAATAAAAATCCTGAGGACTTTCCGGGTCCGTCCGCAGGTGCGGAAACTTCCCCTCTCGCACCAGATGGGCATTGATAACGATCTCGCTTTGTTGGGCTTGTCTGAAAATCTCGGTAAGCCTTACCACCGCGAATTTCTTGGAACTGATTGTATCCAGGAGTACGTTTCCGGGACCCACTGCGGGCAATTGATCCACATCTCCAACCAGCACCAAAGTTGCGTGGCTCGGAATGGCTTTGAGGAGATGGTGCATGAGGAGAATATCCAGCATCGAGGCTTCATCAACGATCACCAGGTCCGCCGTAAGCGGCCGCTGCTCATTGCGCTGGAAACCTCCCAGGTGCGGACTGTATTCGAGGAGCCGGTGAAGGGTGCTGGCCGGATAGCGTGTGGCCTCGCTCAGGCGCTTGGCCGCCCGCCCCGTGGGTGCGGCCAGACAGACGCGCGCGTCCATCTGGCGAAAAATTGCCAGGACCGCGCGAACGAGGGTGGTTTTTCCGGTTCCCGGCCCGCCGGTGATGATCAAAATCTTTTCCGTCAGTGCCTGCCTCACCGCCTGTTCTTGAAGCGCGGCGAGCTTGAAGGGCAGCTTCTGGCGCAACCAGGTGATGGCCTTCTCGGGGTCCAGCTTGGTCTGCATGGGAAGAAACGCTGCCAGATGCATCAGGCGCTTAGCCGCCTGAGTCTCCGCGAGATAGTACCCACGCAGGTATACTGCCTCACCATCGCCGAAAATCGCGGCGGTTTCCGGCGGCAGTGTTTCTTTGGTGAGACGTTGCTCGACAACCTGGCGCACCAGGGCTTGTTCCAAAATTGTCCGAGGGATTTCCAGGAGCTTTTGGCACTGCTCCAGAAGCCATGATCGAGGAACGCAGACATGCCCCTCTTCCGTGGCCTGATGCACGACGTAGGTGATGCCCCCTTCCGCCCGCAGCGGAGAATCGAGAGGGATGCCCAGGCGCTGGGCGATCTGGTCGGCGGTAAGAAAACCTATCCCGGACACATCCATGGCCAGGCGATAGGGATTCTCCTTGACCACTTCGAGGGATGCTTTGCCATAGTGCTTGAAAATCCGCGCGGCAAAGGCCGCGCTGACGCCATGGCCGCGGAGGAAGATCATCAACTGCCGAATGTCTTTCTGATCCTCCCAGGCTTTACGAATCTGGTCGAGGCGATACGCGCCAATGCCGTCGACCTCGAGCAGACGATCCGGGGTGCTGTCGATGACCTCGAGGGTGCTCGTTCCAAACCGGCCGACAATGCGCTCGGCCATGATCGGCCCGATCCCTTTGATCAGCCCGGACCCGAGGTATTTGCCCATGCCCTGCACGGAATCGGGCGCGGTCGTTTCATAGCGGTCCACCTTGAACTGTTCGCCAAAACGCGCGTGGAAGCCCCAGGAACCTTCCATGCGCAGCACTTCTCCGGGAGTCACTGAGACGAAGTTGCCAACGACACTGACCGGCTCTTTTCGCCCGGGAACCTTAACTTTAATGACGCTGTATCCGTTTTCTTCGTTCGCAAAAGTGATCCGTTCAACTGAACCTTCAATAACCTCGGCCATCATCCCCTTCCAGTGCAACCCGCTTTCCGCCGGAAATCGGCCTCCATGACCTTCTACCGGAGCACGAATTCTATCATTCATGCTCGAAGAATAGCCATGAATATAATTTTGACAATTGCCAGGGGCATGTTAATATACGTGAAATCTTGGCAGGAAATGGGAAGAGCGATTTAGCCGGAACACCAGATGCCAGAAGAGGCTTTTTCAACTCTATCCGAGGGGAGAGGGCGCCCGATGTCGCTTTACATCAAAACTGAAGATTATCACAAACACGGTATTAGCAAGTACTCAGATCTTGCGCTCATACGCACTGTGGTGCAGCAGGAGCTCAAGATGGATCGGGTTTTTGTTTCGTTCGTGAACCGACACGAATACATTCGCGTGGATTTTCTGCAGCCACGGCCGCCACGCCGCCCACGGAGGCGCCACCAGCAGAAAAAAGAACTGGTTGAATCTCAGCAGGCATGAAACCAGGGCGCCCTTCCGGCGCCCTTTCTTTTTGGGAAAACCCCCGAAGCATCCGCTTTCCACCCAGTCCCTTATCCGGAATCACGACGCCTCAAATGGAGGTTGACCTCATTCGCGAGCGTCTGAAACGATTGAAGGAGGCCTTACAATGAATGACGACTTTG
>JADGQM010000407.1 GCA_017881795.1 Syntrophobacteraceae bacterium
ATAAGCGGGGTTGCCGGCCTGGCCGACAGCGTGGCGGCGCTCGCTTTGCAGTCGCCCAACAGCCGCGAGGCCGAGAGCGAAACGGACAAAGTGGGGGTGCTGCTCGCGGCGCGTGCCGGGTATAACCCTCAAGCCTCCGTTTCGCTGTGGGAGAAGATGCTGCGATCATCAAGCGGCGCCCCCCGCGAATGGCTGAGCACGCATCCGGACCCCGGAACGCGTATAGGCGCCATGCGTACGATGGCGGAACAATACATGCCGGTCTATAAAAGAGCCGCCCGAGCTCCATGAGCGAGGAGACCGCCCGATAACGAAAGATACTCAACACAGCCCTTATGGGCACGTCTATTCCGCTATTTTCCGTGGTATTCAAGAGGTCGTGAATCTCGGGGGGAGCGACTTAAAAGCCCCGTAGCTTGGCTCCCCTATAGTACTTTCGGCACAGCCCCGCATGCCAGGCCTTTCGGGCAATCCCCGGCGGTACATAGTACCGGTGAAGACTGCCAGCCATGGCGACGAAGGAGATGCCTTTATTTGGAGATATACGTCAATAGAAGCTTGCCAGAAGTTTGAGCTGCGCCACACACGATTTCCCGACCATATGATCAGAACATGCTAAACTTTTCAGTTCTCAAGATTTCAAGAAGAAGGAGAGCTATATCTTAAACTTTGGCTGCCCAGGCGACCGTCCTTGAGGCGGGAACACGATCAAGCAATCGGCTCTACAGGAGAATCTGTCTCGCTGACTGTTCCCTTGAAAAGGCCGGAAGTAGTTCGGCCATCGCAGACACAGATTCGATCTCCTTCAACTCAATTGGCTGCTTTCAGGCTAAGGCTTCACACTTTGGTGTAAGAATCGGTGTCAGTTAAGAGGTTAACTCAAAGAGAGCTTCCATCCGAACCTATTCCACAACCCTTTCCTCGTTCAGCAAATCCTTTGAGACCAGAGAGTTGGAGTCCGTGTCAGCCGAGGAGATTGTCTCCTTTCTGAGGAGCCTTACGGACGGAAGAAAACAAGTCACCAAGCATGCCCGGTATTCCCATCTGAGAACCCTCTTCAATTTTATCAGGGAGAACCTCAGCCCAGGGCCTCCCAACCCCTGTGATGCCCCTATGCTGAAGAAACTCTTCCGCTGCGGGAAACCCGTCCAGTGGGATATCCTGGAGAAAGAAACGGTTGATGAGATTATCTTCCGAACAACAAACGTGAGAAACCGTGTCATGCTGGAGCTCATGGCCAGGGGTGGAATGCGAATCGGGGAGGCGCTCAACCTCACTCCCAAAGATATCAACGAACAGAAGCTAACCATCAGAGATCCGAAGAGCGGAAAGGAGGAAGAGGTCGTTTTCATTCCCGGGAGGTTGGCTACCCGTTTAAAGGACTACATTGGAAAGAAAGGGATCCAACCAGGCGAGAAGATTTTTCCGATAACCTATGGTGCAGCCAGGGTCATATCGAAAAAGGCAGGGTTGCTGGTCGGCGTTCACCTCAGACCGCATGATCTCAGGAGGCATGCAGCAACCTATGCATCCAGGTCTGGCATACCTATTGAGATCGTCAGCAAGGTCATTCTGAGGCACTCCAATTTGGCCACGACCCAGAGATATCTCGGGAAGATCAATGATGCTGAGGCAAAAAGATGGATTGAGAACCTGTACGGTTAAGTAGTCTCCGTTGACTGGGGCGAGTCCTCATGGGATCTTGATCCCAGCCAAGCCTGCAAGGTTCAATCAAAATGTGAAGGATATGGTTTTTGAATCATCAACTTTTGGCGAATGGATTTTTTGCTCTCCAAGGCAGGTATCCATACCCGACCATCGGTTCAGTTTCGAGATTGGACATAGCCCCTGCAACTCCTCCCAACAGGAGTAGTTTGGCTTGAAACGGGGCAAACTGCTCTTTCAAGCCCTCCCCAATCAAGACAACGAGCAAGAAGACCAATTTGCAGCGAGTTGCCCGTCATTGCAATCATCACCGTTTCAATCCGTGATGGTTCTTGTCATTTTCTTCTCATCCATCACTTGCCAGGAAAAGACTGCGCATCAACGGTCTTGTGCAAATAAACTGACGGTTTTTTGAATCTTTCAACATAATCAGAGAATTAACGTCAGATTAATGTGAGAGACAACAGTTGGGCTATGTACCCAATGTCCTGTCTCCTTCTTCGCTATATTCAAGCATCCTAAACGCGGCCAATAATTTTCGGTCAATACTTCCGCCCCTCTCGCGCATCGTGCGCCCCTTCCCGCCGAGCACCTCCACCAGCAGCAGTCGGCATTGGTTAGCCTCATCGATCAGGATCTGGATGGATTCCTCCTGGTAGTCCGGACATTGACTGCAGGTGAAGCTCCCCCAACGGGAGGCGAGGCAGTAGTCCAGGCAGGTCTTGTACGATTGGCACAAGACGCGCCTGAATGGTTCCTTACCGTTCCCTGTATGCGAAATTGGAAGCACGGCGTCTCCTGTAAAAGTCCACCCGAGGTAGGCTGCAATTTTTGCCAAATGTGAATTATGCACATTTTACGCCAAAGTCATTATCGATTTTTGCCAAATGACAATTTTTCCGAGTTTCGCGTGTTGTCTTTAGGTCCACACCCAGTTTTACGCATTTTTGTCAAATGGCAATTTTGCGTAAATCTCGTTCTCTTCTCCCACTCAATGACGCCTTTGTCGTTCCAGTCGGGTCAGAGATCCTGACAAATTTTGGCCAAATGGCAATTTTTGGCATCCAAACCAATTGACCTTCTGTCCACCCCAAACCGTTCGCCGATACCTCCGTAGGAGGGTTCTTCCACCGCTTCCTGCAATGCTTCGACTGCTTCTACCAAGTCGCCTATCAGGGCGGCACTAATGGTCAAGCCTTTGGGGGTTGCTGTGACCTGGCCCAAATAATTGTACCATATTCAAAGTTAGACTTTGCTTGTCAGCTGGAAGTCCGCGGCTGCGAGGGACGCCGAGAATGGGTCCAAACGTAACCCGTCGGAGGCCGCCCAAAGGCGGTGACAGTGGGAATATTTCAGTCCAAATTTGTGTCCAAAACTATCCGAGCGCGGTACATGCCGTCTTGACGTGTTAATTTGATAGGCCATTTTCTTGGCCTTCAGTAAGTGAAGGAGAGCTGCTTCGGTGCTGTTTTAACTGAGGCCAATCTGGCTTTTTTGCTTACCTGAAAACGTAGATATCTTAACAGATCCAGCACCTTAAGGTGGCGATGGTTCGTGATTGATATCCGGTAGATATCTTGCCAATGGGCGGATCGGAGGCCTGGCTCGATTCAGTGTGCATATGATCTGGACGTGGTAAATTTTCAGGATGTCGAGATTTCAATGATCAGGAGAGCCGTGTGGAGTTTCCCTTTTCCAGCCGAACGTTCGAGCTAACCGGCGCGCGTTAGCGCATCCGTGTTGAGCGACTTGTTATGCGCAATCTTCTCGAGTTCGTGCTCGTGTTTCTCGTAGTCCCCCAAATGCGCCATCATCAGACTCTTCCAGAGCTTGCCGTGGTTTGGAACCGAGAAGTGCAGCAGCTCATGAACGATCACGTAGTCGCCAAGCGTGCGCTCCATGCCGAGCAACTCATTATTGAAGCTCAGTGTTCCCACCGTGGAGCATGAGGCCCACTTTCGGCGCATCGGGCGTATATACAACGCGTTGGCCTTTACGCCCAGCTTGTCGGCCCATTCCAGCACGCGGGCTTTGAACTCCTCTTTGTCGCGCCA
>JADGQM010000408.1 GCA_017881795.1 Syntrophobacteraceae bacterium
GCCGAGCCAAAAGCAAAAGCCCGCTTTTTCAACAAGTGAAAAAGCGGGCTTCCTTTTTCGTAAGATCACCGTACTTCAGTTTGTGGAATAGCGGAGACCGGAGCTTGCTTGCTTTTCGCCTCGGTCGATCCCAGCTATCTTCGGTCCTTGCCTTCCCGATTCCTTATTGCGGAATGTTGCCGTGTTTCTTCGGCGGCAGGGCCTGGCGTTTTCCGGCAAGCATCTCAAAGCATTCAATCAAGATCTTGCGGGTTTCAGCCGGATAAATAACCCCGTCAATGTAGCCGCGCGAGGCCGCGATGTAGGGGTTGTACAGGTTCTTCTTGTAGTTGTCCATAACCTCCTGGCGCTTGGCCTTGGGGTCGGGAGCTCCACTGATTTCTTTACGGAAGATAACGTTGGCTGCGCCTTCCGCTCCCATAACGGCGATTTCTGCTGTCGGCCAGGCGAGGGAGATATCAGCGCCAAGGTCCTTGGCGCACATTGCGAGGTACGACCCACCATAATCCTTGCGGACCATCAAGGTAACCTTCGGCACGGTGGCTTCGGAGTAGCACCACAGCAGCTTTGCGCCGTGACGAATGATGCCGCCCCATTCCTGCTGCGTTCCGGGGAGATAACCTGGAACATCGGGGATCGTCAGCATCGGGATGTTGAAGGCATCGCAGCAGCGGATGAAACGGGTCGCTTTGTCCGAAGAATCGCAATCCAGGCAGCCCGCCATAACCTTGGGCTGGTTGGCAATGATGCCGATGCTGCGGCCATTCAAGCGGGCATGGCCCACGATGATGTTGGTAGCATAATTCTCATGAATTTCGAAGAATTCCCCGTCGTCCACGATGGCTCGAATGACGTCCTTCATGTCATAGGCGCCCATGGGGTTCTCGGGAATGAGGGCTTCCAGTTCCGGGCAGAGCCGGTTGGGATCGTCCGTCGGCTGCACAAACGGAGGATCTTCCATGTTGTTATCGGGGTAATAGCTCAGCAGCTTCTTGATCTGGTCGATGGCGTCGGCATCACTTTCGCAGGCAAAATGGGAAACGCCGCTCTTGGCAGCGTGGGCCATGGCGCCGCCCAGTTCTTCCTGGGTGATGACCTCACCGAGCACGGCCCTGATGACGTCAGGACCGGTGATGAACATATAGCTGGAGAGCTTAACCATGAAAATATAATCAGTCATTGCCGGCGAATAGACCGCGCCACCGGCGCAGGGACCCATAATCGCCGAAATCTGCGGAATGACACCCGAGGCAATGGCATTGCGGTAGAAGATCTGACCATAACCTGACAGTGAATCGACTCCTTCCTGGATGCGTGCCCCGCCGGAGTCGTTGAAGCCAACAAATGGTTTCCCTGCCTTCAAGGCCATGTCCATGACCTTGGTGATTTTCTTGGCATGCATTTCACCAAGACTACCGGCCCGTGCTGTGAAATCCTGGGCAAAGGCAAAGACATCACGACCATTTACCTTGCCAAAGCCGGTGATAACACCGTCTGCAGGAATCTCCACCTTATCGATGCCGAACAAAATCCCTCTGTGCGTCACGAACATGTCTATTTCACGGAAGGTACCCGGGTCAAAAAACAGGTCCAGACGTGCCCGTGCAGTCATTTTTCCGCGTTCGAGCTGTGCGGCTACGGCCTTCGGCCCACCCATTTGCTTAATCTTTGTTTCCCGGTCGCGCAGCTCTTGAATCTTATCAGCAACTATTCCCATCTCCGCTTCTCCTCCGTTCGCAAGACTTTAGTATATTCCTAGTCGGCTTCCACTCTATTGAGTCCTGCTCATTCTATAGGTTTACGAGGGCTTGTCAAGCGCTTTCCCACCCACTTTGTAAACTATATCACAACCACCCTGAAAAAAATCAACTCTGCCTGCCCCCATTTTAACGGCTCAAAGCAGTGCTGATTCGCCGGATTTTTTATTCATGGCTCGCAGGTGGGGTTTCGCCGCGACGGTTACTGCGGCGCAGAAGGAAAAGACCTTCCTTTGGATGCGTAGGAAATGTGATTCACCTCGATCCCTTTATCCCGGACAACCTGCCACATGGATCGGCTCTCCTGGCGTTTCTCTGCATCATCCAGGAGGACGAAATGGATCACGTCCTCATAACGTTCCATGAACTCAAGCCCCACGGCGCCATCGCAGACGAGGACCGTAACACCCTCCACGGGGATTACTCCGATGGTAATGATCACCGGTTCAACGACGGCCCCCCTCTCCTGATTCGACGGACCAATTCGATGAGGGATAAAGCTCGCTTGAGCAAAGGTCCACAAGAGGTGATCCAACCGCTGGGCGGCCAGGAATGAATCCGCAACGATCTGGACTCGCTTTCCCCGTTCGTAGAAGTGCTCCACGCACTGGCAGACAGCGATTGGCTGTTCCTCGGTCTTGGTCTCGACAAAGTAAATGGTAGTTTTAGACATAGTGTATGATTGATGGTTGATGGTTGATGGTTGATGGTTGATGGTTATCGGGTCAGCCTCGGTTACCGTGTCTAGCAGGTCAGGTGAAAGGCTCCGGCCACCTTCCTGTCGCTCTCACTCAGGCGGTTAAAGGTTGCAATCGCTTGGGCCGTGGGTTCTTCTATTAACTGGATGTGAGCACTTGCCAGGGCAGCGCGCAACGAGTCCGACACCCGCATTCTGCCGGGATCACCCCTGCCAACTACCAGGGTCTCGGGTTTGGCAGCCAGGATATCGTCCACATCCGCCACATCCACAACATGGCCATCTTGCCGCCACCAGGAAGGAATCACCTTTCCCTCTATGATCTTGAGGTCGTTGCGGTGTTCTTTTTCCTCAACCGTCAACCTGCCAAATTGATAACTTTTGATCAACATCACCAAAATCCTCTTCAAAGCTACAAACGACCTTTTTCCTGCGCCTTTGTACTTTCATTTCACATTCTAACACATCTTCGCCCTCGAGAGCAGCTCGCTTTCTCACAAAATGCCTTCTCAACCTGCGGCCTTTTACCTGGCCTCTCAACCACCATGAGCGACGTTTAACCATCAACCATCAACTATCAACCATCAACCCGTCCCCTGCTGGCTGCTCTTATAGGATGCATCGACACAATTTGTCCCGAAATGTTCACTCATCTCCTCGAAGAAAGACTTGCTGGGCTTCACCTGGAGTTTGGCGCTGAGCGCGATGACGGCTTCCCCCTTGCCACCGACCGTCAGGTGCAGAAAAGCCTTACAATCACCCGGATGATTCAGGAGCAAATGACGCAGTCTGGTCAATCCATCCCGGTCCAAATGGTCCGCCTGCAAACGAATGCGGACTGCATCCACGCTTTGAGCCTGGGCTTCGTCCAGGGTCATGATCCGTTCCGCGAGAATCTTGCTGCCCTTTTCGTCATGCTGCACTTTGCCAATGACCACGAGAGGCTCCTCGCCCACCAGGAGGGGTTGCGCAGGCGCGAAGGTGTCGGCAAAGGAGACGACTTCCAGAATCCCTTCTTTGTCCTCCAGAGCGAGAAAAGCCATGCGTTCCCCCTTCCTGGTGTTGAGCTCTTTGGTGATACTGAGCATCCCGCAGAGGGTCGCTTCGCTTCCGTCCCGTCTCTCTTTCACTGACTGGGTGTCGGCGGAGCAAATAGCAGCCACCTGATCGGCATAGAAATCGAGAGGGTGTCCGGAGATGTAAAAGCCGAGAGTCTCTTTTTCAAACTGGATGGTGGTGTGATGAATGTGGAAGCGTTCGCCCAT
>JADGQM010000109.1 GCA_017881795.1 Syntrophobacteraceae bacterium
CGCGCCGACTACTGCGGCCGTTCCCACCGCAGCGGCGCCCCATCCCAAAACGTGGTTGTGATCGACATCTATAGACTCATCGCATCGACATCCCTGAGTGTACGTTCCAAGATGTCGGAATTTGAGATGGAACGATGCAGGGTCTGTTTCAAGTTTTTTTCGGCCCTCTTCTTCATCATCGTTACAAAGGCCGGCCATTTAGCAAGAACCGTCATGATATGAAAAGAGAGTGGTATCTTGTTGTTAGCCTTACCACCACAGGTTGAGACCAGCACAAGTCCACGACACTTGTCACGATGTCGGAGAGCAAAGTGAATCGCACTCGGCCCGCCTCCGGAAATGGCAATAACGATCACTTGCTTGACATTGAGTAATTGGATGAACTCGGCGTAGAGATCGGCCTGTTCCTCCGGTGTCCGACCCGTTGTCAGAGGGGTTCCGAGGTAGCCCGGACGAGAGAGTGACAAATATCGATAGTCTGAATCACCAATAGTGCGTGCAAGAATCTGTGCCTGATCATAGCCGCCCATGGCCCCATGCAAAGAAAGCACAACCTCCCCATTTCCGGTATCAAGGTATTCAACTGGACCACGTGATGTGTTCAATATCTTAAGGTTTGGATTTTCCATATCTGCCTTCTTTCTGATAACGTTGCGGCCGCTGCGCCAATTGATTTTCTATCGTCGACGGAAAATAACCTTATTGGCCTATGTTATTGGATTAAGGGAAATTCTACACGGGACTGGAGCGTTTCCAGCAAGGAGAGATCAAAGGTTCGCCTTGGAATCTATTCCGAGGCACGCCGGATGGTCGGCCCGTTGTCCTGTTCGGTCACGGAACGGCATAAGCCGGCAAAGATGATGCGCAGGTCCTTTTCATCAATGGGTTGGAGCAAGTAGTCATCATCCGCATCAGCCGCCTCGGCTTCGGGTTCCGCTATCATCATGGTCAGCCTGTCGGTCAGGACGTACCGGGTTTCATTCCCTCGCTCTTCCATCCCCGGCTCCCACCCAATGTTGTGGTTGATCCATTGGTCACACTCGTCATGGGGTCCCACATAGAGAAAGAGTAATTGATCGCCATCCTTCACCGCCAGTAGACGGTAGGCATGGACCAAATCGTACTTGAGGCAGTTCTTGATCCGCGCCTCACCATAGCGGGTGCATCGGGTGAGTTGCCTGGGGCTTTTCACCTCTCCTGACAACCATTGTTGGATGAGGTTTTCCGCGTGTTCCGCGGCCAGCCGGGCATTGCCTCCGACCTTGCGGAGACGCTTCAATTGCTTAACAAGTCGCTTATCAAGCTGCACATATCTGACCATCGCATAACCTGCACTGTCTCAGTTTCCGGTATTCGCACTTTCCAAAGAATCTCCTCGGTCGGTCAGACCAGGACAGTCTCCAAGGCCTCCGGCAAGCAGATTCGCCGTCCTATTCCCCCTTCTCTCGGGAGACGCAAAAATTGGGTACATTCTCCGCAATACAGGAGGGATCTTATGTGAAAGGGTGCCACTTATGAAATAGGAAGTTTCGATCAAAAATTGAATAGGTATAGGTGCTTGTCGAAAACATCTTCCATTGACAGGTCCATCTGGGACCGACCGGTACGAATGTCTATGAGTCGCTCCATTTGGTATCGATATTTTCAATTTGAATAATGCGGTAACAGGAATTAAAAAGCACCGTTAATCATCTACCTTTTTTGCGTTTCCCCTTTGCCCAAACGAAGAGTTGGGGGATAGAAACAGGATGCCTCTTCCTAAGCTGGCTGTCTGCAATTTTGTGCCTGATGTCGAGGAATTGAGAAGGTTGGCTCTGGCTTCCGGATTCTCCGGAGTGGACTGGAGCTTCAACCTTCGTGAATGGCCGGGAAGTGCATTGGAAGAAGCCAGGATCGTTAAGAGGATCGCCCGGCTTCAGCCGCTCGAAGTGCGCTATCATTGCGCTTTCAACGGTCTGGACCTCGGCGATGCCAAAGCCCATAAGGCTGATGAAGCAATGGAAATCTTCCGCCGCGCATGCCGGCTGGTCCGCAAATTGGATGGCCGCTACATGACGATTCATCTGGGCCTGGGGCGTGAGACCGCCGAAGGCCTCTCATGGGAACGGTCCCTGGAAAGGCTGGCTGATCTGGTGGGCTACGGGAGAAACCTCGGGATATGTGTTTGCCTGGAAAACCTGGCATGGGGGTGGACCAGCCGACCGGAGCTCTTTGAGAAACTCGTCCGCAGGTCTGGAAGCGGAGTCACGCTTGACATCGGTCATGCCCGCGTGAGCCCGTCAATAAAGAGCCAGCGATTCAGCCTGGAGGATTTTGTCACTCCCCATCAGAAACAGGTTTTCAATGCGCACATCTACCATGAGGAAACCGAGGGTGGCCACCTTCCACCTGCCAAGTTGGAGGATGTGCGGGAGCGGTTGGATCTGCTCGGCGCATTGCCCTGTGACTGGTGGGTGCTGGAGCTTCGCAACCTGAATGATCTCATGGCCACACGAAAGATCGTCCAAGCTTACTTCGAAGGTCAACCGGCTAGGATCGCGGACGAGAGCCACGGTGCCAGCCCCTGATCCGCTAAGAATGTGTGGAAGAGGTTCAAATGACTGCAGAAAAACTTGATTGCCGTGGGCTGGCTTGTCCCAACCCGGTCTTAAAAACCAGGGAGCTGGTGGAACGCAGCGGCGCCGCCTGTCTGAGCGTCGTAGTCGACAACCCGGCAGCGAACGAGAATGTCAGCCGTTTTCTGGGACGCATGGGCTACCAGGTAAGCGTACTGGAAATGGATGGCAATTTTGAGGTAACGGGCACGAAGGACGAGTCTGCGGTTTCCTGCGAGGTGATGGAGCCTTTGCCCGGGCAGGATCAAGAGTCCAAAATTGCCGTGCTGGTCGGGACGGATCATATGGGGCGCGGGGATGACCTTCTCGGGAGCAAGCTGCTGTTCAATTTCATCGGCACCCTGAAAGAGATGGGAACGGAACTCTGGCGCCTGATCTTTCTCAACGGCGGAGTCAAGCTTGCCGTAGAGGGATCAGAGTGCCTGCCGGCGCTCCGTGAGCTCGAAAAGGAGGGCGTTCACATCCTTGTTTGCGGAACGTGCCTCAATCATTTCGGCATTCTTGAAAAAAAACAGGTGGGTGAGACCACCAACATGCTCGATATTGTCACCGCTCTGCAGCTCGCCGACAAGGTCATCAGCGTGACGTGATGAGAATGAATGAATCTCGTATAGAACTGGCAAAAACCGTGCGCGCAGCCGGTTGAGCAGCCAAGATCGGTCCGGGTGACCTGGCTGAAATTCTGGAAACGCTGCCTGTTGAGAAAGATCCCAATCTCCTCGTTGGCAGGGAGACCTCCGACGACGCCGGGGTCTATCGCCTGACCGCAGAATTGGCGCTCGTTCAGACGCTTGATTTCATCACTCCGGTGGTCAATGACCCTTATGATTTTGGCCGCATCGCCGCAGCCAATGCGCTGAGTGACGTTTATGCCATGGGCGGCCGCCCCTTGACGGCCATGAACATCGTCTGCTTCCCGATCCGGAGTATGGACAAGGCGGTCCTGAGGGAGATTCTCCGGGGAGGACTGGAGAAGATCCACGAAGCCGGGGCGGTTCTGGTCGGTGGCCACAGCGTGGAGGACTCAGAAACCAAATACGGTCTTTCGGTTACCGGCCTGGTTCATCCGGATCGGGTGTTGACCAATGCCGGGGCTAGACCCGGAGATGCTCTGATTCTCACCAAACCTCTGGGAACGGGGGTGCTGGCGACCGCAATCAAAGCCGGGCTGATTGCCCCATCGGTCGAACGCACCGCTATCGAATCGATGGCGACACTCAACCGGAAAGCGGCTGAGCTTATGGTTTCCTATTCCGTGCATGCCTGCACCGATGTCACCGGTTTTGGGCTCCTGGGTCATGCCTTGGAAATGGCCGTGGCAAGCAAAGTCTGCATCGCCCTCAAGGCTGAAGATGCGCCACTCTTTCCTAGTGTTCAGGATCTGGTGCACATGGGGCTGGTCCCGGCCGGAAGCTATGCCAATCGCAATTACTGCGCCCATCAGGTGCATCTGGACCCGGTTGTTGATCCCGTGTTGCTGGATCTCCTGGCGGACGCGCAAACTTCCGGCGGCCTTCTGATCGCGCTGCCGGAAGATCAAGCCGAATCGCTTCTTGGCGACCTCAAAGCTCATGGGGTCTCGGATGCTGCCATCATCGGACGCATAACCGGCCCAGGTGATGGATTGATCCAGATTTCCTGATCTAAATTTCCTTCGACTCTGGGCAAGATCGGCATACTTCGGTGTCGAATCGCTCGCTCAGTACAGCTCCACGGAATAGAATGACCGTAACCCCAAGACGTCATTCCCGCATGCATTTGGCGGGAATTCAGGCTTCGCAACGTTTTCCTGGACCCCCGCCTTCACGGGGATGACGGGTGGAGGGACTTTTTGGACAACCTATCAGAGAACTGGCGAACGGCTTCACTGTGGTTCGCCAGGTTGTCAATCACTCCCGCGAGGCCCTACTATGATCAGAGCCATCGTCATTGATTTCGGCCGGGTTATCTCCCGGCATAAGCCACCATCCTTGTTTCGTCGCTATGAGGAGGATTTAGGGATGGAGCTTGACACGCTCAACGCTGTCATGTTCGACAGCAAAGCCTGGCAGGATGCTCTGGTCGGCCGCAAAACCGCTGAAGAGTTCTGGCAGGCAATCGGGCCCGAGCTTGGGCTGCAGACCCCCGCTGAAATCGACGCCTTTCGTCGTCGCTACCATGCCGACGAGGCTATAAACCATGACGTGGTGAACATGCTTCGCCGTTTCCACCGCCGTTACGAGCTTGCCGTGCTCTCCAACAACCCTCCAGGCCTCGACCAATGGCTCCACGACTGGGGCATCCGCGACCTGTTCGACGTGGTATTTTGCTCCGGCAACGAAGGCTTGGTCAAGCCCGATGCCGCAGCCTATCAGGCGGTTCTGCAACGACTGAGGATCAAACCAGAGGAAGCGGTGTTCATCGACGACACCATCGAGCATGTGCTGGCTGCCCGCAGGCTGGGGCTGCGAGGGGTCCTGTTCACCACCGCTGAGGCGCTTGAAGAGCAACTGGCAGATCTTGTTTGATGATATCTTTCTGTGACGGGAGGCGAGCACCACTGTGACGAGCCGGGAAGCGCCAGGGAACCGACCGGTGGGTGAATGTTAAGGCCCAATGCGGATTTGCGTGATATTAGCAGAACGGTTTCACGCGAAGACGCGAAGGCGCGAAGTGATCTTCTATTGCCTTTGCGGCTTCGCGCCTTCGCGTGAGGAAATCGTGAATCCCAAAAGAGAGTTTATTCACGTTAATCCGCGATGAACCAATGTTACTTTGAATCGATGATTGGAACAACCAGTGCGCGGTCTTGATAGGGGATCGACCGAAGCTCCGGGCCATATACCTTTTGCAGGACCTCGGTGTCCCATGGTTTTTGGGAACTACTCCATGATTCGACTTGCCCCTCTTTTAAGAAAATAAATCTGTCACCATAAAGGAATGCGATATTGGGATCGTGAAGAACGGCAACGACCGCGAGCTCGGAGTCTGCGAACTCCCTGATCAGGCGCAGCACATGCGCCTGATTGACAAAATCAAGATGGGCCGTGGGTTCATCAAGAAGGACAATTTTAGGCTCTTGAGCGAGAACCCTTGCGATCATCACCAGTTGCTGTTCGCCCCCCGAGAGTTCGGTGAAGGGACGCAAGCGCAAGTGGATTATGCCCACTCTCTCCAAAGCCCTCAATACTATGCGTCGGTCCTCATGCCCTGGAATCAGGTTTACGTAGCTCGCCCGTCCCGTAAGCACAACATCTTCGACGGAAAAAGGAAAAATCGGGCGGTGGAATTGCGGCAGGTAGCCAATGATTTTTGCCCGTTCAGTAAGAGAAAGATCGTTGAGATCCCTGCCCATGACCTGCAAGGTCCCACCGTCAGGCTTGAGCAGACCGGCCATGATTCTCAATAGCGTTGACTTGCCGCTCCCATTCTTCCCCAGGATGATGGTGAACTGCCCCTGCTGGACTTCAATGGTAACGTCATGCAACACACCCCTGCCGCCATAGCTGAAGAAAAGATGAAGGCCTTCGAGAAGACTCGTCATATTTCCCACCCGACTCGGGATCTTCGCAGCAGAAAGATGAAAAAGGGCCCTCCAATCAGCGTCGTGAAGATCCCTATTGGAACCTCGAATGACGCGGCCACACGGGAGCAGTCATCAACCAGGAGCAAGAATGATCCGCCAAGGGCGAGGGATGCGGGTAAGGTTCGCGTATTGTCCGGGCCGATAAGCATTCGCGTCATATGAGGGACAACCAGTCCCACCAACCCGATGACCCCTGCGACCGCTACCGAAGCAGACGCAGCCAGGGTTGCTGGAATGAGAACGAGAAGTTTTTGATGCTCAGGATTCAGACCCACGGCGCGGGTTTCTTCGTCCCCCAGGGCCAGAACATTCATACGCCATCGGAAAAGCAAAAGCCAGACCAACCCTGCCAGAGTCCCCGGAGCCGAGGAATTGAGCTTTGCCCAACTGGCATTGTGGAGGTTCCCCATGGTCCAGTGGACGATCGTCTGAAGCCTGAAGGGATCGGTCAAGAACTGAACGATGGTGAGGAGCGAAGTGAAAATCCCGGACACAATGATTCCGGAAAGAATCAGGGAGATGACGGTGACACTCTTCCTGGTGCGAGCCAGAAAGTAGCTGGCGCCAACCGCAGCCATGCCAAACGAGAAAGCGGAAACCTGGAGGGGCATCCAGGAGGTGGCTAACGCCAGCGCCGCACCGAAGGCTGATCCCGAGGACAGCCCCAGCAGATAGGGATCAACCAGGGGATTCCGAAAAAGGGCCTGAAGGGCAGTACCGGACCCGGACAGCGCCGCTCCGACCAGGAATGCCAGGATGACTCGAGGGAGGCGCACATCCCAAATAATGGTCCGCACGAGGCCACTATCAAGGACAGCAGAAGGCGTTGGCGCAAACCATGGACCTGTCAACCAGGCCAGGACCTCTTTGGTGCTGACCGTATCGGCCGGTCCGATAAATAGTGAACCGATCAGCAGCGGAACGGGGATCAAATATATCAGAAAGAGCGCCAATCTGGGTTGCAAAGCCTGAATCCTGTCGTGACACGCTAATGCATACGCTCAAAGAGGGCAGGCCTCTCGCCATACAATTCCCGAAAGAGGACCAGCTTCTCTTTTTCCAGATCCAGGTCGCGAAATAGCTCAGGATAGCACCACTTGGCAACCATCTTCACGGCATACTGAAACTTCAATGTCCAAAGATCGCAGGGAAAAATACCAGGAAATTCGTAAACTCTTTGTTGCCGCACAGCGCTCAGGGATTGCCACATCGGATTGTGCAGAATGTCGCCGGGATCCTTTCTCGCGTTGTGCCACATGACGATTACCTGTGGGTCCCATTTGAGGACCTTCTCGATATTGACCACGAGATGCTCCTGCTCGATGGAACCGCAAACATTTACCGCGCCGGCCAGGCTGATCAGCTCATCAACGGTGCTCCCTTTGCCGGAGGTCTCCAGTTCACCCTGAGCCCACATGTAGTAGACGCGCACTCTGTCTCCTGACGCCATAGCCGCGGTCCTGCTCTGTATCCGGCCGAGAGATTCCCTCGTGTGAGCGACAAGCTGGAGGGCCCGTTCCCTGGCGCCTGTCAAGTTCCCGAGAGCGAGCATTTCCTGGTAGATATCCTCAAAACTTCGGATAAAAACCCCATAGACGGGGATGCCTCGCTCCTCGAGAACCCGGATGGCCTCTTCCTGGTGCGCCCAGATGATGACCAGGTCGGGTTTCAAGCCGACCACTTTTTCGATATTGATGAAATCCCAGTTTCCGGGTGAAGGAAGGGTTTTGTTGAGAATCCTCTCATCCATCGCTGCATAGTAGCGATACGTCTCTTCCCGATACACATTGGCAGAGATGCCGACGATTCGTGCTTCCGCCCCGAGCATGTAAATGCCGCTGAGCGCACTTTCGATGAGGCAGACGATGCGTTCTGCGGGTTGGCGGAGTGAAAGTGCTTTTCCTCGAAAGTCCCTCACTTCAATGGTCTGAGCAGAAACCTCCTGTGCAGCAACCTCCGATGCCAGAGGGAAGAGTCCCCTTCCCTCCAGCACCAGTGACAAAAGCAGCACTGTGAGCAAGAACCTTCTGTGGCTCATGATCGTTCGCTAAAATCGAACTTCAAGACCAGCAGCCGCAGAGAAGCCGGTATCCTGGAACTGCCAGGGCATTTGATAACGGTTGTTGGTAATGTTGTAGAGATCCAGGTGTAAATCCAGATAATGAGTGTCGGTCTGGGTAAGAACCTTGGTCAATTTCATGTTGAATACCTCATATGGATCAAATTTCTGTCTGCCACTCCTTGAGTCGCTGTCATAAATAGAGCCGCTGACGTGCATATAGAGAGCCGCTGTGAAGTTCTTGGGGAATTCCAGGATGATGCCGACATTCCCCATATTTTCGGGGACAAACGGAATTTGGGTGCCGTCCTGATCGGGATAGAGATCATTGCCGACTCTCGAGTGGGTGTAGGTGTAATTGGCAAACCACTGGAGGTAGGAAAGAACCCGGTGCTTAATCTCAAACTCAACACCATAAGACGTGGCGCTACCGGCGTTGACGTCTATAGACTGAGAAGGATCGTTGCTGACCCGATTGGTGATGATGGCATTATCAAGCATGTTGCCGAAACCGCGAAGACTGAGCTTGATGTCTTTGATTGGCTGGTAATCGACCCCCATATCTGTCCCCAGGCCCGTTTCCGGCGACAGGCTCGGATTCGGAAGCTGCCCGTTCTTCCCAGACACCCCCAAGTCTTCAGGGCGCAGGGTCCCGCCGATTGATTTGATCCCCGGAACGAGAAAACTCGAGCCGGCGTTCCCATAAAATGAAAGATCCTCGGACAAGTTATAACGCAAGCCGCCACTCCAGAGTGGTTTGTTCCATGATTGGCTGTCTATCCAGGGGATTGTGCCGCCAATGAGATCGTAATTCTGCCACGTCCAATTGTATCGTCCGCCGGCACGAAATATCCACTTGTCCCAATAGTATTCTTCCTGCAGATAGATACCGGATTGATAAGCGGTCGCATCATTCCCAATCACCTGAGGGCCGGCGACGGGGGTCGAAAACGTCCGGTAGGTCCCGTACTGGAAATCCGTACCAACGGTCAAGACGCTGTTTTCGAAGTTTTTGACGGTAATCGATGCGTCGGCTGGGAAGATTTCCTGTTCCACCCCGTTATTGGAGTTGAGGCTAAGATTCGGGAAATTGTCCTCCGTCCAGGTCCGATCATAGTTGCGGTATCCCCCCTTGACTTGAGCCGTCACATAATTATTGATTTCATTATAGTAATTGGCGTTTGCAATGGTGTAATTGTTGTCGAACAGACGATTGGGGCGTCCTACGTTGCCGTCATGCCACGTCTGATTGCCAAAAATAGAGAGCTTGTGGTTTTCATCTCCACCAAAGTAATAGGTCGCTCGTCCATAAAGCTTCAATTTTGAATAAGCGGGGTCATCGAGGATATGCAACCACGAATCTTTGGTTCCGTAGTTGGTGTAATCGGATTTTTCGCCCCAGCCACCAACATAGAAATTAAGATTTTCGATCCGGTATTGACCGATTCCGTGTCCGGTGATGGTATTGTAAGAGCCGAAATCAACGGACCCACGGGTCTGAGAATCAAAGGTTCTCTCTTTTAAAATGAAATTGGTCATTCCCGCGAGGGGGCTCTGATTTCCGGCGAAGTCCTGGGAGAGGTAGTTGGGGTAGAGGACCGATGCCGGGCCCTTCTGCGTCTCAATCCTTGCCAGCGCCCACGGATCAAGCGCCATCGGGTCCACAAAGGAGTCGATGGGCAAGCCATCCAAGAGATAGGTATTGTACTTGGGACCAAGCCCGCCATAGGAGCCCCAGTTGGCGTCATTTCTTGAGAGCACGTTTACAAAAATCCCCGGCTCATACTGCAACGCTTCTGCAATATTTCGATTCTCCAGGACAATCTCATCCAGCGTTTTCTGGGTGATGACATCCACCTTCTGGGTCACGTTGCCTTTCGTCTGGGGCAGCTTGGACGCCGTCACCACAACCGTGTCGAGTTGGGCAGCGCTCCCGTAGTAGCTTGCATCGTTCGGATCCGGGTGCGACCCGGGGTTCGCCTGCTGAGCTGGACAGGGCAAGGGGAAAAGGGACAGCATCAACAAGGGTAAAATCATCAGGTAGTGCTTCATTTGTCGGCTCCTTTCAGCAATGAGCTTCAGCTTTTCTCGGACAACAAATCACCGGCGTTCGGTATCACTGCAAACCGTCGACTGATTGATCGATTGTCCTTAACGGAGGTAGTTGGAAAAAGGTCCGAGGAGTTGGCAGTCGTGATAAAAAAAAGCCACGACGACACTCAACCCCCTTGGTTGAAAAGCCTTCGTGGCTCAGTTTGCATTTCAAAAATGCGTAGATCTTTATTGATTTATGCTCTTACCTTCTTGGCGAGCATCGGTCCTTTCCTAACGCATTGAGCGTGAAATTGCAAGGTCAAAGTGAAGGTGCTCTTTCCGACTATAGGATCTCCTAATTCTCAAACCCGCAAATGTCTGACAAATTTCTCCCCACCGATGGACGGGTTCTGGGAACGGTTCTGATGTCGGATGTGGGGAAGGTCATTGCCCTTCATGATTGCGGCCAGGTATTCGTTGACCAGCTTGTCCACCAGATGAGGCAGGGGGGTGGAGCTGGCACCCACAATCACCACCGGTTCCAAAGTCAGGGGCAGCAGGAGTTTTATCGCTTTGGAAGATCCCGTGGCCAGGGCCATGGCCGGACTGACTTCTCCCATCATGGCGTTGCTGATGATAATGGAAATGGGGCCTATGATCACATCCACTTGATGGACACAATGACAGATGGCACTCTCTCCCGTCGCTCCCCGGTTGGCGCCGACTTTCATCATTTGGGAAGTCGCCACAGCATTGGTCCCAAGGGCCCAGATCTCCACTGTCTCACCATGGGCTTGCCTGATTGCTCTGATGATGGCGGCGCCGATACCGGCGCCCTGTCCATCTATTACTGCTATCCGGATCACAATCTCACTCCCTGCAGTTTAGCCTTCTTCCAGTACGATCCGGTGATTAACAAGATTCATCTCTTTGATGCGCCCTTTCACCCACCGCTGTTGACCAAAGATGCCCTGAATAAAAACGCTCCCATTATCAGGTTCGATGATATCCGCACCTTCCATAACGAGCTCTTCTTTGCCCTCTACCAGCAAGTAAACGTTGGCCTCACACATCTTCTCGTCCTCCCTTGCTTTACTGACCGGTTCCTGCCATCTTCATCTTGCTCCATCAATAAGGCTCAGCAATAGAAATCTCTTCGCATCGTCGCCAAGTCACACGCCAAAATCCTACCGGCGTATGGAAGTGGTCTGGTCTGGGTCTTCACCTGTAGCTTGCTATGTACGATCTGGGTCAGGCACTCAGCTTTAATGATTGCCAAACGTGAACGGGAGAGAAGGTCCGCTCACCTCCCTTCAGTCACCGTCTTTGAACAGGAAGATAGCCCTCATTCTGCGCCCTTCAGTTCAAAGCGAATGGGCAGGATGGCTCTACAAATCACTGGTTTGCCCTCCCATTTGGCAGGATGAAAGAGTGAATCCTTGACCGCCCTTATGGCCTCTTCATCGAATCCGGATCCAGCCGGCTTCAGTGTTTCCACGGCGACTGGGCGGCCTCTTTCGTCGATGGTCACGCGAAGGACCACCACGGCTTCTTTTCCCTGCTGCCTGGCCAGTGTGGGATATTTGGGCATAATTTGATGAGCAAA
>JADGQM010000110.1 GCA_017881795.1 Syntrophobacteraceae bacterium
GGCGCATCATTCTTGCTCAATACTTTCGAAGGAACCTTGAAGTTGATTTCGGATTTCGGATTTCGGATTTCGGAATGAAGAACCCATTGATCCATCCAAACTCGAGGGAAACCGTACTTCCTCCCGTGTGCTGCCTCCCACCCTTTACCACCGTAAGCTTTCTCGCCTCTGTGGACCAGTTCTTTGCTCAGGCGCTGGCGCAGAAGACCTTTTCCGGGGCTGACCTGCTCGTGGCCAAACCCGAGATGATTCTGTTCCATAAGTCCTGGGGGCTCACTCACGATGACGGGTGCAAGGTTGATTGTCACACGCTGTTTGACCTGGCATCCCTTACCAAACCGCTCGCCATTGCCCCCCTTTGCATGCGCGCTATCTGCGAAAGAAAGTTCGCGCTCGATGATACGCTGCGATCATTCTTCCCTTCCGGTCTTCTCACGACGGCAACGAAGACCGTCACGATCAGGCAATTGCTGAGCCATTCCTCGGGCCTTCCCGCCTACGAACCATTTTATCGTGAGCTCATTTTCGTGGAATCGTCACAGCGACGAGACACGTTGCTGGCGAAAATCCTGCGCGCGCCACTGCAGTCGAAACCAGGGGCGGCATCCTGCTACAGTGATCTCGGCTTCATGCTGCTGGCCATGATCCTGGAAGGCATTTACGGGGAACCCTTAGATCACCTCGTTTCACCATCCCTGCTTCCGGCATTTGACGGCACGCTGAGATTTTACGGTTTGAAGGTCCCCACCGATCCGACCAAACCACCGGAACGATTGACACCAGTCACTGGGGCTGTCGCCGCTACGGAGTGCTGTCCGTGGCGAAAGCGCCTTCTGGTCGGCGAAGTGCACGACGAAAACGCCTACTGCCTGGGCGGCGTGGCCGGCCATGCCGGACTCTTCGGTACGGCCCACGGGATTTATCGTTTGCTTGTACTCCTGTGGGAGGCGCACCGCGGCAGCATACCGCATGCTTCTTGGACCGCCGGGGTGGTGCAGGAATTCTGGACGAAACAATCGGCAGTCCCCAACGGCACGTGGACGCTCGGATTCGATACCCCCAGCCCGCAGAGCTCGAGCGCCGGAAAATATTTCTCGCCCCGGAGCGTGGGTCATTTGGGCTTCACCGGAACTTCCTTTTGGTTTGATCTCGACGAGGAAATCCTGATAATACTCTTAACTAATCGCGTCTACCCAACGCGGGAAAACGAGCGATTGAGAAGCTTTCGGCCTTTACTGCACAATCTGGTGATGGAAACGTATCATGGTGCGGCAAGACACTAAGACAATTTACATGATGGGTATCGGTGGCATCGCGATGGGAACGCTGGCTTCGATGCTTAAGGAGAAGGGCTTTCAGGTCACCGGGTCGGACCAGAATCTCTACCCGCCCATGAGCACCCATCTCGAAGCACTCGGTATTCCGGTGTGCCAGGGATACCATGCGGAGAATCTCGCGCGCTGTTCCCCAGACATCGTTGTTGTGGGGAACGTCATCCGTCGAGACAACCCCGAGGCGCAGGTTATCCTGCACAATGGGGCGCCCTACCTGTCCATGCCTCAGGCCATTGCCCGCTTTTTCCTGTCGCACCATGAAAGCATTGTCATCGCGGGGACCCATGGCAAGAGTACGACGTCGTCCCTGCTGGCCTGGGTGCTCACCCACGCAGGGATGAGCCCGAGCGCCTTCATCGGCGCCTTTGTGAAAAACTGGGAGGCCAGTTATCGCCTTGGAACCGGTCGTTACATGGTCATTGAAGGGGATGAATACGATACGGCGTTTTTCGACAAAGGCCCGAAGTTTCTTCATTATCGCCCTCAGCTTGGCGTCCTCACCAGTGTCGAATTCGATCATGCCGATATCTTCCGTGACTTCGAGTCCGTTCTCAAAGCATTTGAAAATTTCGTAAACCTTATCCCACCCACCGGATATCTCGTGGTGAATGCCGATGATCCGCATTGTCTTGCCTTAAGCCGGGCGTGCCGGGGGAAAGTGTTCACCTATGGAGCTTCCGATCAGGCCGACTGGCGCCTCGTTGAGGTGGACTATCTGCCCGGAGCCGTCCGTTGCAAGGTGTCGAATCCCCTATCAGGCGCCGAGGAAGAAATCCTCTCTCGACTCCCTGGCCGTCACAATCTCGGGAACACGCTGGCGGCAATGGCTGTCGCTTCGATTCTGGGTTTGACCAGAAATCAGTTTCAGGAAGCCCTGCTGGCTTTCCAGGGGGTCAAGAGGAGACAGGATATTCTGGGAGAACCCAACGGGATCTTGATCATCGATGACTTTGCGCATCACCCCACCGCGGTTCAAGAAACCCTCCAGGCCCTGCACCGCTTCTATCCCGATAGACGCCTGATCGCCGCGTTTGAACCACGCACCAATTCGAGCCGCCGCGCGGTCTTCCAGGGCGCCTACGCCAGCGCCTTCGATGCCGCCGACTGCATCTGCATCAAGGAACCACCCGGTTTAGACACTATTCCCGAGCTGGAACGGCTGAATACCAGGCAACTGGTTGAGGACATAACCAAGCGCCAAAAAGAGGCTTATTCTTTCCAGAGTGCGGCAGACCTTTTAGACTTCCTCAAAGATTACTGCTCTCCTGGAGACATGGTGGTGTGCATGAGTAATGGCAGTTTTGACGGTCTGCCTCAAGATTTGTTACAGGCATTGCTTTAAGGATCTGAAGAAATTGCCAAACATCCTCCTCCATACATGTTGCGCACCCTGCACCATTTATCCGCTCGGCAGACTCCGCAAAGCGGGTTGGCAGGTGCACGGTTTCTTCTACAACCCGCATATCCAACCCTATCAGGAATTCCAAAAGCGGCTCACCACTTTGGAATCGTGGGCTTTGAAGGAAGCGCTGAAGATCATTATCCGTGCTGACTATGAACTTGAGGATTTCCTCAGGCAGGTGGTGTTCCGCGAGCATCAGCGATGCCTCTACTGTTACTCAGTACGCCTTCAAGCAACCGCTCGTCTGGCGAAGAAAAGCCGGTTTGACGCCTTCACGACGACGCTGCTCTACAGCAAGAGACAAAACCACGATCTGGTGCGTGAACTGGCTCAGCAGGCGTCCAAAGAGGCTGGAATACCTTTTCACTACGAGGATTTCCGCGAAGGCTGGGAAACGGGCCAGGAACAGGCCCGGAGCGAAGGGTTGTATCGCCAGCAGTACTGCGGCTGCATCTACAGCGAACAAGAACGCTACCTGACTAAGAAACGGCGATCACTGGGGCAGCCGGAATGACTTCGGGTTTCAGACCTCTTTTTCGTCTTCGACCATGCGGATCGCCTTGGTCGGGCATTCCTCCGCACAGATGCCGCAGCCTTTGCAATATTCGAGATCAATTTCGACCGGAATGGTGCGCTTCACCACTGCGTCCGGACAGTAAAGCCAGCAGATGAAACATGATGGGCGCTTATTCCTGCTCGGCGTGCACTTATCATGATCGATCTCCGGCCGCAACGTCCGCCAGTCACCGGTCCGACCACCTTCTCCTTTGCATAACTTGGAATGAGCATGGGTAAAATCGTCTTTTTTCTTCTTCTTTGACATCGCTTTTTTCCGAAATTGTTGATTCATCATCACTGAGCAGGGCCACACCCATCTACGCGTTTCGTGATCGGTAACCGTCACGATCGACCGGGCTCTCTTCCACTATGCCGGAATTCGCTATGCGAAATCCGCCATCCTGCTAATCAGGCGCAAGCGAGCTGACATTCATCGAGATTCATGGTGCCTTCAAAGGCAAGCCACGCCCCGCGAACGTTCTTGTCTGCGGCCGAGCCCTCGAAATGGTTGCGCAGGGCTTTTTCAATGCTTTCCATACTGACCAGACCGGTAGCTTTTGAAAATCCACCGAGAATTGTCGTATTGAAGAGCACGGCCCCAGACACGATCAGACCAGCTTCTTTCGCCCAATCCGTCGCGTTGGTTGTCGCGACGTTGACGGTCGTTGTGAGTTGAATTGCTTCGGGTGGCTTGGCGGTATTGACGATCACGATCCCATCCGGACGCACCCCGGCGGCCACATTAACCACCTTCAACAGGGTTTCATCCAAAACAACCACGACATCCGGAGACTCCACCAGGGAAAAGGTTTTGATCGGCTCCCGGCCAAACCGGTTTGAAGCTATTACCGGAGCCCCTCTTCGTTCCGCCCCGAAAAAGGGGGCTGCCGTGACCCCTTTATATCCTTCATAGTAAGCTGCTTCTGCCAGGATCATTGCCGCAGTGACAGCTCCCTGCCCACCACGCCCATGCCATCTCACCTCAATACGCTTTCGCTTCATCTTGATTTGTTCCCACCCGTTATTTTAGAATGATATAGTTTAGATATCACTCACAGCAATGCTCAGCTACCGAGACACCCTGCCCTCGCCGTGGAGGTTAAAGCAAGAATTTCCCACGAGGCCGTTATCGCGCTGTTTCGATCGCGTCCACGTTTAATAGCCGGTTGCCAAACCTGAGTCAACAGGAGAAACCGCTTTGCTCATCAAGGGGGTTCACGCGGAGTGCCCCAAGGCACATTGCGACAAGTTTATGGAGTAAAATCATGATCAGGATCAAGAGTCTGCAGCAGCGTCTGGCAATCTTTCTGTTGCTCCCCGTAGCGATTTTGCTGTTTGCCATGATTTTCCTTGGCTTCGCTTTCGCGAGGGAGAGCCTGCTCAAAGAATGGCGTCAAGTTGTTATTCTCAAGTTGGGACAGGCCGCCCATACGATCGACATGCGTTTGAGCCACCCCAAGGAATGGCTGCAGATGTATCTTTACGCCGCCGGGGACGGTTATCCGGACACCGCACGGGAACAACTGGTGGAGCGTCTGAAAGCGATGGATGGAGTGGCGCATGTCAATGTGGACTGGTTGGATCAAAGCATCTCCCCTCCTCTCTCTGAGGGCCGCAACCTTTCCCAGAGCCAGGGCCGGCGCGGTATGGGCATGGGTGGCGGCAGAGTCGGTATGCATCTCAGAAGGATAGCGCCCGTCGAGATTACGTCTCCGCGTTATGATTCTCTGGCAGAACACGAGACGGTTTCATTGATTGCGGACCTTACGAGAGAGGACGGCGAGATTCTTGGCAAGCTCGAAGTGGCCATTCGCTTTGACTACCTGGTTGAAGACATCAAATCCTCCAAATGGTGGCAGACTGATAAAGCATTTCTCGTTGATCAAACAGGAAAGGTGCTCTTCTGCAATAACCCCGAGCAGCGCAAACACCTGGGAAGTTCGGGTAATCCTCTGGAATTGGCGACCATAAAGGCCATGCAGCAGAAGCCTTTCGGAACGTTGAGCGGCCATGGTCACCCTCCGGCTGAGGTAAGCGGTTTTTATAGACTGGGCGAGGCACCGTGGACTCTTGTTGTAATCGCACCCGGCAGGGAAATCCTCGCTCCCATAATCCGTTTTCGAAATTATTTCCTTGCTGGTGGAGCAGTTTTTATCCTCTTCATCCTGGTGCTCATGCGTTTGGTCACCGGACGCACGGTATCCTCCATAAAGGCGGTTGCGAGAGCCGCTGAAAACATTGCTACTGGCGCTCACACTCCGCTCTTGCCGGCGCGTACGCAGGACGAGGTGGGGCAGTTGATCGAGAGCTTCAACACCATGGCCCTGCAACTCGAAGAGCGCATCAGGTTGAAAGAGGCGCTCGACCTGGCGATGCAGGTGCAGCAGAGCCTCCTCCCACAGAACGCTCCACAAATCGAAGGCTTGGATATTGCCGGAAGGAGCATTTACTGTGACGAAACGGGAGGTGACTATTTCGATTTTCTGGAATTTTCCGAACTCGACGGACGTATTGGTGTGGTCGTAGGTGACGTCGCCGGCCATGGTATTGCTGCGGCCTTGATCATGGCCACCGTGCGGTCACTGTTGCGAAGCCGGGTAACGCAACCGGGTACGCTCGCCGAGGTAATCACGGACGTCAATCGCCTGCTCTGCTTCGATACATCTCAGACGGCAAGCTTCATGACCCTCTTTTTCATGCTTGCGGACCGTGCCAAGGGGAAAATAAATTGGGTGAGGGCAGGCCACGACCCGGCGATCGTCTATGACACCGAAGCCGACTCCTTCAGCGAACTGCGTGGCAGCGGCATCGCCCTCGGGATTGATGAAACCCTCGTTTTTCATGAATACGAATATGTCGGCTGGGATGATGGACAGATCATTGTCATTGGCACCGACGGCATCTGGGAAGCCGAGAACGAGCAAGTGGAGATGTTTGGTAAGGAGCGCCTGCGCGAGCTCATCCGGGCGCGCCAAAACGCTTCAGCCCGGGAAATCCTGCAGACAATAACCGATGCGCTTACCGAATTCCGTCGAACAGCACCGCAACAGGACGACATAACTTTGGTTGTGGTTAAGACGGAGTCGCTGCCGAGAAACATCTGATCTCAAAGTCTCAAAGTTCCCATTTGATTTCACGCGAAGATTATTATAATGTGCCTGTGGTCGATGCATTTAATCTGAGTATTCACGAACGTTAGCTAGAAATCGAGAGGAGAAGGAACGATGACGGAAAAAAGGGAAGTTTGTCACTGTGAAAAGTGTGGTAATGAGGCAGAAATGACCGTGACCTGTGAACTTGTCGAGGTTGAAGTTGCGCCCAAAGTGGTCAAGAAGAAAGAAAAGCAAACCAGGGTGTGCACAGTATGCGGCAATGAAGCCGATATGATCATTGACTTTGGCGAGTAGAGAAACCGCTTTCGTGCTGTCATTTCATATTTTGGGCGCCAGCGAAGAGAAATCCTGGCGCCCAAACTGTTTTGAACGGTGGCTCTCGAAAGGGGCGATGGTGAGCTCTTTGGGCTAGGCTTGCTGTTCCGGGCTTTTTTTGCTCTTGCTTTTCTTGGTTGAACTGGGTTTCTTGGATGTCGTTTGTTTTTTGCTTTTTTTTGTTGTGCTCTTTTTTGGCGTGCTCTTTTTTGCCGCGCCTTCCTCCGTCATCTGCCCTGAGGTTCCCTGGGCGGAGGCGCTAAGAGGAAGCGCAAACGTCCCTGCCGTAAACAGAATTGCAACCAAAATCGATAGCAGTCTTTTCTTCATCCTCAACTCCTTTTCCATAATTCCTTAACGTTCGCCCCTCTGAGAGTGTTAATGAAATCGTCGGGTGCATACATATTCCTCAGCCAAGACCCTGTCTAGCCGGGAATCCCTGATTATCGAAGGCGAAATTCCTGATTCTGGCTGTCGGAAACCCCGATAGAGAAATCGAAAATTGGACATGGAAACTCCAAGGTTCTCTGGCTTCTGTGATATCCACTGCGGGCTGCAAAATGGATTTTTTCGTGGTATACACGAAATGCAAATGAAAGTCCTTGTGGCGGAAGCCATGGCATGGTTAAACTTTGACGCTCTTGAATATCCCGAGGAGGCATGACAATGAGTATCCGATCGCTCCAGTTCAAAATCCTCTGTTTGCAGTGCATAGTGCTCTGCGCACTCCTTACAGATGCGAGCAGCCAGACAGCACGCAGCGAGGGGATGAACTCTCTGACCGTTCCGCAGCATGGAGGGGCGGAAGCCATGGGAAGTTCGGGCAAAGATCAACGCCAGGCTTGGCTCAATTCCCAACTGTTCTTCGCCGTAAAAAATGGCCAGATTGCTCAAGCGTTTGCTTTTATCCAGCAAGGTGCAGGGATAGATGCCAGGGATGCGGAAGGAATGACTCCCTTAATGCATGCAGCCCTCCAGGGGAATCAAGAGCTGCTCGATGCATTACTCGCGCAAGGGGCCGATGTTAATGCACCCGATCTCAGTGGAATGACCGCTCTTATGCAAGCGTCTTGGGCCGGTCATTTGGATTTAGTGGAGGACCTGCTCTCGGCCGGGGCCCTTGTAAACCAAAAAGAAAGTTCACGGACCCTGAAGTTTACGAATCAGGGAGCAACCGCTCTGATTGCCGCTGCCACAGGCGGGAACGTCGACGTTATCCGCCTGCTCTTATTAAATGGCGCCAGAATCAACGAAACGGATGAGAGTGGTCAGACCGCCCTGCTCCACGCCGCAAGAGTCAATGATGCAAGGCTTGTGGACCTGCTTGTCCGCAATGGGGCTGATACTGAAGCGAGGGACAAATATGGTAGAACGCCCATTATGATTGCAGCTATTCATAACAACAGAGATGTCGTGTTGACGCTGCTGCGTTATGGGGCAAACAAAAATGCTGTAGACAAGAACAATTTGACGGCCTCCAAGTATTCAAAGTTGCTTGGGCACCATACGCTTCATAGGATGCTTGTCTTGGAGCGATGAAGACTGTCCAAGTCCAAACGATGATAAGGAGAATGCATGCAGGTCTCAAAAGAGAAGAAGTTTGAAATGCTCCGCTCAATGCTCCTCACTCGCCGATTTGAAGAGTCGCTTGTAGAACTCTGCAAAATTCAAGGAAAAATCCCTGGAATGATGATCTTGTGCACCGGCCAGGAAGCGGTAGGCTCCGGAGCTTGCGCCGCTTTGCGTCCGGAAGACGTGATCATCCCCAACCACCGTAGTCATAGCCATCTTCTCGCCAAAGGGGCCGATGCCAGGGCTCTTATGGCGGAAATCTACGGCAAGGCTACGGGCTGCAACAAGGGAAAGAGCGGCACGCTGCACCTGGCCGTTCCTGAGGTCAATGCGCTGTGCACGACGACCGTGGTCGGAGCTGGTCTTCCCATATCAGTTGGGGTTGCCTTCGCTCAAAAGTACAAAAATGAAAAAAGCGCGACCGTCTGTTTTTTTGGGGATGGCGCGGCCGATGAGGGATCGTTCCATGAAGCGCTGAATCTGGCCGCCCTGTGGGATCTCCCGGTCATTTTCGTATGCGAAAACAACGTGTACGCGGGAGCTCAACGCTTTGAAGAACACACCAGGGTGCCAAACATTGCCGACCGGGCCGCCGGCTATGCGATGCCCGGCGAGGTGGTTGATGGCAATGATGCCGTGGCGATTTATGAGGCTGTTCTCAAGGCCAGGGAGCGTGCCGTTGCAGGGCGCGGCCCGACCCTCATCGAGTGCAAGACCTACCGCTGCCGGGGTCATGGAGAAATCGATCATCAGCACTATCAGCCCAAGGAAGAGATTGCGGCCTGGAAAGAAAAATGCCCCATTCCGCGATTGAGTGTCGACATGCTCTCTGAGGGGCTCATTACCGAAGAAGAACTGCAGCGAATGCAAACCGAGGTCGATGGAATGGTGGAGGAGGCTATCCGGTTTGCAGAGCAGAGCCCCTATCCTGAGCCGAAAGCGGCTCTGGAAGATATATTTGTGTTCTGATAAAGATTCTGACCCGTTTTGATTCAGGCGGAAAGGATAATGCCATGCAGCAATTGGGAATGGGGCAGGCGGTAAAACAGGCCCTGCAGGAAGAAATGTTGCGAGATCCCAACGTGTTCGTAGCAGGTGAAGGGGTCGGGGTGAGCATCCACGACAATCCGCTTCTTCCCACCGCGGGCCTGCTGAACGAATTCGGCCCCCAACGGGTAAAGGACACCCCGGTTTCCGAGGCCGCCATCGCGGGACTGGCTGTCGGATCTGCAGTCTTGGGATTGAGACCAGTCGTGGAGATCATGTTCAACCCCTTCCTTACCCTTGCCTCAGATATGATCGTCAACCACGCCGCTAAGCTGCGCTACCTTTCAGGAGGAAAATCCACCTTTCCTCTGGTTATCCGAATCAAGAGCGGCGCAGGGTTTGGTGCAGGATGTCAACACTCACACAATCTGGAAGCCTGGATGACGCATTGTCCAGGGCTCAAGGTGGTGATGCCCGCAACTCCAGCAGATGCCAAGGGGCTTCTCAAATCAGCCATCCGCGACGATAATCCCGTCATCTTCATCGAAGACATGATTCTTTATTTTGTTCCCGGACCGGTTCCTGAAGAGGAGGTCCTGATTCCCATCGGCAAGGCTGACATAAAGCGCAAGGGTGCTGATGTGACCGTGGTGACATGGTCCAAGATGCTCGGGGTCGCCTTGCGCGCAGCGGAGCAGTTGGCCGCAGAGGGAATCGAAGTGGAGGTGTTGGACCTTCGAACTCTCGCGCCGCTTGATAAGGAGACCCTGCTCTCCTCAGTGCGCAAGACGGGTCGCCTGGTTGTGCTCCACGAAGCGACCCGAACCGGAGGCTTTGCCGGGGAAGTTTGCGCCGTGGTGACGGAAGAAGCCTTCTCGTCTCTCAAAGCTCCGTTCAGGCGGGTCACCGGCCCGGATATCCCAGTGCCCGTCAGTCCACCTTTGGAGCGATTTTACATCCCTGACGAAGAGGGCCTGATGCGTGCCGTCAAAGAAATCTTTTGACGGAACAATCCCCCATTCCGAGAAGAGGCGCCAACTTAGAGCCGATCATGACCAATCAGGGTTCGCAGCACATCCTCTTTTCCTATTATTCCAACCAGCTTCCCCTGTTCCAGAACCGGCAGGGTGTGGAAGCTCTTGCTTACCATCAGCGTGGCGATTTCCTCCAGGCCGGTTTCCGGGTTCACGGTGATGGGATTGGTGGTCATGGCCTCGGCAACTTTGATGGCGGCTATTTTCCTCACCTCCTTTTCGAGGCTTGCCGGCGAACCGATGGGAATCAAGCCATCCAGAAGGTTGAAGACTGACGGCACGGGCATCCTCATCTGCTGAGCAACCAGATCGCTCTGGCACAGGATCCCCACGAGACGGCCATTCTCATCCACAACGAGAAGACCATTGATGTGCTTTTCAAGCAACAGCTTCGCTGCCTCGGTGACACGAGTATCCGGTGATACGGTGAGCAGATCTCTCTTCATGATATCCTTAGCTCTTAACATCTCTGAACTCCTCTGAGGATTTCATTGTCCATATTCATGGCGCAGGTTTGTCACGATGGCTGCGAAGGGAAAGTCCAACAGGCGCCGGATTTTGTCGATGTTCAAGGTACTGTTTCGCGCGCGCGGCGGGGTGCAATCACCTTCATCGATGGTGCGAGGAATCAGCATGCTTTCAGAGTAACCAAGCACCGAGGCAACCCTGGCCCCCAGCTCAAAACGACTGACGCACTCGGCGCCGGCAACATGCCATATGCCAGTCACGCGACGGTGGACTATCTCCGTGATCACCTGCGCCAGTTCGCCAACTGCTGTAGGGTTGCGGTATTCGTCCACAAAAAGGAGAGTCCTCTTTCCCCCTTTCCAGCTCGCAACCAGCCTCTCATCAGCACCACGATCACCTCCCGGGCTCCTGCCGTAAACCAGCGAGGTACGGATGATGGCACAGGGTGATTTGACGTTGCGTACGGCCAATTCGGCGGCCAGTTTAGTCCACCCGTAGACGCTGATTGGGTGAGGATCATCCTCTTCGCGGTAGTTTCCACGCATGCCATCAAAGACCAGATCGGTGGAAAGGAGGATCAGAAAACAACCATTTCGAGACTGTCCTTTTTCAAGACAGAACTTGTCCAAAGACCGTCTCATCACGATTGGATTTGAGACAGACAACATCAATGGAAAAAGACGGGGAAAACTGCCTGTTTGGCCAACCATAGGGAAAACCCTTACAATCGCTGCAAAACTTCGCGGATCTGCCATTCAGGTTCTCCAGTTTGGAATTGCCTTTTTTTGTCACCACTTTGGCACGCCCTATGCATCGCTCCAGATGTGATGTATCAGTTGACAGTGCCGGTTTGGTTTAGACGCGCAGTTCTTGTTCTTTTGGCGATTGGGGTCTGCGTTGCGATGACGCCATTTACCTCATTTGCCACAGGCAGTGTGACGCTGGCTTGGAACCCGAGCATTTCCACGGACGTCGCTGGCTACAAGATTTATTACGGATTGGCGTGCGGTGTTTACTGCAATACGGTTTCGGTTGCCGGTTCGACTGCAACAAATGCGACAGTCACCGGCCTGGTCGAAGGA
>JADGQM010000409.1 GCA_017881795.1 Syntrophobacteraceae bacterium
GGCAACTGTCCGGGGTCGTTATACGGGAAGAGGGCCTGTTGCGCTCCGTCCTTGTCAATCACCTGGCGAAAATAACCTTGCTGGTAGAGCAGCCCCACGCCGACTACGGGCACGCCCAGATCGCTGGCGGCTTTCAGCTGATCGCCGGCCACATTGCCAAGTCCTCCCGAATAGATCGGGAGAGCCTCGCTCAGCATGAACTCCATGCTGAAATAAGCGACGCAGGTTAATGGAGATTGGGAGTATGTTTGCTGAAACCACGTGGAAGCCTTCGCCTCCTGGCGTCTGGTTTGTACGAGAACATCCACCCTCTTGCGGAATGCAGGATCGGCTGACATGCGTTCGATCTGCTCCCGCGAAACCGTCTGCAACACGACCCACGGGTTTTGGGTGAGCTCCCACAGCGCTGGATCAAGCTGTCGCCACACTTCGTCGGCGCAATGATTCCACGACCAGCGCAGATCCAGGGCCAGCTCTGCCAAGGAATCGAACCCTTCGACGTCCGTGGGCAGAAGACCGTAAATCGGGTGACTGACACGTGTTCGTTTGCTCATGATCTCTCCTTCAAATTTGTCCCGTACGATCACTCCCAATGCTGCTGAATTAGCGGTCTCGTCCGATCATAGCGGGCGGGGATGAACCCCGCCCCTACAGCATGAAACAACGATTGACGGAGGGGCGGGCTTTATGCCCGCCCGAACCGATCGGCTTAATTCCACAGCATGGACGATCACTCCCCCCACACACTGCATCAATGAGAATTCCCCTGGCCGCCGCCTATTCACCGGTGCGACTTCGGTTCCAGCCCACGGTAGTCTCACTTTACGGCCGATCAGCGGCTTTTGATTACTCCGCGGCAAAGCGTCGGAAGAACCACCGTTTCATCCCTTCCACCGCCAACAGGTAGGCCAGCAGCATTGCGGCCAATACCAGGAAAAAGAAAGCCGGGGGCGCCACAAACCCGAGGTGAACTGCCGCAGGGGTAAACGGCAGAAGAACGGCAACCGCCACAACCGTCAGTGAGCAGGCGATCAGCCAGGGGTTGGGTCGGCTTTTGAAGGGGTTTTTGCGGGTGCGGATGATGAAGATGACCAGCACTTGTGTGGCCATGGACTCGATGAACCAGCCGGTATGGAACAGCGCCTCCCCCGCATGGAAAACCGCCAGCATGATGTAAAAGGTGAGGAAGTCGAAAACTGAGCTGACCGGGCCGATAACCAGCATGAAGTTGCGGATGTAGTTCATGTCCCAGTGCCGGGGGCGGCTCAAGTAATCGTCATCCACACGGTCAAGGGGGATGGGTAGCTCCGATATGTCGTAGAGGAGATTGTTCAGCAGAATCTGCACCGGCAGCATGGGCAGGAAGGGGAGAAAAAGCGAGGCCCCGGCCATGCTGAACATGTTTCCGAAATTGGAACTGGTGCCCATCATGATGTATTTCATGATATTCCCGAAGGTGCGCCGTCCTTCAATGACGCCGGCATGGAGGACCTTCAGGTCGCGTTCCATAAGGATCATGTCCGCTGCAGCTTTCGCCACATCCACGGCACTGTCCACGGAAATGCTGACATCAGCCGAATGGAGCGATGGAGCATCGTTGATGCCGTCGCCGAGATACCCCACCACATGGCCGCGCCGTTTCAAGGCAAGGATGACGCGGTTTTTCTGGGCCGGCGTAACGCGACAGAAGAGGTTCACCTGCTCCACCCTCGCCGACAGGGCCTGATCATCCATCTGCTGCAGCTCGGCGCCGATGAGCACCCCGCTTACGGGAAGGCCAAGTTGAGCGAAGACATGCTGCGCCACCAGTTCATTGTCGCCGGTTAGGATCTTGACTTCGACCCGGTCGGCGGCAAGGCTGGCCAAAGCCTCTTTGGCGCTCTCCTTGGGCGGATCGAGGAAGGCGGCGAAACCCGCAAAGACCAGCTCCGATTCATCGCCCACCACGGCATGGGGGTGATCCATTCCCACCTTTCGCGAAGCGATCCCCAGTACGCGGAAGCCTTCTTTACTCAGTCCCTCAAACTGAGCCTTGACGCTGCCAAGCGCCGCCTCATCCAGGGGACGCAGGTCTGCCTCTCCATCCGCCTCATAGCTGACCGACAGGCGCAGGATATCTTCGGGCGCCCCTTTGACGACGAGCAGCCTGGTCGCACCGTTTTCAAGGAGCACCGAAACCCGGCGGCGTTCGAAGTCGAACGGCACCTCATCGATCTTGCGCCAGCCCGTTACGTCGATTTCCTGGTGCTCAAGGATGGCGTCATCCAGGGGGCTTTTCAATCCCGTTTCAAAGAAACTGTTGAAATAGGCCAGGTTCAGGACCCGGTCGCTCTCCCGTCCAAGGGGGTCCATGTGGCGTTCCAGATGGATGCGGGCCTCGGTCAGGGTGCCCGTCTTGTCGGTGCAGAATACATCCATGCTCCCCAGGTTATGGATCGAGGCCAGCCGCTTGACGATCACCTTATTGGCCGCCATGCGCTGCGCCCCCCGTGACAGGGTCACGGAGACCACCATGGGGAGAAGCTCGGGCGTCAGTCCCACCGCCAGGGCCACGGCAAACAGGAACGATTCCAGCCATGGGCGGTGAAAGAAGGCGTTGATCAGGAGAACAAACAAGACGAGGAGGACCGTCATGCGCATGATGAGGTAGCCGAAACGTTGCGTCCCCTGCTCAAAAGCAGTGGGCGGGGCCTTGGCAAGAAGCGTATCGGCAATTTCACCGAGCTCCGTATTCTGCCCGGTGCGGCACATCAGCACTTTTGCCGTGCCGCTGATCACCGATGTCCCCAAAAGCACGGTGTTGCCGGCCGCGAGGATATCGGGCTCTCCAGGCAATTCACCGGGAGCCTTCTCCACCGGAAACGGTTCGCCGGTCAGCAGGGCCTGGTTGACGAAAAAGTCCTTTGCCTCAAGCACGCGCCCGTCACAGGGAACCAGATTGCCGGCGGCCAGGATTGCGATATCGCCGGGCACCATGTCGGCGAGAGGTATCTCAAGGGCTTTGCCTTCCCGCAGCACCTTCCCGCGCACCGCCACCGACTGGCGGAGATGTTCCGCCGCCTGTCCGGCCCGGTATTCCTGGACGAAATCGAGGGTCACGCTGATGAGGACGATGGTGCTGATGATGAAAAAGCTGGCGACATCTCCCGTGAAGGCTGAGAGAGCGCTGGCAACGAGGAGAATGATGACCAGGGGATTGCGGAACTTGGCCAGAAACTGAAGGATCAAGGCCCGCTTTCGCTCGGCATGGATCAGGTTGGGGCCGAATTGGGCCAGGCGGAGAGCGGCCTCCGCGCTGCTCAGCCCCTCAGGGCTGGAACCCAGTTGCTCCATGAGCGCCGTAACGGGAAGTTGCCAGAAACGGGACTCCGATTTAACAGGGGATGCGGGCATTGTCGATTCCTCCGTTGTAATCGTTCATAATCATGTCGCGTTTCGCCACCGCTCAACGCGACCTACCGTCTAGTGTCGTGTCAACAGCATTATCCCTGGCCGGAATCCTTTGCGCGCCACGTCTCCACTTCGACAAATACCCGTTGAACCTGTGGGTAGGCTCGTTTGATCGCCCTGTCCAATCCGGCAACGGTGACTTCAACCTCCGTCGCCAGGATGGGGTCCACAAAATCGACGCTGACATTCACGAGAATAAAATCAGGTCCCATGTGCATGGTCAGTATTTCATTAACT
>JADGQM010000410.1 GCA_017881795.1 Syntrophobacteraceae bacterium
TCGCGGTTTCGACCGCTATGCTGCTTTCGGTCGTGCTCTCACCTTTCCTGGGAGCCATGGCTGACTTGCGGCGAAAGAAGAAACCCTTCCTCGTTGCGGCAGCGGGGTTATCCATCATCAGCACGATTCTTCTCTACTTCACCGGGCCGGGCCGGGTGCTCCCGGCAATGCTCCTGGTGGTCATCGGCTATGCCGGCTACACCATCGCCATGACCTTTTACAATGCCTTCCTCCCCGAGATTGTTCGCGTCGAAGCGATCGAGAAGACCTCAGGCATTGGCTGGGGAATGGGATACATTGGCGGCCTTGTGGCGCTGCTCTGCATGGCATTCATGGTGCCGAGCGTTGCCGGGGGAAAAGCGATTATCCTGGTCGCGGGCGCCATGTACACCGTCTTTGCGCTGCCGTCATTCGTGATGCTTCGAGATTTCCGGGACCCTGACCGCACTGCGGGCGGCTCCATGCGGGACGGCTTTCTCCGGCTCCTGGCGACGTTTAAAGAGATTCGTTCGTTCCGGACCGTTTTCGTCTTTCTCCTCGGCTATTTCTTTGTCAGCGATGCGATGTCGACCATCATTGTCTTCTTCTCGTCCTATACCGTGGACACCCTCCATTTCAGCGTGCGGCAGAACGTTATGCTGCTCATGTTGATTCAGCTCTCCGCCGCCGCCGGTTCGGTGGCCTCGGGATTTATCGCCAGACGGATCGGCGCCCTGCAGACGGTGATTCTGACTATCCTGGTATGGATTGTGGCGCTCCTGGGAATCTTCGCCTTCTCCAGCACGGCAGCATTTTATGTGATTTCAGTATGCGCAGGGCTGGTTCTCGGGGGGACGCAGGCGACCGCGCGGAGCTTCGTGGCGCGCGAATCTCCGGCGGAAAAGCAGGGTGAATTCTTTGGGTTCATGACGTTTGGCACAAAAGTGGCGGCAATCTTCGGGCCGCTGCTTTACGGGGTCATCTCGCAGCAGACCCATAACCCCCGCATCGCCATTGTGTCCCTTGAATTCTTCTTTATCACCGGGCTCATCATTATGCTAAAAGTGCCCCGCAACAGCACATCGAGATGATTTTTTACCGTGGAGAAACAGCGCGGCCTTGATTCCTCAGCCAAAGAATTTTTTTAACCACGAAGGACACGAAGAGCACGAAGAATTTTCTCAGAAGATTCCTGCCACTTCGTGGCCTTCGTGTGTTCTTCGTGATCTTCGTGTTGAATTCTTGTTTTCCTGTAGAGAACTTGACACAACGTAGCACAGCGTTCGCGTAGAGACTCTTGAAAGGTTTTCTCCGCGCTCTCTGCGTCTCTGCGGTGAGACAGTTCCCCAGCCGGGATCAGACCATCTTCAGGCCAGCAAGCGGGAGGCTTCGCGCATGAGTTCGGCGATGGCCAATCCCTGGGGGCACGCTCGCTCAGCCTTTGCATAGTCCACTTCGGTCAGTCTTGCCCGGGCCTCTTCGGAGAGGCCGGCATAGACTTCCCGCGCCAAATCGCGGTCGCCGTAATCCCGGTAGTACATGAGGCAGCGCATCACGTCGCTCACCGGAACGGTTCCGCCTGCGGCTTCCTGACAGATGTGGCCGCAGCCGGCGCAATACCCCGAGCAGGTCTCCATGGCGAACCTGTCGAGCAGTTCGAGGTCGTTGCGGCCCATCTTCGTGAGATCCCGGGCAGCGGCCACGTTGGTTGACAGGATGGTGAGACTGGGCATCTGGGAGCAGATGCAGGAGATGTTCGGATTCTCCCATACCGCCTTGAGCTTGGCCTGCTTGTCGGTGAAGCCGCGTTCGAGGAATCTCCCGGCCATTGCCAATTCGGCCTCACTGTCGGTCTTGACCGGTCCGCCTCCCTGGGTCTTCATCGCGACCAGGCCAATGCCGGAAGCGACGCAGGCCGCGAGAGCCTCTTTCATTTTCGGAGTGTCCATGAGGCGGAAGTTGTAGGTAAACATGATCACATCGATCCAGTTCAACTTGGCCGCAGCCAGCAGGCAATCCTCCATGTTCGTATGGGTGCTGAACCCGAAGAATTTAATCTTGCCCTCCTTTTTCATCTGCGCCGCCCAATCCTTGATCGGATCGCCGATCTCCGTCACCGCAGTGATGCCGTGGCATAAAAACAGGTCCACGGTGTTCGTGTTCAGCTTCTTCAAGGACGTCTCAAGGCTGGCGGTCATCTTTTCGGGTGCACCGGGCCGGGTTTTGGTCACCAGGAAAATGTCCTTCCGGGCATCGGGGTTGCGGGTGAAAAAGCGGCCGATACCTTCTTCGCTGAGTCCATTGCCGTAGCCTTCGGCGGTATCCCAATAGGTCACTCCCCAGTTGTAGGCCTGCCTGAGCATCAACTGGTTGTTGACCGTGTCAAACATCCCGCCCAGCGATAGGATGGACACCTCGACTCCGGTTTTCCCCAGCTTCCGCCTGGGTAGGGTTGGCGCTTTGCTCTCACCCTGGTCCGTGCCCGCTACGGCCCTGGCCACCTCGAGGCTCGTAGCCGCCATTCCGCCGAGTCCGACCGTCTTGAGAAAGTCGCGGCGCGTTAACCTGTTTTGTTTTTCCATCTCTGCCATATGAGCATCCTCCAAAGACATAAAGGTTCAGGCTGTTGCCCCACCATGAAAACTATTTGGTTATCGCCTTGCCCTGCTTGAGGTCGTAGATCGGTTGAAACTTCAGTTCGCCGACCAAGACATCCTCGGGCTTTTTCAGGGACAGATCGCCGTTGATTTCCAGAAAGCGCAGTTCGGCGTCTACAGGGAAACCATTTGCGGCAGCCTGTTCGAAACCCACCTTGGCGGCACCGTATTGCGGCTCGGCCTTGCTCTTGTGGAATTGCTGCCGCCACTGCATCCATTGGGCGACATCGGCCTGGGACCTGTCGACGAATACATAAAAGGCGACTTTCCCCGGGCAGTCCTCCTCCAGATACAGGGTATATTCCATGGGACCGGATTGCTTATCCCACGCGGCGACCCGCTTTCGTTCGCCCTCTTCGATCAGCCAGGCAGTCGCGCAGGAACGCGACTTGACGAAGTCTTTCACTTTGCCGAAGATGTACGCCGGTTCGACCTCATCGGCCACAAAGTTCCCCGAAAGAAAAGTCTCGGGCGGGGAGTACTCGGACAAAGCGTTCTTGTTCCGGAGCTTCGCAGCCTCCTCGCTTGCCGCCCAAGTCAGAGCAGAGAGCCCGACGATCATTAAAATCCCCAAAAGCACTGAGCAAAAGCGACGCATAATCCCTCCTTGTCCACGAGTTCATTTCCCAAGCGATTAAGCAAAAACCTATCCGGCGTCAACCCGGGAACCAACCTGGCCTGATTTTCACTTTGTGCCGGCAAGGTGTTCCTCAAACATCGCATAATGTTTTCTAATCATTTCCGGAATGGGCAGGCCGTAGGGGCAGCGTTCCAGGCATTCTCCGCACTCGATGCAGTTGGCGACCGACTCCATGGCTTTTGCCGAGAAGCGGGCGGCGATGCCGGGAGACATCCGGTGGGCGATTACCGGGTAGATCATGGACGGGGTGATCATAACGCCGTGAGGACATGGCTGGCAGTATTCGCAGCGCCGGCAGAACTGCTGTCCGACTTCCGCCCGGCACTGTTCCATGGCTGCCAAATCTTCCGGGGAGACGGCGTTTTCAGTATCATAAAAGTCAACAACTTCATCGACTCCCTC
>JADGQM010000111.1 GCA_017881795.1 Syntrophobacteraceae bacterium
AAACAATTATTGCAAATAAAACAAATGAGATAAAATTAATATGAGCGAATATGAATATGTGGAAGATTCTCAAATTTTACAACATCAAGAGCGATTTATGGCCTCAGAAGTGAATCGTAAAAAGCGAGAGAAAACCGGACCTGTTCGAGAAAAAGCAGGACCTGTTATGGGTTTGTCAGGCAATGCTTTGGTGGTCCTCAAGAAGCGCTATCTCAAGAAGGACGAGAACAACGACCCCATCGAAACCCCTGAAGAATTGTTTTGGCGGGTGGCGCGGGCGATTGCCGAGGGCGATGGTTCATATGAAGGGCCTGAACAGGTCGAGGAAACGGCTCGAAAATTCCATCGGCTGATGACTTCGCTCGACTTTATCCCCAATTCCCCGACCCTCATGAACGCGGGGCGCCCGTTGGGCCAGCTTTCGGCTTGTTTTGTCCTGCCCGTTGAGGATTCCATCGACAGCATTTTCGATGCCATCAAGCACGCGGCAATGATCCACAAGAGTGGAGGCGGCACCGGTTTTTCCTTTTCCCGCATCAGACCGGAAAACGACCAGGTCCTGACCACCCAGGGCGTGGCCAGCGGCCCGGTTTCCTTCATGACGGTCTTCGATGTGGCCACGGAAACCGTCAAGCAGGGCGGCACCCGCCGCGGCGCCAACATGGGCATCCTCAGAGTGGATCACCCGGATATCGAAAAGTTCATCACCTGCAAGACCGACAATGACCGCATGACCAACTTCAACATTTCCGTAGCGGCCACCGACGCCTTCATGAAGGCGGTCAGAGAAGATGCTGAATACGATCTGATCAATCCGCGCACGGGAGATCAGTCCAAGAGGCTCCCGGCGCAGAGAGTTTTCGACCAGATCGTGCAGTCCGCGTGGAAAAATGGGGAACCGGGACTCATCTTCCTGGATGTGATGAACCACTTCAATCCCACCCCGGCCGTGGGTCGGATCGAGAGCACCAACCCCTGCGGCGAGCAGCCTCTGCTGCCTTATGAATCCTGCAATCTCGGCTCGATCAATCTCGCCCACATGGTCAAAGATGGAAACCTCGATTACGAGCATTTGAAGGAAGTAGTGTGGGACGGTGTCCACTTCCTCGATAATGTCATCGAAGTCAATCAATACCCGCTTCCCAAGATCGAGGAACTGACCCGGGCGAACCGCAAGATTGGGCTCGGGGTAATGGGCTTCGCCGATCTGTTGATTGCGCTGGGCGTTCCCTACGATTCTGAGGAGGCGGTGCAGACGGCTGAAACCGTTATGGCTTTTATTCAGGAGGAATCCAGGGCGGCATCTGCTTATCTGGGCAAAGCGCGAGGAAACTTTCCCAATTACCAAGGTTCCATTTATGATCGGCCCGATACTCCCTATCTGCGGAACGCCACCACCACCACGATTGCACCGACCGGGACCATCAGCATCATCGCGGGCTGTTCCAGCGGGATTGAGCCGCTTTTTGCCATCAGCTACGTGCGCAAGGTATTGGATAACCAGGAGCTGCTGGAGGTCCATCCGTTTTTTCAGGAAGTGGCCAAGGCAGAGGGCTTTTATTCCGAAGAGCTCATGAAGCGTATCGCGGAGAAAGGGACCATTCAGGATTTGCGGGAAATCCCGGAGCACGTGCGCCGGACTTTCGTGGTGTCTCACGATGTCGTCCCCGAATGGCACATCCGCATCCAGGCGGCTTTTCAGAAATACACCGACAATGCCGTAAGCAAGACCATCAACTTCCCGTTCAGCGCCACTCCCGAGGACGTTCGCAACGCTTACCTCATGGCCTATGACCTCGGCTGCAAAGGGTTGACGATCTACCGGGACGGCAGCCGTGACGCCCAGGTCTTAAACATCCAGCGCAAGCCCCATTATCCACAGGTTGAACCGCGCCCCCGCCCGGACACGACCAGCGGCATTACGGAACGGATCAATACCGGTTGCGGCAAACTTTACGTAACGGTCAACTGGGACGAACACGGGTTTTGTGAAGTCTTCGCGTCGATGGGAAAGGCCGGCGGTTGCGCCTACTCGCAAATCGAAGCTACGGGACGCCTGATTTCTCTGGCGCTGCGTTCCGGGGTCAAGATTGAATCCATCATCAAGCAACTGATGGGCATCCGCTGCCCATCGCCCATGTGGGCGAACGGGGAGCAGATCGTCTCGTGCTCGGACGCGATTGCCACCGTCCTCAACCATCACGCTCAGGCCAACATAACTTCGGTTCAGAGCCTCATGGGAGCCTGCCCCGACTGCGGCGCGGCCGTGGAACACGAGGGCGGATGCATTGTCTGCCGCTCGTGTGGCTTTTCCCGGTGCAGTTAATGGATAAGGTCTTTACGGCGACTCCTGAACAAGCGTCTTGAGCATCAGTAAAACCGCAGAAACTGATGCTCAAAGACGAAAAGGGTTTCTTACAACAAGACCGCCGATACGAAAATCATTTTGAAGATCTTCGGAAAGCACCTGGGTACAACCTGCTGATTTGGCTGCCTGCAGAATGAGGGAGTCCCAGAAAGAAAGGGAATAACGCTGATGGAGGCGGACGGCGGCAACGACCATGTCAAGGTCGGCGATGACAGTATCCAAAATGGACATGTACTGCATGAATTGGAGAGCATCTTCTATTGAAATCGGCGTTTCGATCTTTCGGGTGGCCACCTGAAAGAACTCCTGAAGGACCTGAATGCTGATGACACCTGATTCGTTCTCGACATGCTCCATCACAAGCCTTCTGGCGAAATCCCTCTTCGCAATGATCATTGGTGATGAGTCTATGGCGTAAATGAAGATATTGGTATCGAGGAAAATCTTATCGCTCATGAAGTTCATCTCGATTCCAGGTTCTCTTGCCTATTTTGGCCTTGCTTCGTAGAAAGTAATCCTCGATGCTCCTCAGGGTAGCTTCGCGCCTGACGTTGGTGGAGACGAATTCCTCCAATTTCGCCTTGACGATGGCACTGATGGACGTTTTTCGCTGCAACGCCAACGAGCGAGCCTTTTCCAGGAGCCCGTCATCGATCTTCAAAGTAATATTTCCCATCTCATTCTCCCTTACTCTTAAAGGTCGCAGTAGCATAGCACGAAAGTTGTGCCAATTCAATTGAACCGTGAACTGCTGGATATTCGACATGGTGATTCGGCTAGAATATTAAGGTTATTTGAGGGAGCTAGTTAAATGCCTGAACTGCATCGATGGGACTTGCAGCCTGTGGAAGCCAGAGCTTTACAGAAAGAGCTTGCCGAGCGTGTGAGGTTTCGGCCACTCCCAGCGACCTTCGAGATTTTGGGAGCGGCGGATATTGCCTATGTTGCGGCGACAAATCAACTGGTTGCGGCCATGGTGACCTTTCAGTGGCCGGATCTCACGCTCATCGAGAGCTCCCACGTGGTCGCACCCATCACCTTCCCTTACATTCCCGGCCTGCTCTCGTTTCGGGAAGTCCCCTCGCTGCTCGAGGCCCACCGCAAGCTCCGGCGCCCGCCCGAGGTGCTGCTGTGCGACGGCCAGGGGATCGCGCACCCGCGAAGGGTCGGTCTGGCATCGCACCTGGGGCTATGCCTCGACATCCCCACAGTAGGCTGTGCGAAGAAGCTCCTGTGCGGCAAGCACGACGAACTTGAGCTGCATCGGGGCTCCGCGACTCCTCTGCGCCACAGAGATGAGGTGGTGGGCTGGGTGTTTCGATCCCGAGACGGCGTCAAACCCATCTACATCTCGCCCGGACACCTGAGCGACCTCGAAAGCTCGAGGGACCTCATTCATCGCTGCCTCAGCCGGTTCCGCATCCCCGAACCGCTGAGGCAGGCCCATAACCTGGCCACGCAATTGCGCAAGGCCTTGTCGGATTCCCTACAAGGCAAACAACCAGTCCATTAGGACTGGCACAGCCCACCCTGTAGAGTGCCTGTTCATCGTCAGTCCTCGCTGCAGACTGCGCCCATCCAGCCCTCATGACCCGACGCTCATAACGAACGATGAAATTCACGTTGTGAATAAATTGCTTTTCTTCCTTGACCATGGCAGGGGTATATCCTTAAAGTCAGCAGCGCGCTGACCTCACCCTAAAGCTAAGATTGGAAAAGAAGGGACCCCATGGACGTCATGACACATTATGAGAAATTACTTGAGCTCGATCCACGCTCCGAAGGTTTCGTGGGTTTCGCCGAGGAGCTCTGTTCGCAGAAGTCGTGGGCTGAAGCTGCGCGGATCTGCCGACAGGGCCTGACCTTTCATCCTCTGCATATTCGCGGGCGCGTGCTGCTGGGATGGGCACTGAAAGAGCTCGGCGAAAGTGACGAAGCAGAAAAGGTGCTGATGGAAGCAGCGGGGGAAATTGGGAAGAATGGACTGACTTTCAGCCTCCTGGCGGAAATTGCGGAAAGGGCAGGCAAGTTGGAGCGGGCCGAGACCTTCAGGAATATCTACCAGAGCCTGGAAGCAATGGTAGCGGAACAAGTTGCCCCAGTTGAAGCGAAGAGCGCGGGCGCGTCTGCAGGGGAAGGTAAGAGACCGCGAAAGGTGACTCTCCTTGCATCGTTGCTTGAAAGGTTCGAAGCGAAGCCGTCCAAAACGGCGGTCACGCAGCAGATTTTTTCCGTGAAAGATCGTGAGCAACTGACCCAAATCTTAAAGTCGCGCAGGCACTGAGACGCTGCATGTTCATCCTCGCCCGATACAGTTACCGCAATCTTTGGGTGCGACGCCTGACCACAATGCTTACAGCCGGAGGTATGGGTCTGGTGGTCTTTGTCTTTACCGCGGTGCTCATGCTGGCAATGGGCCTCGAAAGGACACTGGTGAGCACGGGCAGCAAGGACAATGTGATGTTTATCCGCCGGTCATCGGAAACCGAAGTGCAGAGCATCCTCGATCGAGAGGAGGCAGCGATCCTCGAAAGTCAGCCCGAAATCGAAGCCACTCCTGAAGGGCGGAGATTTGCTGCCCGTGAAGTCGTGGTCTTGATCTCACTCAACCGGCGCAGTGACCGAAGCGCCGCGAACATCACCGTGCGCGGCGCAGATCCGGAAGACTCCTTTGCTCTGAGGCCCCAACTGCAGATCAGTTCCGGGCGTCGCTTCCGTTCCGGGGCTGCGGAGGTGGTGATCGGGAAAAGTATCGCCCGTCGTTTCGCTGTAGGTGGGCTCGGAGAAACCATCACCTTCGGCATGCGCCCGTGGACGATCGTGGGCATCATGGAATCAGGTGGGAACGGCTTCGAATCGGAAATTTGGGGGGACGCGAACCTGGTCATGAATTCCTTTCGCCGCCCGGTCTACTCTTCGGTCATCGGCCGCCTGGCTGACCCCTCTGCCTTCCCATCCCTGCGCGAGCGCGTGATGAAAGACCCGCGGCTGACGGTCGAAGCCTCGAGGGAAACGGAATACTATGCCGCTCAATCGCGCCTTATGGCCCGCTTCATTCGGATTCTCGGCATCACTCTGACGCTTATTTTCGGCCTCGGCGCCGTCATCGGCTCCATGGTCACCATGTATGCTGCAGTTTCCAGTCGGGTCGCGGAAATTGGGACCTTGCGCGCGCTGGGGTTCAAACGGCGAACCATCCTCAGCGCGTTCCTGATGGAGTCGCTCTTTTTGGGCTTCATCGGGGGACTGCTCGGACTGTTCGCGGCGTCGTTCATGGATCAACTCACGATTTCCACCATGAACTGGCAGACGTTTTCCGATTTGTCCTTTCGCTTTACGTTGACGCGGTCCATAGCCCTCGATGCGCTGACCTTTGCGGTGGTCATGGGTCTGGCTGGCGGGATTCTACCCGCGTTCAGAGCCGCGCGCATGAACATCGTCACCAGCTTGAGACTGGGGTGATGGAGTGGTTAGTGGTTAGTGGTTAGTGATTGTCGGTTAGGGTTGGCATCCTGGCCGGGATATACCCTTCACAACGGGCAACCGCGATTCAGCCCGTGGACGTTATCCGCTCATGAAGATTATGCTTTACAGTCAACATATCCTCGGCATTGGCCATTTCTTCCGAAGCATGGAAATCGCCCGGGCTTTGCATGGCCACGAAGTGATGTTCGTGGAGGGCGGCGATCCCCTTCTCGGATTCAATCCGCCGGCTCACGTCAGCAGATTTTTGCTTCCACCCCTCATGATGGATGCCGAATTCAAAGCGATGGAGGTGCGCCAGGGCAGCCTCGAAGACATCAAAACGGCACGAGCAAAGCTCCTGATGGAGGCGTTCCGGGATTTTGCCCCGCAGGCCTTCATGACGGAACTCTTCCCCTTCGGGCGCAGGCAGTTCCGCTTCGAATTGATGCCGATCCTGCAGATGATCCGTGAAAACAGGATGCCGGTCAGGGTTGTCTGCAGTCTGAGGGACATTCTCGTTGAGAAGACCAATCAGGCCGCCTATGAAAAATGGGTCCTGGATCTTCTCAACACTTACTATGACCTGCTACTGGTCCATTCCGATCCGCGCCTGATTACCCTGGAAGAGACTTTTACGCAGGTGGATAAAATTCGCGTTCCCGTTCATTACACCGGCTTTGTGACCAGGCCTTTGCCTGTTGTCCAGAAAGAGCCGGGACAAAAGGTCATCGTGGCCAGCAGCGGCGGCGGCAAGGTGGGCGTGGACCTGCTTGCATCCGCCATTCTGGCGGTGCAATCCCTGCCCGACCCGAACCTCCTGCTCAAGGTTTTTGTCGGGCCCTTCATGGAAGCAGCCGACCAGGAATTCCTCCAGCAGTTCGCAGCCCGTGACCTCCGCACAACTCTGCTCCCCTTCTCGCCCGACTTCCTTGCCGAGCTCATGGCCGCCGAGCTTTCCATCAGCATGGCCGGGTACAATACCTGCATGGATATTCTGAACACCGGCGTCAAAGCCATCGTCTTTCCCTTTCCCCAAAACCGCGAACAAACTCTCCGCGCAAAGAAGCTCGAAAGCCTGGGATTGGTTAAAATGCTCGGGTCTTTGAGCGGCGAAAAACTCTCCGAAACCATCGACGAGACTTTGAAAGCAGCGTGGCTACCCTTTCATGGACCGAGCCTTGACCTGGCAGGCGCCGTGAGAACTGCCCATTTTATTGAAGGTCTATTTGGCGCCGAGTGTTAGAATACGGCCATCTTGAGTCTGTCACAACATTTCTCCGGGGAGCAGGCAGCACCATATCCGGAGCGCCTTGCGGTCAAGGGCTTGGGCTCACTCATTGCAGTCCGGTCCGAGTCGGTAAGGACGGCGCGGGCTCGCTTCCGCATTTCAGATTCCAGTAGGCCCAGGAGCGCGGATCAAAGATGCCGGGCGGCGCATGGTCCAAGACCTCGCACAACTCCGCTTGCTCGACTGTGCCCGCAAGCGCCTTCAAATCTTCAATCGTGCCATAGGTCATGACGTGCGCAAGAAAATGCACGGGATCGGCAAGCGCCGCCTCCGGCTCCTTGAACCAAACCACGCGGCGGGCCACGTTCAGCAATTCGAGCGTAGCAGGCAAGGGCTTCATGGTGAATGTTTGTTTTCCTCTTTGCGGGTGGCATACGGCGTGAGCACGGGAAGCCTGGTCGGATCGACGGCCTCAACAGCAGCCCGAAGTCGTTGCCTGACCTCGGCGGGCAATGTCGGCAGATCATCAAAGAAGCTTAGAAACTGTCCAAAAATAACTTGCACCCATTTCAACCCTTTTTTGAACCACGAAGAACACGAAGAGCACGAAGAAATCACTTCGTGTCCTTCGTGTTCTTCGTGGTAAAAGAAGGCCTTTTATTTTTGGACGCCCCCTTAGAGCCTTCAGCGTAATCATAGGATTGAAACTGCGCCCGTAAATGATCTGCCCCGCTGCAAGCGCCATCGGTAAGTCGATGCCGTGCTGTATCAGCGCATCGATGTCGAGATAGTCCTTTGCCTCGGCTCGCTTCTGCACCACCGCAATCTTCGTCCCGGCAAGGTCAAGCAGCGACGCTGCATACAGCACTCGGCCCTGCACCAGCTCACGCGGCGCAGCCTGTCCAAGCCCAAGCCCGCCAAAGAATGAAAGCAAGACGGGCCCGCCGCGCTCCACGCGACATTTCAGGGTTTTGGGAGCAACCAGCACACGCTCGGCCCCCTTAAGGTAAGGGATCGCTTCAACGAGCTCGTCCGGGTCAAAAGACCGGTTGGAGAAGAAATCGAAATCCACCGAGCTCCGGTGTCCGAACCGCAGTGCCAGCGCCGTCCCACCGTAGAGCGTGAAATGATCGGGCGTTGCATCAAGCTCCCGCCACAAGCGGAGTTAAGGCGGCGGAAGGATGGTCAGTTTGGGCGCAAAAATCATGCGAATTCCTCTTTGATCAGGTGTGAGAGCATTATATCACAGAAGGGAATGCCACCGGTAGCAGTCATTGAGGTGGTTTCCGTACTTGCACTCCCGCATGAGCCTCAGGCAAGAAATACTTGTCCATGGCATCCAGACCGACGCGGTTTCTGAAACGGCGTCGGTCTCCCAATCTTGGACGATTACCTATTGCCAAGCGCCATTTGCCATTCGCCCACAACATAGGTCTTGAAAACCTACAGTTGCTTTTCAGATAGGTTCTACAATCCGTGGGTTATTACTCGTTTGGTGCTTCCCGCAGGCGCATCCTTCAGTTGGTACGCGAACAGAAAATTATTTGGCACGAAGACAACCACAGATTTTATATGACTGTGAAGCTAGAATATTAAAGCTCTGGAACGAGGACGCAAGAGAAGAGGGTGAAGATGATCTTTAAGGGGACAAATATGAGGGTGACTAAGGCGCATGTGATCGAACTGGTAATGACAATGCCCGATGATGCTACCATAGAAGACGTGATGGAGGAGCTTTTCTTCAAGCTACAGATGGACGAGGGTCTTGCCCAGTTGGATCGTGGCGAGAGTATTCCCAACGAGGAAGTTGGGAGGCGGCTTGCCAGATGGCTCTCCCAATAAGGTGGTTACCCAAAGCCACCAGACAACTGGAAGCCAACATCGCATACATTGCCGAGGATTCTCCCCGCTATGCGGCGATCTTCACCATACGTGAGATGCAGACTATCCGGGCCATACCGGAACGTCCTCACACCGGCCATATGGTCCCCAATGCTGGTGAATTAGGAATCAGTAGAGTCTGTATCAGCCGCTTCAGCGGCAAGGAAAAGCACTGAAGCGCTCACTACGAACAGACCCAGCGGCTATTTCACCGACATTGGGGTTTATCCCTTCCTGAAATGTGCCGATATCATTGCCAATCGCGGGCGGGCGTAAAGCCCGCCCCTACGGTTGGTTAATCCTGCTCATGGGTTTCCGGATGAACACTATCTGGTCAGACAAGGATAGGGGCGTGTCACCTCCTTGTGGTCCACCGCATCGGCGTAGACTTGTGTCGGCAGCGTGGGATCGCCCAGAACCACCCGCGCCGGCGTCCCTTTGGGAACCAGGAACACCGCTATGTTGGTGGCGGTTTGATCCTGGCCGCCGGTGGTGATATCGCACGCCCACGCCCCATTGGAGGCAATGCAGGTGAAAGGCTGATCGGCATAGGGTTTGCTCCACCACCCGCCGCCGACCTGAATAGTGATCTCGACCTGATACTGTGAGTAATCCAAGCCGATGACGTGGCCCCAGACGGCGCCATTCAAATCGGTACAACTTGAAACGCCATCGATGTATAAGCCGGGCTCTTCCACCGGCAGGGGCTGCCAAGAGAATTCTGAGATCAGAAGCTGCGCATTCTTCCTGTTGCTGGGGGTTGCCGCCAAGGTGACAACCATCTTGCGGCGACGACAAAAGCCTGCCGTTTTAGTTGAAAAATCTTCCATCCGACATTAAGATGGTAAACTGGTTCTCCGTTCGGACAGCCCGTTACGCGCCATCGAGGCGAGTCTTTCTCATCGATCAGAGGCGCCCGTGCCATCGTTACAGCCTGCGCTGGACGGGGGCCCGGGGTGGGTTCAACCCTGCAACACGGGTAAAGGTAAATGTCCCAGTCAGTTGAAAGACAGGTGGTTTTGCCGTTTGCTCAGGTCGTGAGGATTTCCTTCAATTCCATGAGGGTCCGTCTGGCCCGGTCGCTCATCACGACCGCCAGCCTCGCCCTGGCCATTGCCTTTGTGGCCTACATCTGGTCGGGATATGCCATCCTGAATTCGGTTTGGCCGCACATCGATTCATCGGTTCAAGAGGACATCCTGTCGAGCGGCTACGAGATGACCGACGGACACTTCGGCAGCAGTCCCAAGGATCGTTGGCTGGCCATTCTGTCACTCATCGTCTGTGTCGTGGGCATCGTCAATGCTCAGCTCATGGCCGTTACGGAGAGGTTTCGGGAGATCGGCACGTTTAAATGCCTGGGCGCTCTGAATAGCTTTGTGGTGCGCATTTTTGTCCTCGAAGGCATCTATCAGGGAATCTTCGGAGGGCTGATCGGGAGTATCCTGGGCATTCTCGTTGCCACTCTCACCATCACCCTGAAACTGGGATGGAGCGCCATAGTTTTTTGGCCGGCGCTGAAGATGCTCCTCACCATTGCCGAGGCCTTGTTCCTCGCCGCGCTCCTTTCGCTGCTCGGGGTGATGTATCCGGCGCTGGTGGCGGCACGGATGGAACCGGCCGTAGCGTTGCGTGCGGAAGCATAAAAAAGGAACCGTATGGAGTTGCAGGGCGACCACAATGTTGTCAGACTTTCCGAAGTGACGAAAGTCTTTCGGATGGGAAATAACCGTGTCGAGGCCCTCAAAGGGATCAACTTTGCCATCAAGGCCGGCGAATATCTTTCCATTATGGGCCCTTCCGGTTCCGGGAAATCCACCCTCTTCAATATGATCGGGGCGCTTGACAAACCCACGACGGGCCGAGTTTTCATCGATGAGGTGGATGTCGCTCAGCTCGATGCCTACGAGCTGGCTTGGCTGCGCTGCCGAAAGATCGGCTACATCTTTCAGACCTTCAATTTGATTATGGTCATGACCGCTATCGAGAACGTAACCCTTCCCATGATTTTCGCGGGCATGAACCGCGATGAATACATGGAAAAGGGCATGGAGCTCCTGCGGCTCGTGGGCCTCGCCGAGCGCTTTCAGCACAAACCCCCCGAACTTTCGGGGGGGCAACAGCAACGCGTTGCCGTCGCCCGCGCCCTGGCCAACAGCCCCGCCATCATTCTCGCTGACGAACCCACCGGAAACCTGGACCTTACCACGGGAGAGGAAATCATCACCCTGCTCAAACATCTGTCCACCGAGCGCGGCGTCACGATCATTTCGGCAACTCACGACATCAAGATGCTGAACGTTTCCGACCGAATCGTGTGGATCCGGGATGGGCGGATCGACCGCGTTGAGGAACGCCGGGATCTGAAGATCTCTGTGGGCGAGGTCGGGTAGAGCCAACTGCGTGGACACGGGGAAGCGGGGACTTGGGGATACGGGTATGCGGGGATGCGGAGATAGGGAGATGGGGGGAAACAGTGGGAACGGGACGCACGAGATGATGTCGCGACGCCTTTGCCAGCAAGCCCAGTTGCACGGGACAAGGGAAGATTCGCTGATATCGCCGTGTCCATCTCGCCATCACTCTCTCTCCGCATCCCCACGTCGCCCCCTCTCCCCCTCTCCGTGTCACCCTCTCTCCGCATCTCCCCCTCTCCCCTTCCCCGCGTCCCCGCGTCTCCCCGTCTCTCCGTCTCCCCCTCCTCGCGTCTCCCCTTCCCCGCGTCTCCTGCTCTTCCTCACGTGCTTCTGCTTGCACCTGGTGCTCCTTGGGTTCGCCTACCGGGTTGGCGCCCAGGAAGCAATGAATGACATTGAACTCTTCAGCAGCCTCAAAGACCGGTCCACCGGCGCGC
>JADGQM010000411.1 GCA_017881795.1 Syntrophobacteraceae bacterium
AGAGGCTCTTGCAGAACTCTCAAATTCCGTCACCCCGGCGAAAACCGGGGTCCACAAATTGTTGAAAAACCTGGATTCCGGCTTCCGCCGGAATGACGCTCAGGGACATTTGCAGGAGGCTCAGCTGTTACCAAATTCATCCAACCTGACGGCGTCGAACCCATGTAAGAGCGGAGGACAATTGAATGCCTAGAAAAGAGATCGATCTTCCCTACCGCGTTGACCATCTCTCCATCTTGGATGAGGAGGGGAAACTGGACAGCAGCATCGAGCCGCTCATACCTGACGAGGTTTTGCTCAAAATCCATCGGACGATGATTCTGGCTCGCAGATTCGACGAACGGATGCTCATTCTCCAGCGTCAGGGTCGGATTGGAACCTTTGCGCCGATCAAGGGCCAGGAAGCTCAAATTGGCGCGGCTGCGGTGCTGGAACCGGACGACTGGCTGGTCCCGTCGTTTCGGGAAATGCCCGCAGAACTCTGGCGCGGGAAAAAGATGGAAAGCATCCTGCTGTTGTATGGCGGCTACAATGAGGGCGGTTATGTACCCGAGGCCGTGAATAACCTGCCCGTGGCCATTCCCGTGGGCAGTCAGACGCTCCACGCGGCGGGCCTTGCTTATGCCATCAAGTACCGCAAGCAAAGACAGATAGCCATGACCTTCTTCGGCGATGGGGCGACTTCCGAAGGAGACTTCCACGAAGCGATGAACTTCTCAGCCGTTTTCCAGGTCCCGGTGGTTTTCGTTATTCAGAATAACCACTGGGCCATCTCCGTTCCGCGTTCGCGCCAGACTCATTCGAAAACCCTGGCCCAAAAGGCCTTGGCTTATGACATGCCGGGGCTTCAGGTTGACGGAAACGACGTTCTCGCCGTTTATGCCGGCGCCAAAGAAGCCGCCGAGCGGGCGCGAGCGGGGGGCGGTCCCAGCCTGATCGAATGTGTCACCTACCGGATGTCCATGCACACTACCGCTGATGACCCGAAGAAGTATCGCACGGAAGAAGAGGTCGAAGCATGGATTAAACGCGATCCCATAACGAGATTCCAGAAATACCTGACAGCCAAGGGCCTGCTCACCGATGACACGATTGCCGCGGTCGACGCTGAGGTCCAAAGCGAGATCAAAGCAGCAGAGGAACGGTGGGCTCAGCAGGTCGAGAAAGCGCTCGATCCACTGGACATGTTCGCACACGCGTTTGCCGAAATGCCTCCCCACCTTCTTGCTCAAAAAGAAGAACTGCGGCAAGAACTGGCTGGCCGGAAAAAGGCAGAGTAGAAGGCATTCCGCAAGGGACCGCGTTTCGTCACAGAGGAGAGTACCAATGGCAAAGATGACTATGGTCCAGGCCCTGAATCTGGCCTTGCATCAGGAAATGGAAAAGGATGACAGGGTAATCGTTCTGGGCGAGGATGTCGGTTTGGATGGCGGCGTCTTTCGCGTCACCGATGGCTTGATTCACAAATTCGGGGCGGAGCGCGTTATCGATACGCCCCTTGCCGAATCCGGCATTGCCGGTTTTTCGATCGGGATGGCGCTCTACGGGCTGAGGCCGGTTTGCGAGATGCAATTTTCGGGCTTCGACTACTTCGCCATGCACCAGATGGAATCCCATGCGGCGCGTCTGAGGTGGCGCTCTCAGGGGCGTTTTTCGGTCCCGATGGTGCTGCGTGCACCGTGCGGTGGCGGGGTGCGAGCCCTGGAACACCATTCGGAGAGCCGCGAGGCATACTGGGCCCATACCCCGGGTCTCAAAATGGTGATTCCCTCTTCACCCCGAAACGCCCGGAGTTTGCTCATCAGTGCCATCCGCGATCCCGACCCGGTTGTTTTTTACGAACCGAAGGCGGTCTACCGGGCCTTCCGGGAGGAGGTTCCGGAAGACGAGGAGACTCTGCCCATCGGCACCTCCCAAATCGTGCGCGAAGGCAAGGACATCACCCTCATCTCCTATGGCGCGACGCTCCACCCCACCATCGAGGCGGCCTCCGAGCTCAAAGAAAAGCACGGCATCGAGGCTGAGGTCATCGATTTACTGACCATCTCACCCCTCGACGACGAACTCTTCACCGCCTCGGCGCGCAAGACCGGGCGGGTAGTGGTCGTGCACGAAGCGCCCCGTAGCTTTGGCCCTGGCGCTGAGGTAGTAGCTCGTTTGGTGGAGAAGGCTTTCCTCTACCTGGAGGCTCCCATTCGAAGAGTCACCGGCTTTGATATTGTGATCCCGCTCTTCCAGAGGGAACAGGAATACTTACCTGGCGTTTATCGGATTGTACAGGCAGTCCGCGAAACCTTGAATTTCTGAGGGGAGGAGGAAGTATGCCAAGAGAATTCAGGCTCCCTGATCTTGGAGAAGGTATTCACGAAGGCGAAGTGATAGAGGTTCTGGTGGCAGTGGGCGACGAGGTGATTGATGGAAAGCCCATTCTGGTGATTGAGACCGATAAAGCAACGACGGAAATTCCTTCTCCGGTTACCGGTGTGGTGCGGGAAATCCGCGTCAAACCCGGTGACGTGGTCAAGGTGGGCGACGTGCTGATGGTCTTCATCGAAGAAGGTGAAAAGGCGCCTCCCCAAGGCGAGGAAGGAGAGGAGCGGCAACGGTTGGAAGGGCCACGACTTTCGGCAGAGAGACCCACGCCTCCCGCCGGGCCGGTCCCCGTCGGAGCCGCTCTCGGAGAAACCGCAGGACCGCCGCCTGCCGCGCCATCAACCCGCCGACTTGCCCGTGAGTTGGGCGTTGACCTTCGCCTGGTCCCCCCGACCGGGGCGGGCGGCAGGGTGACTCCTGAAGATGTGCGCGCCTTTGCCGAGCGTCCTGAGCACGCTACGGAGCCTCCCCCTTCGCCAGCACCTCCGCCGGCAGAAGTTGAATTGCGCCAGGCGGAGCCATCCTTGGCCGCATCTAAAGTTCCTTCCCTTCCCGAATTTGGTCGTTGGGGACCCGTTTCTCGTGAGCCTTTACGCTCCGTTCGGCGGGCCACGGCCAAACATATGGCTTTAGCCTGGTCGCAAATCCCCCACGTTACGCACCAGGATGTGGTGGATATCACCGAACTGGAAGCCTTCCGCCGCCGGCACAAAGAGGAAATCCGAGCGCAGCAGGGGACCCTCAGCCTGACGGTCTTTGTCATGAAAGCAGCAGTGGCCGCCCTTAAAGCCCATCCGCGATTCAATGCCAGTCTCGATAGCGATCGCGAAGAGGTCATCTTGAAACAATATTACCACATTGGGGTGGCTACGGATACGGAACGCGGACTCATCGTGCCGGTAGTCCGAGACGTTGACCGCAAGAGCGTCACTCAGCTCGCCCTGGAGCTCAATGACCTGGTGGCGCGTAGTCGATCCGGGAAGATCGAGCGCGAGGAGCTGATTGGCGGCACGTTCACCATCACCAATATCGGCGTTTTGGGCGGAACCGGTTTCACCCCGATCGTCAATTACCCGGAGGTGGCCATCCTCGGCATGGCCAGGGCGAGCGTGCAGCCCGTGGTGAAAGGCGATGCGGCAAACTTCACGGTAGCGCCGCGACTTATGCTGCCTCTTATCCTCGGTTTTGATCATCGCGTGGTGGATGGCGCAGATGCCGCACGCTTTCTGGGGATAATCATGGAGGCCCTTGGCAACCCCGAGGAACTGTTGATGATGATCTAAAGGAG
>JADGQM010000112.1 GCA_017881795.1 Syntrophobacteraceae bacterium
AGCCAAAGGACGGCTCTGGTTTTCCAGCCCGGGTATTTGCCATCCGGTCCTAATACTACAATGGTACTTCAATGAAGGTCCAAGCCGTGTGGGGCAGGCTTTCCAGCCTGCCATGCCGAACTGGCCAAAAGGCAGGCTGGAAAGCCTGCCCCACAAATTGAGGTCCGCTGCGGAAGGCTCGTTGTAGTACTGAGCGATAGACGGCTGAGCAGCGAATCAACCCGGGAGGCAACCACGGAGCAAATCTCCCGGTTCGCCGCAAAGTCCTTGACCGTGGTTGCCTGCGCATTAACCGCATGTTAGCGCTGGGCTGGTGATATGTTATCGTGCAATGAACTTTCAAAAGGAGAAAACATGGCCGCCAAGATCTTCGTGAATCTCCCCGTAAAAAATCTTAACAACTCTGTAGAGTTCTTTACTCAACTCGGCTTCACGTTCAGCCCTCAGTTTACTGACGAAACTGCCACCTGCATGATTGTGGCGGAAGACATATACGTCATGCTATTGACCGAAGAGAAGTTCAAGACTTTCATCCCGAAAGAACTTTGTGATGCAACGGAAAGCACAGAAGTAGTTGTGTGCTTATCTTGTGAAAGCCAAGCAGAAGTCGATGAGATGGTTCGCAAGGCAATCGCCGCCGGTGGAACAACCTACAACGACCCACAAGACTACGGTTTTATGTATGGTCATGGATTTCAGGACTTGGATGGACACATTTGGGAGCTCATCTTCATGGAGCCGGGCGCAATAGATCAGGATTACCTGCAATGACACCATGCGCGGACAAGTCGTTCCATAAGACTGCCAAAAGCTTCGCAGTGGAACAGTTTACTAATGCGCTCAAGGATCTTTCGGTCGGTGCGCTGCCATTTGAGCAAAAGCGAGGCATGAGTGGGTAAGAGCAGGTTGGAAGCATTCAGCGATGGTGTGATCGCCATCATCATCACCATCATGGTGTTGGAGCTAAAGGTGCCTCAGGGTGGGAGCATCGACGCCCTTGCGCCATTGATCCCAGTGTTCTTGAGCTATGTGTTGAGCTTTGTCTACGTCGGCATCTACTGGAACAACCACCACCATATGCTGCACACGTGTCACAAGGTGACGGGGCCGATGCTTTGGGCCAACCTGCATCTGTTGTTCTGGCTATCGCTGTTTCCCTTCGCCACGGGTTGGATGGGGGAGAATCACTTTGCCGCGGCGCCATCAGCCGTCTATGGTGTAGTGCTGATGATGGCGGCTGTCGCGTACTGGATACTGCAGCAAATCATCATCGCATCACAAGGTCGTGAATCCCTCTTAAAGAAGGCTGTCGGCAGTGACTGGAAGGGAAGGTTATCGCCCCTGATCTACCTCATTGCCATTCCGACGGCGTTTTGGTCCCCATGGATCTCCCAAGGCCTCTACGTACTGGTTGCACTGATTTGGCTTGTACCCGATCGACGCATAGAGAACGCGCTTGCCGGCAAAGAGACATCACTCACGCGTCCAGGGACGTAAATTTGAGAAGGCGTAAGCAAAAGCTTCTTCCGATCCTGAACACCCGCGCGTCTCCAAGAGAGGTTCACCAAAAGGAACACGAAGGAGCGCGAATAAAAACCTCGTGCATCTTCGTGTCCTTCGTGGTTGCGTCAAGATCCTCCGCCTCGGCCCGATCAATGTCCGGTATCGGTGACGCCGGCTTCTTCGAACGTTTTGATTTCCATGAGCACTTTGGCGGCGGCTTCGACGATGGTCATGGCGAGCACCGAGCCCGTGCCTTCTCCGAGGCGCATCTTCAGATCGAGAATGGGTTCGAGCCCGAGGAGCTCGACCATGGTGGCATGACCGATCTCCTGGCTTCGGTGGGAAAGAAACAGGTAATCTTTTGCCGCTGGTGCCAGGTGGCAGGCAATCATGGCTCCCGCCGTGGCGATGAAGCCGTCACAGATGAGGGGCGACTTTGCGGCTGCGGCCCCGAGCAGAGCGCCGGCCAGGGCCGCGATTTCGAATCCTCCAACTTTGCTTAAGATGTCCAGGGGATCGTTCGGGTCGGGTTGATTGACAGCCAGCCCCTTTTCGATGACGGCAATTTTCCGTTCGAGCGTGGCATCGTCAATGCCGGTGCCGCGTCCAGCGAGCTGCGCCACCGGCTTGCCACTGAGCACTGCAACAATCGCGGTGGACGGCGTGGAGTTGGCAATCCCCATATCGCCGGTCCCGACCAGTTGGTAGCCCTCCACGACGTAAGCCTTCTCGATCAGTTCCGCCCCGAGAAGGAGCCCGGAGACGGCATCTTCGCGGCTCATGGCCGGGCCCTCTGTAAAGCTGGAGGTTCCTTTCCCGATCTTTCGATGGAGGATTGGCCAATCTGCCGGAAGATCGCTGGCCACGCCACAATCCACAACGCGGACCTCGGCGCCGACGTAGCGAGCCAGCACGTTGATTGACGCCCATCCCTGAACGAAGCTGTAAACCATTTGCGGCGTAACCTCCTGCGGATAGGCGCTGACCCCTTCGTGAGCCACACCATGGTCGCCCGCCATGGTGAAAATGAGCTTTTTCCCAAAATCAAACGACAACCTTCGTTCGATTCCGGCCAACCGCGCCGCGATGGTCTCCAACTCGCCAAGAGATCCGCGCGGGCGGATCTGTGACCGCAACCTTTCCCAGGCTTTCGCTTCCCAATTCCGGTCCGTCGGCTCAATGCGCGCCAACAATTGTTCGAGCTTATGCATGTTCTTCTCCTTCAAAAAAAAATCCCTCAAACCTCTTCCTGAGGTCTGAAGGATTGCTTAATGGTTTCGGCAATCACACAGCCTTGTCCCACACAAAGTGGGATCCCTCTTCACGGCAGGTCTTCTGACTTGCGGTTCGCTTTACTCTCCGAGCCTTCCCATTCCGGCAATGTCGTTGAATTAACAATTCAAGAACTGACGAATTCAGGGGTTGAACTTGCCAAACCAGGACAATCTCTACCCTGCGCCGAAAAAATTCCTCAATTCCTAAATCCCTCAATTCAACAGCATTGCTCACGGAACAGTGGCTGATCTTCAGATTTCATCCCCGCTTACAGCGCTGACCAAACGTGCCGGTATGCCACCGTCTTCCCTTTTAAGCCGGGTGTCGGCACCGCGAAAAGGCAATTTGGCTCTTGGTATTTGGTGTTTGGTTCTCTTCCGAGTCGAGCGTCAGCAAGGCAAAGAGGTTCAAGCCAAAAGGGATTTCTTTTGCCCTTTATTGGGTCTTCTTTGCAGTCCTCTGTAAGAACTTCATCGCCTTATCGCCTTCCATAACCGGAATGATTTCCGCCACTCCAAGGTCCGTCCAGTTATAGATCGAAGAGGCAAGATGGACGTCGTCATCCGTTTCGAAGAGTCGGAACACGCGGTGTCCTGAAACGTCAAACCACTCCCCTTTGATCGTCACTCCGACACTTTTATCCATCCCCTTCATCCGCCGTTCAATAACCAGATTCCGATCTTCCGGAGCATAGCTGAATATCGCCAGAAACAACATACTTGGACTCCTTTCATGTCACGAGGACAAATCTTATGCACTAAGGTTCAATTGAGTTTTCCCCCACGCGAAGGCTTGATCGAAATAACCTTGCTGCATGGACCGTTACCAAACGCCTTCCCCAATTGGTCGTCATTATAGGTGAATCCGCGTTCATATTGCAAGTTTTCCCTCTTCATCCGCACGATCCCACAGGCGCAACCCGGCTATTTTCGTAAAATGCTTGTCGTAAGAAATGACGGTCGAACCAGTCTCAACGCCGTGAGAAGCAATCCAGACATCATTAATCGGTATAGGTGCGCCCGCCTTCCTGAGGTTGCTTTTCAGGAGACCAAACACTTCCGCCGTCTCTAATGAGGCATTGAGAATCTTAACGGTTGGTTTCAGCAAAAAACGACGGAGCGTCTCCTTGTTTTCCCTTTCTTTCGAACCGCCGATGAATCCCGCATAAAGCTCGCCGAGTACGAATACGGACAGGTAAACAATATCAGCAGCTCCGACAACGTTCAGCACCTCCTCCGCACCTGCCAGCAACCTGGTGTAAGCATTGGTGTCAAGGAGAATCTTTTTCATTGCCAGTCCTCGAGATCAATTTTTCTCAGATCTTTGGTCTCTTGTTCAAATTCAATCAACTCCGCTTCCGACCATAAGCCACAAAACTCCTCAAAATCGCTCCGATTTGCATCCTTATTTCGTGGCTTTACACCAAGCGCTTCTTCCAACACTTTCTTTATGGTTTTGTTGATGCTCAAACCTTCTGACTGGGCCTTTGACTTGATAAGCGCTGTCAGAGGCTCATCAATACCGTGAATGGTAATAGATTTCATTTCGCCCCCCGATAGTTCACCTCTTGTTTCATTACGTAGTTCATTTTTCAGGAAAGTTGGTTCATTATACAATAAAAATCACATTGAAAATAGCCCTCTAAAGGCAAAGCCAAGCACTCATCAGACAACAGGTTACACCCTCTCAATAGAAGATCGTGCGGCAGCGATGGTAGGGTTTCTTCCTGAATGGCTCGATCTGTCCGAGTTGCCAGAGCCACTGATCAACCCAGGCGCCCGTCACTCTTTTCCCCGAGACCTCGAAGGTTTTCTTCAGCGCTTCCACGGCCCAGAGAGTCATGGCTCTGATTTCAATTTCTTCCTCGCTGCCGGGACTCAGATTCTGCCTGAGGTCCACCCTTCCAGCCAAATCGGAATGATAGGAGAGGAGACCCAGTTCACGCAGGACTTGCGGCAGTTTGTAGTCGGCAAACGCGGTCAGCGCCCCGATATCACCGTATTTCCCCCACCCTTGCCCGGAAAATGCAGCGTGCACATCGGCCACAAAAAGCTGCGCCCGCTTCCAGAAAAAGACCTTCTGCCCCCGGTATTGCGCCTCGTCCTGGAAGCTGGGGAAGGAAGCGACGACCTCCTGGGCCGTGCGCACCGCAGAACCGCGCGTCTCTTCAAGAAGATGAATGAGGTCCCCATGCCAGCGGGATAAAAGGACCTGGCCGGCTTCTCTGAGATTGGCAAGCCGCGCCTCAAAGAGGGGTATTTCACCTGTTCCTGAGAAGATTTCTCGCAGATCTGCCTGAGGAAGCTCGGCAAGGTATCGGGGATCGGTAATCTGAAATCCCCTTTCAAGAGCTCGTTTGAGACATGCCGCCAGACCCCAGTAGCCGGAATAATCCTCCCCGCTGTAGGTCACCGTCCACGTTGGTTGGCCGACGTCCGGCCAGAAACAGTGATTGAGAACATCCAGCACAAAAATCCAGCGGAGCGTTGCTTCCGTTCCATCAAAATAATGGCAGGGATGATGCCAGGTAGTTTGACCGGCCAGGGAATCTCCCCATTCCCCCACGGCGATTTCAAGCCGTTCAGGATGGAACCGGACCCAGCGACTTTGGGCCACCACGGGTTCCACAGAAGGCAAAACAGGCAATTCTTTCAATCGACTTTGCACGGAAATTCATCCTTTCGCTGGAGACCAAACTGAAACCATAAGGGTGAAGCCTGTTTCGCTCATCCTTGCCTTGACTTTCCCGCCAATTCTATATTAATTTTACTCTGTCTTTCGGGCCCATTTTAAATTTCCCCTGTTTTTGTTGATCAGCATACTGGAATCACGCACAACTTGGATGCTCCCCTGGGAGCAGCTTATAGGGGTTGAGGTGTCTATCCATCCATTTCTTTCACCAAAGGAGGAACGAACATGAAAAAAAGTACAGTCATCGTAATCGCTTTGCTCTTTTCCATCGGGTTGTTCCTTTACCCGGCTTCGGCGCAGGAAGCCATCAAGGTCGGAGTTATTCTGCCCGTTACGGGTGAGAAGGCTAAGTTCGGAGAAATCGAGAAGAAATCTTTCGAAATGGCCCTGGAAGAAATCAATGCCGCCGGTGGCATTAACGGTAAGAAACTGGAATTCATTTTCGAGGACGACACGGGAAGACCCGATGTCGCCAGGTCGGCAGCCGAAAAGCTTATCACCAAGGACCAGGTGGTCATGCTCGGAGGCGGGTACGGCAGTTCCGAAACGTTTGCCATTGCCAACGTAGCCCAGGAGAGCGGGATGCCGTTCCTCGTGAGCACCGGTTCGGACAACAAGATTACCGAACAGAAATGGGAGTATATCTTTCGTATCAATCCTCCGGTCAGCGACTACCCGAGAGGACTGGAATCATTTCTTACGGAAGTTGTGAAACCCCAGACGGCCGCTATCCTCTATGAAAACACCAATTTCGGTTCCTCTGGACAAAAAGAATTTCAGCAAACTTGCGAGCGCCTGGGAATCAAGGTCGTCATGGCGGAGGGTTATCAGAGTGGCGGGGTGGACTTCAAACCGCTTCTGGTCAATGTGAAAAAGGCCAATCCCGACCTCATTTATATGATTTCCTACGTGATGGACGCGTCCCTTCTGATGAAACAATCGATGGAACTGCGTTTGACGCCAAAAGTTTTCGTGGGAGGCGGAGCCGGCTACACGCTGCCCGAATTTCAGAAAAATGCCGGCAAGGCTTCCGACGCCGTGTTCTCGGCGACGCTCTGGTATCAGACCCTTCCTTATCCAGGCGCCAAGGAATACTATGATAAGTTCCTCAAGAAATTTGGCATGGATACGGAATACCATGGTGCTGAAGGCTATGCTTCCGCCTATGTCATCGCCGACGCGCTCAAGAGAGCAAAATCCCTGAAGCCGGAGGATGTTCGCGGAGCTCTTGCCGCTACCGACATGATGACGGTTTTTGGACCGGTTAAGTTTATAGCCTACGACAAAATGACCAACCAAAACAAGCTTCCCACTTACGTGGTCCAGTGGCTCAACGATAAGCTGGAACTGGTCTGGCCGAAGGAAGTAGCCTCCAAGCCTTATGTCTACCCCATTGATTGGGAAAAAGTTTGGAAGTAAAGGACTCTAACTTATGGACGTCTTCATCCAGACAATGGTGTCGGGAATCCTCATAGGGGGTATTTATGCCCTGGTCGGACTGGGCATGACTCTGATCATGGGCGTGATGAGAATCATTAATCTGGCTCATGGTCAGTTGATGATGGTGGCCATGTACATCACTTTCGTGCTCTATGAATACTTCAACATAGACCCCTATTTTTCCCTCTTGGTATCCATGCCCGCCCTTTTCCTTCTGGGAGTGCTGATTCAGAAGTACCTTCTCAACCCCTTGTTAAGAATCGAATCGATTATTCCACAGAACCAGATCCTGATGACGGTTGGAGTGGCTATGGTGTTGACGGAAGTCATGCGCTTTATTTTCCAGTCCGACTACAAGTCAGTTAAGACTCCTTACAGTTCTGCCGTCTTGTATATAAGTTCCATAGCCTTTAATTTTCCGATGCTCATTGCCTTTGGAATCGCTATGCTCCTGACGGCAGGACTGTTTTTCTTTCTGCTCAAAACCGACACGGGCAAATCGGTTCGTGCAACTGCCCAAAACAAGGATGCGGCCCTCCTCCTCGGGGTCAATGCTGAATGGATCACGCAACTCACTTACGGTCTCGGCGCTGCCCTGGCTGCCGCCGCCGGGACCCTGCTGCTGCCCATCTACTATCTCTATCCTGATGTGGGGGGGCCATTCACCTTAAAGGCCTTTATCATAACCGTTCTTGGCGGCCTCGGAAGTACGGTTGGCGCGATCATGGGAGGTCTGGTGCTGGGTGTGGCCGAATCTCTCGGAGCGACTTACATCTCCATGGCCCTGAAAGATGCTGTAGGGATGGTAATCTTCGTCCTGGTGCTGGTTTTCATGCCGGGCGGTCTGAAAACATTGACTAAAGTTTAGCAGGGGAAATGACATGAAACCCAACCACTGGTCGAAACTTATCATTGTCCTCTTTCTTGCCATTTTCCCCCTGATTGTCCCCTCAGATTACTATCGCCATATTTTTATTCTTGCCTTGATGTGGGTAGTCATTGGGTCCTCATGGAATTTGCTTGCCGGGTATACCGGACAAGTCTCTTTCGGTCACGCGGCCTTTTTCGGTGTGGGCGCCTATACGGCCGGCCTCTGCGTCACCAAGCTGCATATTTCCGCCTGGTGGGGAATGCTGCTTGCCGGACCGGTTTGCATGGTGGTAGCGTTTTTCATCGGTTGCGTCTGTTTTCGCCTCCGGGGGCCTTATTTTAACCTGGCAACCCTCGCCATTGCGGAGATCTTCCGTCTCACCGCGATCGTCTGGCGAGACCTCACGGAGGGGATGCAGGGCATTCTGATCATGAGGACTTTCCGCAATAAGACTTATTACTATTACTTCGCCCTTATCCTTGCAGCAGCCTGTATTTATGCCATATACCGGGTGATACGCTCCAAATGGGGCTACTATTTCGTCGCCATCCGGGAAGACCAGGATGCCGCAGAATCCATGGGGATCAGTTCGTTCCGCTACAAGACCTTTTCCCTCCTGATCAGTTCCTTTTTCACCGGATTAGCCGGCGCATTTTACATGAACTATATGGGGTTCATTGACCCGGAGGTGGTCTTCTCCCTATACTTCATCTCGATTATGGCCATTCTCGTAGCGATCATCGGCGGCGCCGGAACCATTTGGGGACCTGCGGTGGGAGCATTCATCATGGTGCTGTTGCAGGAAACCTTCCGCAGTTCCTTTTTCGGACTTTTTCCCAAATGGGTGAGCCAAGCCCACGTATTGGTCTTCGGATTGCTCGTCATTTTTGTAATCCGCTACATGACCAATGGGATCGTAGGAGATTGGATCAAGGTACAGCGGCTTTGGTCCAAGAATAAAGAACAGCCTTTGGCAAGCACTGGAAGCTGATTATGAACTTCTTCGAAACACAGCATCTCACAAAAGCCTTTGGCGGTCTGATTGCCGTTAATGACGTGAGCTTTCAGGTGGTCAAGGGTGAAATCCACGGCCTCATCGGTCCCAATGGATCCGGTAAGACGACCGTTTTCAACCTGATAAACGGCTATTATCCCATCACCTCGGGAAAGATCCTTTTCGAGGGACATGAACTGAACGGCCTGCCAACCTGGAAAATCTGCAAGCTTGGAATTGGGAGGACCTTCCAGGTCGTCAAACCCTTGCGCCGTATGACCGTGCTCGAGAATGTCATGTGCTCGGCTTTCAACCTGACAACCCGGCGCGATGTGGCCAAAGAAAAGTCCCTCGAAGTCCTGGAATTCTGCGAGCTTAGCAAGAAGCAAGACTTTCAGGCGAAGGGTCTCACCATCGGCGATCGCAAGCGCCTCGAGATTGCCCGGGCGCTCGCCACGGGGCCGCGCTTGCTCCTCCTAGATGAAACCATGGCGGGACTCACACCCCAGGAACAGGCCGAGGGCGTGAAGCTCATCCGCAAGATCCGTGATGCGGGGATAACGATCATTATCGTCGAACACATCATGCAGGTGATCATGAACATCTGTGATCGTATTCTTTGCATCAACTACGGACAGGAGATTGCCGGGGGAACTCCCGCCGAAGTCGCCAACAATCAAGCGGTCATCGAGGCATATCTGGGAAAGGAATAGGAACATGTTGCGGCTGGAGCATGTCAATGCCGGTTACGGTGATATTCAGGTACTCTGGGATGTGTCGTTCCGCGTGAAGGGGAACGAATTCGTCGTTCTGGTAGGGGCGAACGGGGCGGGCAAGAGCACGATCATGCGCGTGATCTCCAGCCTGATCAGCCCAACAAGCGGGGAAGTCTGGTTTGAAGACCAGCGGCTTGACCAGGTTCCTCCCTATAAAATCATCGATCTCGGCATCGCCCACGTCCCTGAGGCCCGTCAGCTCTTTCCTGAAATGACCGTACTCGAGAACCTGGAACTCGGGTCACTCTCGCCCAAGGCGAAAGCGCATCGCAAGGAGACCCTCAAGTGGGTCATGGAGCTTTTCCCCCGCCTCAATGAACGGCAAAAACAACTCGCGGGGACCCTTTCCGGAGGCGAGCAGCAGATGTGCGCTATCGCTCGCGGGCTCATGTCGCGACCCAAGATGATGATCTTCGATGAACCATCGCTCGGCCTCTCCCCCCTCCTCACCCAGGAGATCTTCCGCCTGGTTCAGAGAATTCACGGTGAAGGGGTGACCCTGCTCATGGTGGAACAAAACGTCAAACAGACCCTTGCCATCTGCGACCGGGCTTATGTCCTCGAAAACGGCAGAGTCGTTCTGGAAGGCAAAGGCAAGGAGCTGCTCGAAAACGAGCAGGTCAAGCAGGCGTTTCTGGGGATTTGATTTCGGATTTCGGATTTCGGATTTCGGATTGCAGATATCAGATCTTGCTAGAGCACAGCCGAAATGGGCGTCCGAATGCAGCTCGTCATACCGGCGAAAGCCGGTATCCAGAGAGTTTTTCTGGATTCCGGTTGTCACCGGAATGACGCGTCGGGATTGTGGTCACTCTATTGTGCGGAGCTGTACTTAGCGCCCTGTGGGCGAACTTTCTTTGACAGGATTTGCAGGATTTGCAGGATTAATAATTCGCTTCCAGATAATCCTGTTAATCCTGTCGAAAAATGGGAATTCCTCTACGATGTACTCAGGGACCATCCGAATTAATCTGGCATCACTTTGACCCTATTGCAAACCACGAAGGACACGAAGCAATCACTTCGTGTCCTTCGTCTTCTTCGTGCTCTTCGTGGTAAAAGAAAAAGTTTATTTTCTGAAAAACAATCCCCCAGACCTCCCCCCTATGTCCATCGATTCATCCATGAGATCACCGTATCGTACCATTTGATGCTGTTCTGCGGCTTTAGGATCCAGTGGAAAAGGCGGGCGCGCAATCCCACGCCTTGTTCTCCGCCGTGACGTTCACGGAGCTCACCGTCCCCTCGATGGGAGCCACAAAGAGATCGTAGTTCGTGGTCCAGGGCTCTGATTTTCCTGCAATGTGCGCAGTAAACATAATGCCGCCGCCAGAGACAGGCCGGAGCTCAGAACAACAGCCAGAACCATGACTACCCGAACGAGTTGAATCATCTTTCTCTCCTCCTTCATGTTGTCCTTTTATCCTCCACCCAGAGCCATTTATTGCGCTTTTAAAAGTAACACTGAGTACACGTCATCAGAAATAAAGTGATCCAATCGAAAGAAAGCGTCAATTCTCCTCTTTACCTCAGCTCTCGCTCCATGGTTGCTTTCGCTTCACGCTGTTTCTGCCAACCTCCTGGGTTGCAGACATAAACCTGAAGGCCGCGGATACTCTTGGCATAACCGTCAATGCTCAGAGGACTGATCACATAATTGTCGCCGAGGGGGTAATAGGATCGGAAAATCTTGAGTGATGCGGGGTCAAATTGGGTCGGGTCCCATTTGCATTCAATGGCGTCGATGTTGTCGCGACTCTGCGGGATCACAAAGTCGATCTCATGCCCATGCGCATCGCGCCAGTACTGTATCTTCTTGTCAAATGCATGAGCCTGCAAGTACTCGAGCACAAGATGCTCCCAAAGCGGGCCATAGTCATCGGGTCGCAAGGGGTCCCACCCCCGGCAGAAGCTCACAAATCCCGTATCGAACCCGTAAGCCTTGGGCATTTTGACCAATTCCTTCTGGCCACCCCCGTAAAACGGCCTTAACAGCGTCACAGCATGAGTTGCCTCCAGTGCCCGCAAATGGCTTTCAACCGTTGGCCGGCTGATGCCAAGCGCGCTGGCTGTGCGTGTAATTTCCAACAGACCGCCACTTTGCTTCAGGAGGTACTCGAAGAGCGTGTTGAACTTCTCTATGTCGCGAAAGCCAAAAAGCCGTTGAATATCACTGGCAAAAAAAGAGTCCATCCATT
>JADGQM010000412.1 GCA_017881795.1 Syntrophobacteraceae bacterium
CTCCGAAGTGTTCAGGATTCTTTTCGCGTTCAATTAACCAGAAAATAAAACCGATGATGAACAGTATGGAAATCACTATGCCAACGACTTTCAAAGTGCTCCAGGAAATGAAGATGCGCAGTGCTGACAACCATGGATGTTCAATTCTATCAGGTAGGGTGGCCAAAGCGAGGCGGGTGCTTCCTATGGGCGTGGAAAAGTCAAAGACTTTTTCCCTCTCCGGCGTCTGAAAAAGGCAGGCAATAGAAAGATCGATGGCACCCTCGGGGAGTGCCTGAAGGATATCCTCGAATGACATCTCCACAAGCTCATAGTCCAATTTGAGTTCACGCGCGACGTGGGACCACGAGTCCACGTTGAATCCAGTCCATCTGCCATCCGCTGTCTTCATGGTGTAAGGAGGGTCCTCGGTCACGGCTACTCGAAGTTTTTCTCCACCGGGAAAGGCAGCTGCGCTCTGAGGTCCTCCGAAAATCATCGTGGGTTGTATCAGGATGAATAGCAGAAACAGAATTCGCCCTATTTTCATCTCGCGCTCCGCCTTTTTTGGGATTTTCATCGTCAAATCAGTTGTTCGCAAGGCTTTGGTTTTTCACGGTGGCATCCAGAGCGTATCCTGTTTCAGAGAAACGGTCAATTCAGGACTGATGCCGGTGAGGAGCGAGCGGAACCTTGGGGGATAAGCGAGACTGGTTGCGCTCCCTGTTTAACGCCTGGCTTGAACGGCAGTGCAGGGATTGATCTTGAATCAAAAGCGAGGTTGGGATATGCTCTCTCATGGCAGCTTCTTTTATAAGATATCCAAAAAATTAGCAAAATCGGAGGGGCTCGGGCAGGGATTGTGCTTCAGCAGAACCTCATTTCTTTCGCGGAGGTCGTTTCATGGATGTTGGCAGGGATATGTTTGTCATTATTGAATACCGTATTCATCTCGATGATGGGTCCTACGTGAAAGGCGAAAGCGGGCCGATATCTCTGAATTTTGTTGTTGGGTATGATCAGGTGCTCCCTGCTCTGGAGAGAAGGGTGCTGGGTCTTGGCGAAGGGGCCCAGGTCGAATTCGTCCTCCCGGCCTCGGAGGCCTTCGGCGAATACGATGCGTCCCAGGTTCATACCAGGACCTTTGCCGAATTTCCCGAAGGGCGGTCGCTGGAAACAGGGAAGTGGATCATTGCCACCAATGAGCAGACACAAGCTCAATACGGATACTACATAAGAGGAAAAACCAAGGATACCGTCACCCTCGATTTCAACCATCCTCTCGCTGGTAAAGATCTCTACTATGCGGTCAAAGTGGTGAGTGTGCGACCTGCTTTGAAGGAAGAACTGGAGTACCTGCGCCCCTGTGAGCATCAAGAAGGTTCCGCTCCGACTGCAGAAGCTTAGAAAGGGGATCGAAACAGGCGCAAGTTATTGTTGTCCGGACGCTTGGCTTCAAGACGAGTCGCGGCCATCAGCAGGGCGTAGCCGTACATGGCGCAGGGAGGATGGTGCGGAATGGGTGTTGTTGGCAGGAGTCGTCAGGGGTTCTTGTCGATCTTCTGTTGATACCAGTTGCAGAATTCCAGGATCGTTTGCGCCCGGGATTCGCTCTGAAGCAAGCCTTTGCAGAGTTCGAACAGCTCCTTGAAGAGAACCGGCGATTCCTGGCTTACGTGATGAAGTTGGAAGAATTCTTTTACGAGAGCTCCGGCCTTGAGTGAGGCAGAACCGTAGATTCTTTCACGAGGATCTTTGGGCTCCTGGAAAGGGTCCCAGTTTTCATACCCGATCCTCAGGATACGCTCCTGCCCACGCTTGGCCATGCCATCAAAAATGGCCTTTTTCCTCAGTTCTATTTCTTTTTCATCGTAGGTCATATGTTGCCTGCTCCATGATGAGGATGACACGGTCGGATACGGTCAGGAATGTTTAATCCCAAAAGAGCTTAAGACGGATTTTTTTGAACTCTTTCGTACTGAAAAGGATGCGGTAGTCATCGAGATGGATTCCCTTAGCCAGCTTAGCTGCCGTCTTATGGCAGTCCTCCACGCTCCGCCCGTGGATCATGGCATAGAGGTTATAAGGCCACACCGCGAATCCCGGCCGGTGATAGCAGTGGCTTACTTCGGGATGTGACGCAAGAATCTGTCCGTACTTGTCGAGCAACTCACTGGGGCAATTCCACACGACCATGCCGTTGGCGCTGAACCCTACTTCCCGGTGGTTGAGAACGGCTGCAAAGCGGCGGATGAATCCGTGCTGGAGCCATTGAGCGAAGAGATCCAAAAGCCCTTCTTCGCTCATCCCGACGGTTGCAGCCCAGATCAGAAAAGGTCTCTCATCCAGAGGCAGATCCTCCTGAATGCAGCGCACAACCCGGATGTTCTGCGTAGTGGCCAGGAAGGAAACCGAGGATTCCAGGTGAAGGGGGTCCGAACGGTCCTCCAGCGAATCTCCTTCGGTTTCTTCTAAAACATCCAGGACAACCGCGAGCTTATATTTTCGAAGTGCAGGCAGGATCAAAGTCGGCCATCCTCCTGCTGCCCGGGAGAGCCAACCGACTGTCTCCTCCAGGGACGGACCTGGAGGCACGGCGATGGTGAACCAGATATTGTAGGAGCCGGGACGCAAGTAATTGTGACTCACCCCAGGATAACTATTGATTGCGGCGACGGCTCGGTCCAGGTCTGAGTCAGGAACTTCCATTGCCACCAGACTACTGCGATAACCCAGCGCGCCTGTGTTGAAAATGGCGCTGATCTGGCGGAGCAAGTTTTGTCGCTTGAGCAGGCCAAGGCGCTCGCGAACTTCCTCCTCATCTATTCCGAGCCCTTCCGACAATGCCTGGTAAGGCCTGGAAACGATGGGGAAAGAGCGCTGAATGCGATCAAGCAACTGCCGGTTGGTGGCGTCCAAATACCTTGCTCCTGTAAGCTCGAGTCTCCGCGTTACAAATCCATTAGCAGGCGCAACAGCCTGCATCAAAGAAGTAGCGCTCTCCTTGACCTCTACTATATACTTCCAGGCTGGGGATTACAAGCGAAGGCGTGCCTCAACTGAGGGCCGGGTGTCGGCTTCTGATGTTCTGAATGTGCGGTGAGGGAATTTTATATGAGAATTCAGGAGTCAGGAGTCAGGAGTCAGAAGTCAGAATAGAAAAAAACGTTACTTTTTCTGCCTTCAGTCTCGCCTTCTCATGCTTCGTCGTGACCCTCGGGATCATAGGGGTTCGCAGGATTGGGAAATCGAAAGCCGGTCCCTCTCTGGCGTTGACGGCGATTCGCATGGCCGCGGGTTCGTCAGGAAACAGAGGATGCTTCAATGCACTTTCCGGTTCGATTGTCAATAAACAGCCCGGATGGGTTGGTCGCTTTCAGCGCCAGGCATGCCAGGCTGCCCTTGCCCTGGGGTCTCGATGGTGAGGGACCGGCCCTCGCCTATGGTCCCTATCTCGATGCCCTCAAAAGCTTTCTTGGCCACAACAAGTATCAACCTTTGCTGATGGCGATAAGCGAGCATCTAGAGCGGCCGGTTACCGTTCCGGAAATCCAGAGTGTTGAGATCATCAGCCAAAAACATGGCGCTTTCTATCATGTCGCTCAGGTTCGCGCAAAGGTTAGCGGAGAATATTATTCTTTCGCCGTCAATAGCGCG
>JADGQM010000413.1 GCA_017881795.1 Syntrophobacteraceae bacterium
AGGGTTATCCGACACTGCCGACCTTTATCCAAACCAGGTGTCGGCAAGCATGGAACAGCGTATGGCGGTAGCTCGCGCCTTCGCCGTGGACCCGGACCTTCTCCTTATGGATGAACCTTACGGACAACTGGACGTGAAGCTCCGTTATTACCTGGAAGATGAGCTCGTTCGTCTTTGGCAGACATTAAAGAGCACGGTCATCTTTGTCACCCACAACATTGAGGAAGCCGTATACGTGGCGGAACGGATTCTTGTCCTCAGCAACAAGCCAACCAAGATCAAAGCTGAGGTAACGGTTGATCTGCCTCGCCCGAGGAGTCTCATTGATCCACAGTTTGTTGAGCTCCGGAAGGAGGTCACGGAACTGATCCGTTGGTGGTAAGGAGGTGGAGCCAAAATGGTGAACCTGTGAATTGAGATGAGAACATACAACCGGAAGGGGGTGGATGATCGCGGGAGGCGACGGAAGATGGCCATTTGTGAGCGGAGAGGTTAGGCGTTTGTCAGTGAACTAGGTAGGTTGACTACAAGGAGGAATAGACCAATGAAGCGATTATCTGGCCTTGGTATTTTGGTTCTGTCGGCAATGTTCCTTGTGATAAGTGCTGCACCGCTCTTGGCTGCGGATAAGCCGGTCGAGTTCAGTATGAGCTGGCAACCCGAGCAGGAAACCTTTGTCGTCTGGTACGCAAAGGAAAAGGGTTGGGACAAGGAGGAAGGACTCGATTTCAAGTTGAACTATTTTGAGTCGGGCATGGCACAGCTTGAAGCTCTCCCCGCCAAACAGTGGGTGGTAGGAGGCATGGGTGGGGTGCCGGCGACGGTTGGCGCCCTGCGTTATGGCACCTACCTCTTCGCCATCGGTAATGACGAGTCCGAGACCAACGCCGTTATGGTAAGGGCCGACAGTCCGATCATGAAGGTGAAAGGATTCAATCCGAAGTATCCGGAAGTCTACGGCAGCCCGGAACTCATCAAAGGCAAGACGATCTTCTGCACGACCGTGTCTTCCGGACATTTCGCCATGAGCAAATGGCTTGAAGTCTTTGGTCTGAAAGACACTGATGTGGTCATCAAGAATATGGATCAGGCACAGGCCCTTGCCGCATTTGAGTCCGGGATTGGCGATATGGCCGTTTTCTGGGCTCCTCATCTTTACACCGGGCTTGCCAAAGGCTGGAAAGTCGCCGGCAACACCAAAATGTGCGGCGGTGCTCAACCCATCGTCATCATCGGCGACAAGGAGTACTGTGACAAAAATCCGGAGACCGTAGCCAAATTCCTCCGCATCTATCTGCGAGGCATCAACCTGCTCAAAAAAGAGGGCGTCAACCTGTTGCCGGATTACAAGAAGTTTTACAAAGACTGGGCCGGATTGGAAATGACCGACGAAATGGCCAAAATGGACATCCTGATGCACCCGGTATTCACCTATGACGAACAACTCAAGCTCTTCGACAACACCAAAGGCCCAAGCACCGTCGACCAATGGCAGCTTGCGATTGTCGACTTCTTCACGGCTCAGGGAAGGTTTAAACCTGAAGAAAAAGAAAAAGTCTTGAAGATCAATTATATCACCGACAAGTTTCTGAAAATGGTCAAGCAGCCAATTCCTTAAACCGGGGATCAATGCTGCTTCTCGATGACGACCTGCCCTGGGACTCCCCGCTCTCCAGGGCAACGGCAAGGGGCGCTCCCGTTGAACCGAGCAAGGTGAGATCGGGCGGACATGAAGTTCGCCCGACACCTACTGTATAGGAATTTGTATTTTTTTTAACCCCGAAGGACACGAAGAACACGAAGAAGAGCATCCAAGATTTTTGTCATAACATCCCTTCGTGTTCTTCGTGCTCTTCGTGGTGAGTTGTTGATTAAAGTCCGCCCACAGCGCATTAAGTTCACGGCGGTTTGATTCTGCAAAGATATCTCCGGGAGATCCACCATGGCGTACGAAGAAGTAAAAGTTAAGACACCCCTGGGCTTACGCGTTCTGCCCTTTGCCAGCCTCCTGCTGTTCTTTGGGACATGGCAGGCAATCATTGACTTCGGCGTGGTCCCGAACACCATGCTTGCCTCGCCCGTTCAGGTATTCAAGCTTTTTCTGCTCAAGCTTACCGATCCCAATCCGGATGGAGCGGTCCTCATGAGACATGCATGGACCAGTGTTCAGGAAGCCTTCACGGGCTACATTCTGTCGCTGCTGGTGGGTATTCCCCTGGGGCTCATGATGGGTTGGTTTGTCGTCGCCGAAGGGCTGGCGAGACCGATTTTTGAACTGATTCGCCCCATCCCTCCCATTGCCTGGATTCCCCTGACGATCTTCTGGTTCGGCATCGGCATCTCGGGCAAGGTGTTCATTATCTGGATAGCCGGAATCGTTCCATGCGTCATCAATTCCTTCGTCGGGGTGCGGATGACCAATCCGACCCTGATTCAAATGGCCCGCACCTATGGCGCTTCAGACTGGCAGATCTTCAGACAGATCTGCATTCCTTCAGCTCTGCCCATGGTTTTCGGCGCCCTCCAGATTGCCCTGGCCTACTGCTGGACAAACCTCGTCGGCGCGGAGCTCCTTGCCGCCGATAACGGGCTCGGATATCTCATCACCATGGGGCGGCGCCTGGCCATGCCGGATATGGTCGTCCTCGGCATGATCATGGTCGGTCTGACCGGAGTGATTATCGGCGTCATCATCGACTATGTGGAGAAACGACTTCTCGCCGGAATAAGGAGGTAACAAGCCTTGGCAACGCCAACGAGATCCATTGCCAATGAAATCCAACTGCAGGTCAGAGAGAAGCGCCCCTTCACCATCTTCACGGTCCTGAAGAATCGCTGGTTCCTCTATGCTGTGTCCATCACGGCGTTCTTCCTAGTGTGGGACACGGTCGCTTACCGTCGGGTTTTCGGAGGGGGATTGGCGCGACCGCAAGAGGTCATCACCCAGTTGGGCAAAATGATGGTCGACCCGATCGCCGGGAAGTCGCTTTTGGGGCACGTTTGGGCGAGTACGCAACGCATTTTGATCGGCTTCAGCCTGGCATCCATTGTTGCCGTGCCGCTGGGGCTTATGATGGCTCTCAATCGCTATGTCAATGCCTTTGTCAGGCCGGTTTTCGACCTTCTGAAACCAATGCCCCCCATCGCCTGGATCTCCATTGCCATCCTCTGGTTCGGCATCGGCGAGGAATCCAAGGTTTTCATCATCGTCGTCGGCACGTTTGTCCCCTGCCTCCTCAATTCGTTTAATGGCGTTCGCCTCATCGAACCCCAGCTTTACGATGTCGTCCGGATGCTGGGCGGGAATCGCCGCGATGAAATCATTCAGGTGTGCTTTCCGGCAGCATTTCCAGCCATCTTCGCCGGCCTGCAAATCTCGCTCAGTATTGCCTGGACCTGCGTGCTCGCCGCTGAGTTGGTGAGCTCGCGATCAGGTTTGGGTTTTATCATTATCCAGGGGATGACTCTTTCGAGACCTGCGCAGATTATCGGAGGCATGCTGGTCATAGCGGTTGTCGCCTGGGGAATGAGTCTGCTCGTCAGCGGGCTGGAGAAATACTTATGTCCGTGGAAGCGCGAGGTGATGAATCAGTAACCCGTTCGGCGGTCGGATTGCCTGTACTTAGCGCCCTGTG
>JADGQM010000414.1 GCA_017881795.1 Syntrophobacteraceae bacterium
AGCATGCCGTCCGGCGACGAGGAGGGACCAGGATTTTGTCACGGCAGCCATGCGCTGCAATGGTAGAGGACAACTATGAACACGAGCATACACGAATGCCGCATGGAAGAGGCGGTCACAACCTTCCTCCAGATTCTCCGGGAGAGACGTTCGCGGCGTTTCGGCCTGGGAATGAAAATGGCGACCGGCCCTATGGCACACCAGAGCCGACATCCGGGCATTCCTCTCTCGGAAGACGAAGAGGCGCTGCTCGCTTTCGCCGCGTGTGGTGTGACCGGCTATGCTCTTGCTGACTTAATGTACGAGCAAAGGCAAGGCGGCGCCATCATGTCACGCCTCTTGGGCCGCACGATCCCCAGCGGTGATGCCGCTCAAACGGTCGCTTTGATCGTGATGAACCGCGATGCGACGTATTATGTGAAGCGGCCCCAGGACTTCGCCCCGGATGAGATTCCGGAGCTCGTGAAGATGGCTGAGCGGGGCGAGTATGTCGAGCTGTACCGTCGCAGTCGGGTGAAGATCCGCGACGGGCGCGTCGCGCCGCCCTTGAATCCCCTCATCAACCTCAACTGTAATCAGTGGTCCCTCTACGACCCTTCATCCACCTACTTCCTCCCCGTCAATGAGCTGACATGGATTTATATTAACGGACTACTAGAACTTGTGAACGAAGACAACAACGTCTTCATCATAGACGAGCGGGCCAACTTTCGGCCAGCGGGCCTTCAGCGCTTCGCCAAAAGCCGAGGGGGCCACCTGTTCGACGATCCAAGTCAAGGCCGTGTAATCACGATCCAGCAGTTGGAGGAGCTCGTGACGGAGATGGTCACGCTGGAGCAAGGGATGATGCTCCAGAATCTCGCCCTGATGGTGCAAGCGCTGGGCCTGGGCGGATTCCCGCACTGGGCGGCGCATGCTTTTGGTTGGTTCCAGGCGCTCGGCTTCCGGATGGGCGAGATGAGGGCGAGCCGTTACCTCGGCATGGGGCGCATCTTGTCGGCGCTGGCCCGGCTATTTAGCCGCGCCCCGGCTGTTCCCTATGTGCTGGGGCTGGAGCACAATGGCGTGGCATTGCTCAACGCGATGTGTCCTCCTTACTATCCTTCAATGGAAGCCGCAGTGCGAACCTTGGTGGACGCCAAGGTCGGGCCGCAGGGCATCTTCCGCGGCGGGGCGATTCACAGTGTGTGGCTCGATCCGACAACAGTGGTCAAGGCGTCGCCGGCGCCGAGCGAGGCCAATATCCAAGCCGCCATTGCCTACTGCGAATACGTCTTCAGCCGCTATGGCCGCTTTCCGGCCTATGCCCCGCCAATGCGGACGGTGCTCGGTTTTCAGGTGAATCATTTGGACGTTGAGTTCTACGACCGTCACTATCGTGCGGAATCGCTGAGTGAAGCGCAACGAGACCATTTGAAACGCTGGCACAACACTTGACATGGTGGGGTGTCGAAATCAGCGCTGTCGTCGTTGGCTGAGAAAGCCGCCGAACCAGGTGCTGCAGCAGACGGCGGCCGCGATGGGTTAGCGAACGGTTTTCGAACGTTCGCGGCCCGTTGGCCCATAGGAAGAAAGCATGAATGTATTTGAGGAATTCAAACGACTTGTATTGGAGTTGGAGAAACAGGCGGTGAGGTATGCCCTCGTTGGAGGAGTCGCAATGGCCTTCTACACCGAGCCGCGATTTACGAAGGACATCGATCTCCTCGTTGACCCCGAAGATTTCGAGAAGACAAAAGGCATTCTGGAGAAAGATGGATATTTCGAATCCGCGTTGCCTTGGACATTCCCGAACGTGCCCATCGAGCTTCACCGATTTTTGAAGATTGCAAGCGAAGAAGATGAAATGCTGATCGATATTCTCGTTGCCAAAAATGAAGAGGTAAGAAGTATAATCCGCAATGCAGTGGAAGCGGAGTCGGAAGAAGGAAGACTGATGCTTGCGAATAAACGTGATCTGATCTGGCTTAAGAGGACGAGGGACTCGAAGCAGGATCGGGCTGATATAGAAAAACTTGAAGATGACAAAGATCGATAAGGTTCTCAAGAAGCTCAGCGAGCTTTACGATTTCAATCGAAAGCTCAAAGGTTACAAATTGAAGGAGAAGACCGACAAGTCGCTCAAGGAGGACGCGGCAAAAGACCGCCGCGCCCCTTAGCTTCCTGTAGCGCGGACTGCGTCATCGCCGAAAGCGGCGTTGCCCCTGTCGGCGCCTGGCCTGGTTGGCGCTGCAGCCCTTTGATTTAGGCAGCTCTTCGGGCGGTTCGGTCGGGGTCGGGCCACGGCAACATGTTGAAATTTATAAATAAGGTTCGAAAAAGGAGCTCTTTTTAAGGCTTAAACTGCCATTTTTGGTATGAAAAATGGGCACCTAAGGTGGAGAGAGCTTATGGCTCGGGCCAAACGTCGGATGGGGTCGGACCAAGCTTAGTGTCTTGACAGGACAGAGATTCCCCCATGTATCACCATGGTAAGTACTCGAAATTACAGAACCAGATCTCGAAAAATCGGCTCGTTTCATCGCGTATTGCGTGTGACTTAGGGAATCGAAGGGTCGAAAGGGGACTGCAGGGAGCACCCAATTCCCTAGCCAATGCATGAACCCGTCAGCGACCGCAGAGCACGTTTAGCTGTAAGTATGGCAATTCACGGCTGCGGTCGTTGTGGGTTATGCTGTTGTTGGGCCAGAAATTTACGGTAACGTAAGCATGAAGAGCGAAGGAGACACACATGGGCCTCAAAGAACTCGAGGCTGAGATCAAAAGGTTGGATTTGAAGGACCGCGCTACGCTTGCGAAATGGATAGTCGAGAGCCTGGACGAGCTGTCCGAAGCAGAGATCGAGGCGTTGTGGGCTGAGGAGGCGGAGCGCCGCCTGGATGAGTTGGAGCAGGGGTTGGTGAGCGAGATACCGGCTGAAGAGGCACTTCGCCGAGCGCGGGCAGCCATCTCGTGAAGCTGATTACATTACATCCCGATGCTGACGCGGAAGTCAGTGAGGCGCCACGATACTATGAGTCGCGTGAGCCGGGCTTGGGTTTGGACTTGCTCGGAGAGGTGGAACGAGCACTCGACCAGATTTTGACGAACCCTGAGGCTTCCCAGAAAATCGGAAGGCGAGTGCGGCGGAAGTCATTATGGCGGTTCCCCTACAATCTGGTATACGCGGTTTATCCAGAGCGAATACGAATCGTAGCGTTCGCTCACCAAAAGAGGCGACCTTTCTACTGGCGAACGCGGTTAAAGAACATAGCAGAACGGGAAGGCCCAACCAGGCCATGAACCCGGACGCTCCGCAAGCTTCGCGCAGGTGATGGCCTGCGTAACGCGGACTGCGTCGTGGCCAATGTGGCGTTGCCCCTGTCGGCGCCTGGCTTGGTTGGCGCTGCAGCCCTTTGCTTTAGGACAGCTCTCCAAATCCTTGAAAACCCAAGGGATCAAAAGCTTCCCATCTTCTGATCATATGGCCTGCAAGCCAAGAGGGGTTGCCATTTCATAGGTTTGGCAACATTCCTTCTGTCGGAATCTCGATATGGATCGGGCTTATCTCTTGTACGGGCAAATAGAAAGTGAATTTGGGAGCGTGAGCCTGAACGTCGGAAGTATTCGCAAACTCCAGCTCTGACCCG
>JADGQM010000415.1 GCA_017881795.1 Syntrophobacteraceae bacterium
CCAGTTCGGCGGCAAGCACTTTGTGCTGGATGTCAGGATCGTCCGTCTCCCCCGTCACGGCGCTTCCTGCCCCGTGGCCATGGGCGTTTCCTGCTCCGCCGACCGCAACATCAAGGCCAAGATCAACAAGGACGGCATCTGGTTGGAAGAGATGGAGCAAAACCCCGGCCGCTTCATTCCCGATAAGTATCGCGGCAAGCATGAACATGGCGTCGTGAAGATCGACCTGAACCGTCCGATGAAAGAAATCCTGGCCGAGCTCTCCAAGTATCCGGTCACGACCCAGCTTTCGCTTTCGGGAACCCTTATTGTAGGGCGCGATATCGCCCACGCGAAGCTGAAAGAGCGGCTTGACAAGGGTGAAGGGATGCCTCAGTACATGAAGGACCATCCCATTTATTATGCCGGCCCCGCCAAGACGCCCAAGGGTCTGCCCTCCGGTTCTTTTGGACCGACCACCGCCGGGCGCATGGACTCCTACGTGGATCTCTTCCAGTCCAATGGCGGCTCCATGGTGATGATCGCCAAAGGCAACCGCACACAGCAGGTGACCGATGCGTGCAAGAAACACGGCGGGTTCTACCTCGGCTCCATTGGTGGTCCGGCGGCGCTTCTCGCCAAGGAAAACATCAAGAAGGTTGAGGTCCTCGAATATCCGGAACTTGGCATGGAAGCCATCTGGAAGATCGAGGTAGAAGACTTCCCCGCCTTTATCCTGGTGGATGACAAGGGGAATGACTTCTTCAAGCAGATCGCCTGCTAAATTCCCGGCAGTCCGGCAAGCTCTATTTGCTTTCTGCACCCGATCGGAACACATTCCTCAGGGGGAGGGGCAATTTGGGACTTGCGGAGGGAAGTTGAAACAGGAAAAGAAATTTCATCGATTCTAGTGACGAGCCCCGGGTCAGTGGTCCGGGGCTCGCTTATTCAACCAGGGTAAGAACGAAATTCAACGAAGTTCAGCCCTTCAGCAGAGAAGGCGATGAACGGACTCGACTGGCTCCTCATCGGTATCGCCATCGTTTGTTTGGTGCGCGGAATCTTCCGCGGCGCCATCTCTCAAGTCTTCGGGATTGTCGGAGTCATTGGTGGCTTCCTGCTGGCAGCTCACTCGTATGAATCGGTCGCTCGCCAGCTCGCCGCGGTCTTTCCCGGGCTCCCGGGGGCAGCGGCTATCAGCTTCATCGTGATTTTCCTGCTCACCTGGTTTTGCGTTGGCCTGAGCGGGTACTGGATAGGAAAACTGCTTCGCCACACCGGTCTCGGGTTCCTGGACCGACTTCTCGGAGGTGCTGTAGGCTTGGCCAAGGCTTTGGTATTGGCCGTGATTGTCATTGCGCTGCTGACGCTTCTTCTCTCCCCCAAGAGCACGTTTCTGGCTCAATCATACCTCACTCCTTACGTTCAACAGGCTGCCCAACTGCTGCTCAAGGCGACCCCCCAAAACCTTCAAAAGTTGTTCGAGGAAAAGCAAAAGGCGTTTAAACGCAATTGGCTGGAGCGAGGAGAAAAAAACACCGAGGTTGAATCCAGCGTAACCGAGGTGACGACGAGTTGAGCACTCCAGAGATCGCTGACAATCGCTGGGAAAAGATGCGCGCCATCTGGGAGATCATCGACCGGCTCCGTGGTGAATCGGGCTGCCCGTGGGATCGCAAACAGACTCCTGAAAGTGTTCAAACCTACCTGATCGAGGAGGCCCATGAGGCTGCGGCAGCCATACGGGAGGGGCAGGTTCAGGAGGTGGCTGAAGAACTGGGTGACCTCCTGTTCATGGCGCTCTTTCTCATCCACTTGTATGAAGAAAAGGAATTGTTTCGGCTGGGCGATGTGAGCGACCTGATTTGCGACAAAATGATTCGTCGCCACCCGCATGTTTTCGCTGATGCCACTGCGGAGACTGCCCAGGAAGTGCGTGATAACTGGGAGAAGATCAAAGCGGGCGAGAAGGCGGCAACGGGGAAAGCCTCCGGAGAGATTCCCAGATCACTGCCCGCACTGATGCGAGGCTACCGGATGGTGTCGCGTCTCTCCCACGAAGACGGTTACCGTTGGAACGACGTCAAATCCCAAGTTGAGGAATTCGCTCGGAACAGTACGGCTTTGTCAAAGCAGTTGATGGATGGCGTGCCGGTATCCTCGGTCACTTTTGGGAAACTCCTGCTGGGTTTAGTGAATCTTGCCCGCCTCCAGGGTTATCAGGCTGAGACCTGTCTCCATGATTGCCTGCTTAGCCTGTTTGCTCCGTGAGATCTTTTGCTGAGCATTGCCACCTCTCACTGACCGATAATGATCCCGCATTTTTTTGCGTTATCTCGACTGAAGTGTCGTTAGCTATGATAGAATAAGGCGATGGGCTAAATTGCCCTGAAGCTTGAGGCATGGTCGAAGCGACCTTGTCAGGTGGATGTTGTTCCCATAGGCGGCCAAATTGCCGGCCAGCATAGAATTGTTCAATCAGGAAATCCTCTCATGCGCAGTACTCAGAAGATTCTCATCGTGGACGATGAAGCTCCCTTTCGCTCTGCTCTTCGGCGTTTGCTGGAAAAGAAATATCTCGTTGTCGAGGCGGAAACAGGCGCCAAAGGCCTGCAGCTTGCCTATCGCGAGGAACCTGATCTGGTCCTCCTCGACGTAGCCCTGCCCGATGCGAGCGGGCTGGAGATCCTGTCGCAGTTCAGGGAACTTCGCCCTTCGCCCACGGTGGTGATGATCACCGCATATGAACAGGTCAAAGATGTCGTTACCGCCATCAAGCGCGGGGCCTTCGACTACCTGGTGAAGCCCGTTGACCTCGATGAATTCGAATTTACCATCCAGACGGCCCTGGAACATGCCGGGCTCAGGAATGAAGTCGACCGACTTCGGCAGGAGGTACAGCGATTACAAAAGGTCGACCGCTTCATCGGGCTGAATCCGAAGTTCCTGGAAGCGCAGATGCTGGCCATCAAGAGCGCTCAGAGCCGCGATGCCGGAGTTCTTCTTCAGGGCGAGAGCGGCGCTGGGAAGGAGCTCTTTGCCCGGCTCATCCATGCGCAAAGCCCACGGGCCAATTACCCCTTTGTAGCCTTGAACTGCGCAGCATTCAGTGCGGAAATCATTGAAAGCGAGCTCTTTGGGTATGAAAAGGGAGCTTTTACCGGAGCGAGAGCGGAAGGAAAGGAAGGATTGCTGGAGGTTGCGGACGGTGGAACCCTTTTTCTGGACGAGGTGATCGACCTGCACTCGGAAATTCAGGCCAAGGTCTTGCGCGTTCTCGAAGAAAAGGAATTCTATGCGCTTGGAGGAACCCGCAAGAGAACCGTTGACATTCGCATCATCTCGGCCTGCAATAAAGACCTGTGGGAGGGCGCCGAAGAGGGCCGGTTTCGAAAGGACCTGTTTTTCCGGCTGGCCACCATACGCATTGATCTGCCACCACTCCGTGAACGGACCGAAGATGTGCTCCCGTTGGTTCAATTCTTCATGGACGATTTCAACGACAAGTATGGGAAACACTTTCGGAGAGTCAGCCCGGAAGCTGAACGCCTGCTCCTGGCACATTCCTGGCCGGGAAACGTGCGCGAACTGAAGAACACGATCGAGCGTGTGATCCTGCTCGAAAATGAGGA
>JADGQM010000416.1 GCA_017881795.1 Syntrophobacteraceae bacterium
CTTTGCACGGTTAAACCGGAAGGGTATGGGTGACAAAGTGAAAATGCTGGCGATCGCCGCAGGCGGGACCGCCAACGAGATCGAACATCTGCGAAAAACGGGATCTTATGAATTCCCGGTCGTGAGCGATGAAACGTACACCGTACACAAACTCATGGGTGAGCCGCGCACCCCCTTCACCCTGCTGGTCGACAGGGAGGGCAAAGTGCTGTTCACCCATCTTGGCATCATTGAGGATGTGGATACTTTCTATCAGCAGATCGTTGAACTCGTGAAATAGACATGGAACCAGCTATCGCCGACCTGCACGAAGCCCTCAGCAGCGCGAGGAAAATCCAGGAGGAGCTGGACAGGCGTGTCTTTCATCTTCAAACCCTCTCCGATCTCAACTCAGAATTAAGCACCAGCATCCGGACCGAGGAGCTTCTCCAATCATTTCTCCTGGTGACCATGGGCGCCTTGGGAGTCAGTCAAGGATTTGCACTCGTCTATGATCGGGAAACAAGAGGGGTGAGAACGGCCGTTCGAGGCCTGGAACTGGCAGGGGAGCTCAGCGCTGATGCGGTTGAGAGGCTGCTCTATAAGTCCTTCGAAGCATCGGAGAACAGAAGCCTTGCCGCTATGAGCGTGACGGCCATCACCGTCCCTCCCGAGGTATTCGCTGAAGCGGGAATCCAAATTGAGGCAAAGGCCGGAGTAATGTACGTCATTGACCAGAGGTCTCTGGGAATTATCCTTATGGGACCGACGATCACGGGTGGGGCGCCGCGCCCCGAAGAAAAAGAACTGCTGTTCGCTCATACGGCCAGTTTTATGGTCTTCCTGAAGAATGCCAGGTCCTTTGAGACCATCCAGGCCCTCAACGATGACCTTGTCCGGCGAAACGAAGAGCTTAGAAGAACCATCGCCGAACTGACGGAAGCAAAGCACACGATTGCCATGTTTGAGGTCGCCAGAGCTCGCATCAGGTCTCTTGTTCAGCGGGAACTGCAGCACGTGGGGCGGGTGAATCTCCTGGATCTCGGCTTGATATGTCTATTGGCAACGGTATTGGGGGTGCTTTTCAATTTTGCCAGCCCCCAGAGTCTCACCCTGCTTCCCGAAACCCTCTTCAGACCATCTTCCACGCCGATCGATGCGGTGGCGGCGAAAAGCCTGTTGGATTCCGGCAAGGCTGTCCTGGTGGACGCAAGACCCCAGGAACTTTACGCTCAGAAGCATATCAAGGGAGCGATAAATGTTCCCTCGGCCCTCTTCGATATCGTTCACATGATGAAGCTGGGCAATCTGGAAGAGGAAGAATTAATTATCGTTTATGGCAGAACAATCAGCAAACTCTACGATGAAGAGGTTGCCTATCGACTCAGGCAGCGCGACCATGAAAACGTTAAGGTGCTCGCGGGTGGTCTCCGTGCCTGGGAGTCGCTTAGTTATCAGGTTGAATGATGCAGTTTTGGGAGCTCATGAAAAAGGTTTTAACAAGCAAGTATCTCGCTCTGGCATTTCGCCTTTATATTGGCGGGATATTTATTTACGCCAGCATGAACAAGATTAATTACACCGCGGAGTTCTCTGAAAGCATCGCGAGCTACCAGTTGGTTCCGTACTGGTCAGTCAACCTTCTGGCCATCGTCATGCCCTGGGCCGAACTGATATGCGGCATCTTGCTCATAACCGGAATCAGATCCAAGTCGGCCACGGCTGCTCTCGGCATCATGCTCACCATCTTCAGCGTGGCTATTTCTTTTAGTCTCCTGAGGGACATTCCTATCGGCTGCGGTTGCTTCAGCAGCGTCGAGGAAACCATGAGTTGGACCACGCTTCTGCGAGACGTTGTCTGGCTGGCGATGAGCGTCCACATTTACTTCTTCGACTCGGCCCTGCAGCTGGATAGGGGATTCCCTATATTGCTAAAGGACATATGATGATGCGAAATTGGCGCATTGGGCCATGGGTCCTGCTTTCTCTTGTTCTCGTCGTCTCATCCTGCCAGAGGCACCAGGATTTTTCCGGAAAATACCAGGCGCTCGATCCATCCGGAAACCCCTCTCCAGTGCTGCAACTGAAAGCCGATGGCAAGGGGTCTTGGAATGTTGGTCATGAGAATGTCTCGTTCAGTTGGGAATCCAGAGGAGATGAGCTCCTGCTGCATGTCAGAACCGGTGGGGTGATGGTGGGAAAGATTGATGCAAGGGATTCTATCCTTATCACGTTGCCAGGGGGGGAGCAGTTCCACTTTAAAAGAGTGATGGAATAAAGACAGCGGGATAAAGGGCTCCCCAACGACACCCGCCTCAGTCGAAGATGCTGGTAGTTTTTCGGAAAGTGGGGTATGCTTTAGACAATCATCGTGAAAAGGGAGCTATGCAATTTCAATCGTTTTGCCGGACCGGCCCAAGGTTGAGGGATGGAAAAGAATTGGTGGATTTGGGGCAAACCATCGCACCATCAGAGCTGGCATTTGACATCGACGGGGTTGTGGCTGACACCATGGCCGTCTTTGTGAGACTCGCGCGAGAACACTACGGGTTCACCTGGATGACCAAAGAGGACTTGCGACAGTACGATCTCCATGCGTGTTTGAGTATTGACCGCGAGGTTTTGGACGAACTCATCTGCATGACCCTGGACGACGAACACACCCAGCAGGTCCCACCGATGCAGGGGGCAGCAGAGGTGCTTACCGAGCTCGCCGAGCACGGACCTTTACGCTTCGTGACCGCGCGCATTTGGCCCGAATCCATTGTGCGCTGGCTCCACGGGACCTTGCCTGATGTTGACTCCAGTCGGATTGAGGTCTTCGCAACGGGGCTTCCTGAAGCCAAATGCGGTATTCTGAAAGAGCTGAAAATTCGGTATTTTGTGGAAGACCGGCTTGAGACCTGTGAACTCTTGTCCCAAAACGGTATCCAGCCGTTACTCTTTGACCAACCATGGAATCGTGTGCCAGAGGCGGTGGCGTTCCCAAGAATTGAGAATTGGTCCCAGCTTGGGCAGAAGGTTTCGCGCTATGAGGGTCCGTCATTTTTTTGATCGTTTGCTGTGATTCGTTGCCATGAACTCGAGTGACTTACCACCAATTCAAATCAAGGCCAATAGGGAGGGATTCACGCTCGTCCCCGATCCGGCAGCGCCGTTCGATGCCGTGATCGCCTATCTGGAACAACGTTTGAGCGAATCCAAGGATTTTTTCCAACACGCCGAGATGACGCTCGATCTGAGAGAGCGGCCGCTTCGCACTGACGAGATTTCCAGGCTGCATGGTTTGCTGGTTGTCAAGGGGCGGGTCCGGTTGATCGAAGTGAAGCTGGGAGAGGACTTCAGCCTGGTGCTGGACCACCCAACTGACCGGCCTCCGTTGCCCCCCCGAGTCGAAGCCTCACTAGCCTCGGACGGGTCGGCACTGGTTATAAGAAATACCTGTCGATCGGGGACTCGCATTGTGGCGCAGGCGGATTGCGTGATTCTGGGGGACGTCAATCCGGGTGCAGAAGTGATCGCCGTCGGTGACATTATCATCTTTGGAAATCTTCGGGGCGTCGCCCATGCCGGAGCAACGGGTGACCGTTCGGCCCGAATCTGGGCACTCGGCATCGAACCTACTCAGATCA
>JADGQM010000417.1 GCA_017881795.1 Syntrophobacteraceae bacterium
CAATTGCTCTTTTGCAGCACCATACAGCCCGCGAAAAGCTCGCAGCAGGAGCATCGCATCTTTGAAACCTGCATTATTGCATCGCGCGTTGGTAAGAGCGCGATAACCTACATGTTCTTTCACGATTTGACAAAGCACATTGAGATCGAGCGTCAGCTTCACCATGCCAACAGCTTTCTCAATAACATTATCAGGAGCTCTGCGGATGGTATCGTGGTTGTCGACAATGATGGGAAAGTCCTGATTTTTAATGAAGGAGCCGAAAGGATTCTAGGTTACAGCACTGAAGAACTGGTCGGCAATCGCTTGGCGTCATTCAACATTTACAGCCCGGGAGTAGCAAGGGAAATCATGCGAGGTATGCGCAGCAATGACTACGGGCTACCAGGTAAGGTCACTTCCTTGCGTATAGCCCTCGTGAGCAAAGCAGGAGAAGAAGTGCCGGTAAACTTCTCCGCTGCTATCATCAAGCAAAATGAGCGCGAAATTGGAAGTGTCGGTATCTTCTCCGATCTCAGGGAACGCATAAGAATACGCAAGGAGCTCGAGGATGCTAAGATTCAACTGATGCAGGCCGAAAAAATCGCTTCCGTTGGAAGATTGGCGGCTGGTGTTGCGCACGAAATCAACAACCCTCTCTCCGGCATCTTGCTTTATGCTGACATGCTCGCGAAAGATCTGGCGCAAAATCCGCAATGGAGCGCGGATTTGCAGGAGATCATCGATCAGACCCTTCGCTGCAAAGAAATCGTTACCCGTCTGTTGGAGTTCAGCCGTCAGTCTGTGGGCCAAAGAGTTCCTTTCGAGATCAACCTTATTATTAAACGTTCCGCTGATCTGCTGGCGCGGCAATCGCTCTTTCATGATGTCGAGTTTGTGATCGATCTGCAACCCGATATCCCTCAAATGACGGGTGATCCAGGCCAGCTCCAGCAGGTTTTCACGAACTTCATTATCAATGCTGGAAGTGCCATGTACGGCAAGGGCAAAATCATCATAACCAGCAGGTTCGATCCTGAATGCGAGGAAGTCAGTCTGCAGTTTGCCGATACGGGTCCAGGCATTCCCCCCGAGATCATGGACAAAATATTTGAGCCTTTCTTTACCACGAAACGTCCGGGAGAGGGCACCGGGCTGGGGCTGTCGGTCGCCTATGGGATCATCCAGCAACACGGAGGGAACATAGAGGTCAAGAACGCTCACTCGGGCGGTGCCATCTTTACTGTCACCCTCCCGTTGGAATGTCCCGAAGACGCAATTGAGTTCACGTGTTAAATGCAGACCGTTATTGTTGTGGACGACGAAAAAGTAATCCGGGAGGGTCTCAAACGCCTTCTCTCCGCTCAAGGCTATCGTGTGTTGACCGCAGAGAATGGTCGAGAGGCCTTGGATGTCATTCGTTCCGAGGGTGCCGACGCCGTCCTGTGTGACCTCAAGATGCCGGTAATGGGCGCCGTTGAGGTGTTGGAGGAGGTCGGGGCAGTGTGCCCGGGCCTGCCGGTTATTATTCTTACGGGTCAGGGCACTCTCGAAAATGCTGTCGAATGCATGAAAAAGGGGGCCTATGATTTTGTCACCAAGCCTTTCCGCACGGATTATGTCCTTTCGGTCATAAAATGTGCAATAGAAGGGCTTCCTCCGCCACCTAAATTTAAACAGTCCCCTTATTAGGTTCGACCACCGGACGAGGGTGGAGAAAGCTTTTGAATTAACCATTCAGGAATTGAGGGATTCAGGGATTGGGTTTGCCAAACCAGGATAATCTCTACCTCGCGGCGCAAGAAATCCTAAATTCCTAAATTCCTAAATCCCCTAATTCAACAGCATTGACGAGGGTGGTCAGGCGGAACCGTGCCAGGTTTTCGACCGCTTACAGGATGGAAGGAATGTCTGACGCCATGAAGACTGACCCGATGCAGACGGTTCTGGTTGTCGATGACGAAAAGGTAATACGGGACGGCTGCACCCGTCTGCTGAACCTGGAAGGGTACCGGGTCCTGGCCGCAGGGAATGGTCGGGAAGCGCTGGATCTGCTGGCGACCGAACCGATGGACCTGATTCTGTGTGATCTCGTCATGCCGGTAATGGGCGCCTTCGAGGTTCTCGAGGAAGTTACAGCCAACTACCCCGATCTGCCGCTGATTGTCATTACGGGCCACGGTACGGTGGCCAATGCGGTCGAGGCCATGAAGAAGGGGGCCTACGATTTTATAACCAAACCCTTTCGCGCCGACCACCTGGTCCTGATTGTCAAAAGGGCGCTGGAAAAGCAGACCTTGGAGCGCCGTGCGCGGGAGCTCCAGGAAGCACAGGCTCAAAATCTCTATGACCTCGCGATGGAAAAGAGCCGCATCCGGACGATCATCAACTGTATGGCAGATGGGGTTCTGGTGACCAATCGTGATCTTGAGATGGTCCTGCATAATCCGGCTTTGATGAGGCTCCTCGGGCTTTCGACCGCTTTGGTCGAACCGACGGCCCTCTCTGATTTTCTTGCGGACGAGGATCTGGAGAAGGGCCTCAAGAGTATTTTGGAGACGAGTGGTGAAGAGGCTGTACTGATTTCCCGCGAGCTTCGCAGAGGGAACCGATATCTCCATACCTTGTCGGCTCCTGTGCATGGATTGGATGGGCAGGTTTTGGGTACAGTCACCGTTTTCCAGGACGTTACGACCTTCAAACAACTGGATGAAATGAAGTCCGAATTTGTCCATATGGTCTCTCATGAGCTGCGCTCACCCCTGGCATCGATCAAGCAATTGCTGACCGTCGTCCTGGATGGGCTGGCCGGGGAACTGATGGATAAACAAAAGGACCTCCTGAGTCGTTCCCATTTGAAGATTCAGGGCCTGCTTGAGCTCATCAACGATCTGTTGGATGTGGCTAAAATTGAGAGCGGCCATTCCTTTCAGCAGCAGACGCCGCTCCGCTTGGGGGAGGTGCTGGAGCAGACGATCGCCCTGGTAAGACCCCGGGCGGAAAGCCAGAATGTGTCACTGCGACTCGATCTTCCTCCGGAGCTCCCGCTCATTCAGGCCGATCCGCGAAGTATGGAAGAGCTGTTTACCAACCTCATAAGCAACGCTGTCAATTACTCTCCCGCAGGCGGGGACGTGACCGTTTCCGCCGTTTCACACGGAGACTATCTCGCGGTAATGGTGAGTGATAACGGAATTGGGATAGAACCCGAGGAGATTCCTAAAATATTCGATAAGTTCTATCGAGTTAAACATCCCAAAACCAGACAGGTGATCGGGACGGGTCTTGGCCTCGCCATTGTCAAAGGGATCGTCGAATCGCACCGGGGTTCCATCGAGGTTGAGAGCCAGCCTGGGGCAGGCACAACCTTCCGCGTGCTCCTGCCCACGATCCCGCAGACTTGAGCTCCCTACCCGTTATCCGTTACCCGTTACCTGTTACCCGTTACTCCCTACTTCTGACTTCTGACTCAGGAACATGCCATCGTGTTTGCCATATCGAAAAAATCATGATAAGAATCAATCTCACGACATTGGTGGTGTCCGTGTCGCACTCACGGAGCAAGAGAAAATGCCTGTCGTCCTCTCTTCAAGCGGAACTTCTTACCCAGTTGAACGCC
>JADGQM010000418.1 GCA_017881795.1 Syntrophobacteraceae bacterium
TGAAATAGGAGCAAAATGAGAGCAAGTTATTTGGGGACGAATTTTATATCTCCTCAACGCGCCAACCCTCTCGAGCTTGAAGTCCGTCATCGGCAGAGACAGCTTTCGCGCTCATTTCGTTGACTTCCTTTACGGTTACCTCCATTGCTTTCCAACCATTTTCCATCACTCGAAACTTCATGCCCGGTGTTACCCCCATGGCGCTGCCGACATTCAAGCTCATCTCTCCGGCTTGCACCTCGGCGACCCGGCCCCGTATGGGGTAGGCCGAGGCGATCCGACCCTGCAATTCCTGAATCAGGGTCTGCACCATCTTCGCCGGATCTTCGCCGAACGGGCAGGTTCGTGAGACGACCGCAGCCACCCGGGTATTCTCCGTGTCAATAGCTCTCAGGGTAACCTCCACCTGGCCTTTGTAACGCAAGACGGCTCCCGTGGTCAGGATTCGGGCAGAGAGAATCTTCCCCAGGCGCAGTGCGCTTTGGGGGTCAGCCAACTGGCTGTTGCTGAGTTTGAGCTCTTCCAGAAGTCGCTCCAACAGCCCTCGTTCCACGGTGTGGAAGCGCACGGAGTTGTTGAGATTGCGGGAAACCAGGTCGTTGACGTAGGCATCCTCGCCCTCTCTGAGCGCTGGTTGGCCCTTGGTTTCAAGGTCAACAAAGACAAGGTGAAGCGGCCGTGAACTCCATTCATCCTGAGGCTCCATTGGGAGCGGTGTTTCGCGGTAGCGCTGCAGAAGGTCGGAGATCAGTTCATCGATACGGTCTTGGTGTGCGGCCGACTCCCGGTAGTTCAGTTGCTCTTTGGAGCGGCGATAGAGCATTGTCGTGATGGGATCTTGAGCATTGATGCCGGCTGCTCGTTGATAGAGATCGAGAGCCTCCTGAGGTTTCCCCAGGCGCTCAAGAACCAGCCCTTTGGCAGTGTACGCTTGCAGAAAGTACGGGTCAAGCTTTAAAGTCTCATCGAATGCGGTCACCGCTCGATCCACCTCACCCCTGGCCAGAAGAATCCGTCCGAGCCCGAAGTGACACTCAGCTTGCTGCCACTCTTCCAGCCCTTGGGTCCCGAGTCCATTGCGATACCCGGTTGCGGCTTCTTCCAGTTTTCCCTGGCTGAGAGCCAGGTGAGCTTTCATAATCATGAGGTACGGCGCGCCAGGCTGGTCGCGCTGGGCCAGGGAAAGGCTTTCTTCGGCCTTTTCGAGATCCCCGCGATTCAGGGAGACTGCCGACATTCCCTGGTGGTACAGAGGGCTCCGGCCCTCAAGACCGCTGAACGCTTCCTCGGCATTGGCCAGTTGTCCGGCATGGAGGAGCCTGAAGCCATCCTTCGCCAGGCGTGTCCCTTCGGTTCGAGCACTTCGTATATGACCAAAGACGAAGAACCCCAGAGCGACTAAAAAGAGCATCATCAGCGGCAGAGCAATCCTCTTATAAGAGCGAGCTTCAGATTGTATTGCTTCTTTGACGGGCCGGGCGCCTGTTTGAAAATACCGGAAGCTTGGATCACCATAAAGCAGGTAAGAAGCCCAGATGAGATTTTCCTCGCCATACCGCCGGATCGACTTGATCCGAGCCTGCCTCAGGGCTTCCCCCACCGACTGGTTCTTCACCAAATGTCGGTAAAATTCCTCTGCGAAGACCGCACTGGAGCGATCAAAAAGATCGATGCTTCCGCCAATGTAGTGCCTGACTCCGGAAATCAGAAAAGCATTCGCCAGACTATAAAGGCGCTCGCCCGATGACCAATTCTCCGTGCGCCCGGATTGGCAGGCGTTGGTGAAAATCAGGGCCGGGAGTGGAGCTTCCCTTGCAAGGCTTAACAGGCGTCCCACTTCAAACTTCCCATCGGCAAACAGCAGACCACTCTGGGAAGGATCATCCTGGACGTAGTCGAAGTGACCGGCATAGTGGAGCATCTCGTAGTCGCTGAGATGCGTTCGGAAAAACTCGGAAGTGATTTCGCGACTGCGCAAATCTACTGACAGCCCGGTCGCGTTTCCACTCCGGTTCAACTCCCTTTGCACCGTGATCCCCTCAACTTTACTTGCCGGAAGATCTCCTCTCGGATCCGCTACCAGGAGAACCCGGAGCGGGCGCCCGCCAAGCTCCTTACTCCTGGCAAGAGGCGGTTGCGAAGTGCAGACGATTCTTCCCATGTTGTATTGGATGCACAGGAGCTCATTGCCGTCATGGAGCAACTCCCAGGGTATATAGACGAGACCGGCATCGATTTGCACGATCAGGTCGGGCGATCGGATTGCGGCGATGAATTCGTTGATATCGGCTGGGATGAGCATACCATATAGGATCTTTCCAAGGTCCTTCACCCGCCGGAGCTTCTCCTTGGGCAACCGGCCCCGCTCGTCAACGCTGGCGAGGCATCGGTCGATCTCCTCAACCAGGTTGCGAATCTCGGCTTCCCGGTAAGGAAACTCTTGGGCATGCTTGAGGATCTGAGCCTGGTGTCCGTTGGGAAGGATCGTTAGCCGTAGATGCTCACCGTGGAGCGAAAACTTCAGCCGGAGAGTCTCCTTCGCGGGTTCCAGGGCATCGTGCTCGGTTTCTTGGGACCTTCTGAGATCTTCCATCTGGACCGGGTCCCAGATGATGCGGTAGATATCTATGGGAGCAGCTTTACCCTTAAGATTTTTGACCCCTACGTAATCATAGTTGATGTCGTGCTCGTCTTTCACGAGATCAACGTAAGCCTGAGAGACGAGGACATCACCCTTCCTGGTCAAAGCACAGATGCGGGCCAGGGTGTTGATCATATCCCCATACACATCGTTCGTCTCGACAATACCCAATCCATGATGAATAGCAGCCTTGATCCAAATTTGTTCGGACGGGCTTTTGGCTTGATTTTCCGCAGCCAGAGTACTCTGGATTTCAGCGGCAGCACGGGCGGCATCAGGAGGGTTTTCAAAGCTGACCATCAAGCCATCGCCGAGAGCCCTCAGGACTCTGCCACCATGTTTCTCAATGATGGGAACCAGCAGATCGTTGTGCCGTTGAATCATCGACCGGCCTTCAATATCTCCATAAACTTCATAGAATTGCGTGGAGGATGCGATGTCGGTGAACATCACCGTGATCTCGCGCTGGAACCTCTCGCGAATCGTTTGCTCGATCTCGGCTCTCTGGCGCAGGAACCCCTCGATGGGGCATTCCTGTTCTTCCATTCGCTGCGTGGCTTCCATGACCGTCACCCCCTCCTCTTCAGTCACTGTCCCGTTGCTCCCGGTTATCCTTGAAAAGCACCGTATAATTAGTGTCCTAATACTTCCCGTGAGTAATTCCTATTACGGGTCAGGTTAAGAAAAGGTTAAACGGATCAGGCGGGGAAGGCTGAGGGCAATGCTGTGAATTAGGGAATTGAGGAATTGAGGAATTCTTACGGCGCAAGGTAGAGATTGTCCTGGTTTGGCAAATCCAATCCCTGAATTCCTCAATCCTGAATTGTTAATTCAATCGAGCCTCTTGCAAAAGTCCGTTGAAGGTAGCAAAAGCCGCTAAAAGGTGAGCTTCATCAACGGTCCTGTGGTAAAGTGCTGTCGATGAAAATGACACCTAGCCACGGGAGACGCCA
>JADGQM010000419.1 GCA_017881795.1 Syntrophobacteraceae bacterium
CGATGTTCCGGGGCAGCCACATAATTGTGAAGCGCCGTCTGGAGGGTCCCGGCAGCGAGATGAGCACAATGTTGATGATCTTCAGGCAGATTTTCAATCATGCGCAAAAGGGTGTCCCCTTCAATACATGGCTGCGCCATCAAGGTTTTTCCCAATTGCCAGCATCAAGGCGAGAGATCCACAAAGCTTGCTGGCACCGCACCCATCCGTAAAGAAGGAGCCATCTTTGATTTCCTCACCCTCAATATGCAGATAGAATTCCACTGTTTCCCCGCATGGCCCAGTGACCCTGGCGGAAGCAGTCGCCTCGGGCAATCTGCCGAATTTTATCGGTCTGGAATTCATCTCCCTGTCTTTCGACCCATAGGATTTGTGCGTCAGATTACCGATCAATTTCTCCAACTCGCTCATGTGCCGTGATCCTTTCTGCATGATGTCTCAAGGAAATCGACCGCCGCTATCGATTCCAAGACATCAGTTCGCGCTCACCGCTGATGCAAAAGACCTTTTCCATCCCTCTCGATGTGGCGCAAAGCGGCAACACCGTCCTCATTCAAGGGGAAAGCGGCGCCGGCAACTTCTTCCAGCCGTCGCCAGGACATCCATCTCTTTTGTCCGCTTCGCTGAAGCGCGTTAGAATGAATTCTTTCCGCAACAACTGCCCGGTCCCGCGCAGCCGGCCTGGACCGGCGAACTGCCGCAGCAGGCGGTGTCAGAAGGCCCGGGAAGTCCCTGGCTGGCTATGCCGGATAAGGACGACGGCGCAGAAAGCAGCTTCTTCAGGTTCACACTGCCACAGGTTTTGCAGGTTGGCGATTCATCAGACGAAGCAACCAGCACCTCGCTCATTGCGCCACATTCCACACATAAGAATTCAAAAAGGGGCATGACGTTTTTATTTACCTCACTGATTTGATTGTCGGCTGTATTCATTGGAAGAATTCTCAGTGAGCACACCCGCCGCCGGCGTGGCCCGCACAGGTGAACCTGGCATCGAACTCGGGCAATTTCCGTTTCAGGATAAAGCTCATGTTTTCACCCACGGTACCCTCTGTCACCCGGTACACTCTCACTCCCTGAGCCTGCAGCTTCATCAGGGCCCCCATGCCGATGCCTCCAACCGCAACCGCATCCACTTCGCGCCCTCCCAGAGCTTTCAGGGGCTGGCACATCCCCTGAGCGTGGTGCAGGTCACTGTTGTTGATCTCCTCAACCGTCTGGGTCTCGGTATCGACGATAACAAAACCCGGAGCTGACCCGAAGTGTTCATAAACTCGGCTTTCCAATCCTGCCAGGTTAGTAGTGGGAAAACAAATCTTCATGCCATTTATCCTTTCTGATTAGACTGCATAAAAGTCGATTTACCTCTTCCTGAGTGAAACCCTGTTCTGAATTTATCTCGTCTCCCCGCCCGAAGCATTCCAGAACGTTTCTGACGCATGGATTTCGGGTTGCTTGCCCGAAGGCCTCACTCAAGCTTACGGGACGCATTTCGTCGGCATCCTTGTCCAGCCCTCCCCACCCCTCGTTCTTCTTCGGCGCGAGCGATGTTGTTGCTCTGGCAGACAGGGCAGGCCGCCGGTCTGCCAGTTCCGTACGGCACAGTCCACTTATGTTGGCATTGATGACACCCAAAAGTTCGCTTTTCGGCCATTTCGGTTGCACCTCCTTCGATGCGCAGAGCCAGTCCTTCAACCAGCACTCGGGCGACCTTGCCTCTAGCCTCTTCAAGGATTCTGCCGAAGGTCTGGCGTGATACATTCATCCGCGCCGCGGCCTGCTCGTGGTAAAGTCCCTCAAGATCAGCCAGGCGGATGGCCTCAAATTCATCCATGGAGAGGATGATCTCCTCCAGCACGACCCGAGGTATCCCAGCGGGCTTGAAAATCCTGCAGGGTGGTTCCCCACCGATTCTTCGGCAGCATTTCGGTCTCGGCATCTCATCACCTCGTTCATGTTAGAGTTATAAGCATATGCTCATAATAGTCAAGGCCAGATTTAGGCACAGCAAAAAAAAGTCCCACGTCAAATGCGCGCCTGGTGAATCAACTGCCAGACATCTTCCAGGCAGTTCTGACGGGCTTGCAGATGGCGTCGAGAAAGTGCGCATTGGCCAATCAACGCGCTGAAGGAGTGTCCGGTAGTGAAAATTCCAAATACTCAAACCAGGAGGGAAACAGTGAGGAAGGATTCCGAATTCAGACTTTCTGTTCAACCTTCTCGAAGCAAGGAAGACAGAGCGTCCTCCCACCAAACCTTCGCGTGCGGGATTCCATGGTCATCTCCCCGCACGCCTCACAGCGAAGGCTTTCCAGTACCCTGGCGGGCCGCGGCGCCGGATGTTTCAGCTCCGTTACTTCAAACAGCTCCTCAAGATCCGCGTTCATATATCTCTTTTCGAGCTGCTCCCGCAAAGCGCTGCACCTTAAGCGCTCGTCATCCGTCGCCGTAGCATCGGCAACCTTTCTCATCACAGGGCGAAGCTCAGAGCCGATGCCACCGTCGGCTCCAGGGCGAAGGAGAGCACGAAATCCTTTTCCACTTTTGCGATCATAGAAACTGAAAGCCATCTTTCCATAGTCTTTGTGAATGAGGTTGCCTTTGCCGTAGGTGCACCCCGTCAAGAACTGGATGGCATCCACTCCGCACATGTCCGTTTCGACAACGCATACGAGGTCTGTCTCTTTACCTCCAACAACTTTCAGAGCAAGTTCTGCCACGCGTATACCTATGGCCAAACCCGGACATGAATGTCCATGAAACGCTATGGTTTTTTCGATCTCATCTTTGCTCAAAATGCAAGGCATGGCGTAACCCTCCTGTCTCAGCGGCCTTCGGGTGATGCAGCCATGGTCGGAACCTGTCAAGCGAGCCCATCATCCTCGCTCTTAAGTCTAGCCGATTTCGAACACCAAAGCGACAACAGGTGGCCAATAAGCCATTAAAGCCAAAAGCAAAAAGGTACTCGCTCTGCTCCATACCAGATTATTGTCGCCAGATTACTGCTTGCAATGAAAGGTTCTTTGCTCTAAAAGGAAACTCGGCTTAAGAAAAAAGAAATCTTCTCTCGCGAGCCAAGACCGGCGGCTATCGCATCTTACCAGGGCAGCCGCTTAACGTGTATCCCCTTGGGAGCTCTGTGAACAGACCAGCAAGGGGAAATCGAGAGATTGTGAAACTTTTCTAGTAGGCTAGACGCGTTCCACTTTATTTGCATAATGATATTGAGTTTGCCGGAACCTGTTGATTTTCCAAAATAGTGATGGATTAACTGAAGAAACCGAAGCTCCCAACCTCTTCAACCGCCAACTGCCTTCGTTCCCGCTGATTCCCACGTAATGGATCTCTTTTTTAAGACGCGAAGTGATTTCGTGTTCAGAAGCAGCCAGCCTCTGGACCGTGTGGATACTTTCGTATGAGTCAACGAGGTTGAACGATGTCGAAGCGAATCGGGTTTTACATCTGTCATTGTGGGACGAATATTGCGGGCAAGGTCAACACAACCCAGGTGGCTGAGTTTGCCCGCGGTCTCAGGAATGTTGTGGTCAGCCGAGACTACAAGTTCATGTGCTCCGACCCAGGGCA
>JADGQM010000113.1 GCA_017881795.1 Syntrophobacteraceae bacterium
TGTTTGCCGGCTCTATTGGGCGCACTGATTTCCCCGGCGGTTCTTACAGTCAGTTGATCCGATCGGTTCGGGAGAAGATTTTCCCACTTGATGGGAAAACCGCCGTTCTTCCTGGACATGGTCCAAAGACAACAGTGGAACGTGAGAAGATGAGCAATCCATTTTTTCAGTAAGTGTCGTGAGCTGTCGTGTATGGATGGGGACAAGGGTCCGGAGGCGAGAAACCATTTAAGCGGAGGGGCAGGACAATGAAAATACAGAAGCCTTATGATTTGGTGCTAATAGCCGTGGCTTTGATGTGGACGGTGGCTCTCTTGGGTTGTAGCTCTATGGGGGGGCAGAGCAATACTCCTCCGCCAAACCCCGTGGGTCAGCAACCGGCGGCCAGCACGCCGACGAGTGCACCTCCCGCGTCTCCTGCCCCGGCATCTCCTGCAGCACCTCGTCCTCTGTTTTATGACTTCCCGGACATTCCGACTCCTCAGGAACTGACCCTGCAACCCAAGGAATCCTACGTGGTCCAATCCGGATCCATCAAGACCGGAATCCTCACCTTGCGAGGGCGGGTGGACTTGAATTCTCTCATCAATTTCTTCCAGATGGCTATGCCTCGCGAGAATTGGAAACCTAAGGGCTACTTCCGCTATCAACGGTCGGTCCTGATTTTTGAAAAACCCGACAAGATCTGTGTCATTCGCCTGTATGAAGACATCATCTATACGTATGTGGAGATTTTTGTGACTCCGGCGAGCGGTTAGACGCAAGGCAATAAATAATGATCCGGGCTTGAACTCTGTTCGTCATTCCCGCGTGCTTTTGGCGGGAATCCAGGCTGCGCGAGTTTTCTGGATTCCCGCCAGGGACATGCGGGAATGACGAACGGAATGCCTGGCCGGACGATTATTTCTTTCCGTGCACCTTAGGCTGCATCACTGGTGACCAGCCACTGATAACTACTTGTTTCTCAAGGGTGATTACATGCTGAACGGAAAGTCGGTGCTCCTGGGCATCAGCGGCGGCATTGCCGCATATAAGGCTGCGGAGCTGGTTCGACTATTGGTTAAAGACGGGGCGAGCGTCCATGTGGTAATGACCGCCAATGCGCAGCAGTTCATTGCTCCGCTGACGTTTCAGGCGCTCACGGGCAACCCGGTAGGGACAGATCTTTTTAACCTGGAATACGAATCTCAGATCGGTCACATTCACCTGGCCCGAGCCGCCGATCTGGTAATCCTTGCCCCCGCTACCGCCAATCTCATCGCTAAAATCGCTGCCGGCATTGCGGACGATTACCTCACCACCATCCTGCTCGCCACTACCGTTCCAATTTTGGTGTGTCCGGCGATGAACGTGAAAATGTACGAAAATCGGATTACACAAAGGAATCTGGCCTCTTTGCGGGAATTCAACACCCATCTATTGGAGCCGGAAGTGGGCGAACTTGCCTGCAAGGAGGAGGGCGCCGGGCGATTGATCGACCCTTCGGTCATTGTCGAAACGGCAAGGCGCCTGCTGACTCCTGCCAGCCTCGAGGGCAAACGCATCCTCGTCAGCGCCGGCCCCACCTGGGAACCTTTCGATCCGGTGCGTTTTATCAGCAATCCATCCAGCGGAAAGATGGGCTATGCCCTTGCTTCGGTGGCTTATCGACGCGCTGCGGAGGTATACCTGGTAGCGGGCCCCAGTTCCCTTCCCCCACCTCATGGAGTGCATTTTGAGAGGGTGACGACCGCCCACGAAATGAGAGATGTCATCATGGGGCATGCCCCACAAATGGATGTGATTGTCATGGCTGCCGCCGTTGGGGACTATCGACCGATCGCGGTTGCTCCTCAAAAATTGAAAAAACTTCAGGACGAGGTGAATGTCACTCTGGTCAAAAACCCGGATATTCTCGGACATCTCGGCGCCTCTCGGGGAGTATCCGGGCGCCCCATTCTCATTGGTTTTGCCGCAGAAACGGAGAACCTGATAGAAAACGCGACGGCAAAGCTCATCCAAAAGAACCTTGACTTTATTGTCGCTAACAACCTCACTCAAGCCGGTTCGGGATTTGGTTGCGACACCAATCAGGTGAAAATCATCGACCGCGAGGGAATCGTTACTGAACTGCCACCCTTGACCAAGGAAGAAGTTGCTGGGCGGGTTTTCGATCGAATCGAGGCCTTGCTGCATATTACGGAGCCTTAGTGGAAACCGATAAGAAGACGAACGCAGAATTTGGCGCTATCCTGAATCGCTTAAAATGGTATTTGACTGATCTCCACATGACAGGAATTACGGACTGGCCCCTAAAACCGAGGCAACACAGCACGCCGATCGCTGTTGAAACGGCTGATGATTCTGAGCGTGCTGACCCCGAGCAGACTCTGGTTGCCATCAGGAATGACATGGGTGATTGCACACGCTGTCGCCTGCATCTCAGTCGGACCACGATCGTCTACGGTGATGGCTCGCCTCAGGCCAGGCTGGTGTTCGTCGGCGAAGGTCCAGGATTTGACGAGGACCAACAAGGGCGACCTTTCGTTGGCAGAGCGGGAAAACTGCTCGACAAGATGATCAAGGCTCTCAGGCTCAGGCGTGAAGCAGTCTATATTTGCAATGTGGTGAAGTGCCGTCCTCCAGACAATAGAACTCCCCTTCAGGATGAGGCGCAGACCTGCTCCCAATTCCTCTTTCGTCAGTTGGAGGCCATCTCCCCAAGGGTGATCTGTGCTCTCGGCGCCTGTGCCGCGCAGACTCTGCTTGCCACGACCAAATCCATTTCCAGCCTGCGGGGGAAGAACCATTCCTGGCGGGGCATGCCCCTGATTTGCACTTTCCACCCTGCCTATCTCCTGAGAAACGCGTCCCAGAAAGCTTCTGCCTGGCAGGACCTGCTGCTTATTCACGGCATCCTGACCGGTCACCAGGAGGGTAATTGAATGAAAAATGATTTAATGAAAAAGCGAGCGATGCTCTTCTTCTTCGTTTTTATCGCGGCGGCTTTGTTATGTCTCTCCACAGCGCTGGCCGATGTTGCGCACATTAACATCGTCCAGGTTCAAGACACGATCAATCCCGGTATCGAGGATTTTCTGAAGTACGCCATTGAACGTTCTCAGGAAGAAGGCGCTGAATGCCTGATTATTCTCCTTGACACTCCCGGAGGCTTAATGGCCTCGATGCGGGGCATCGCCCAAGCCATCCTGAGCTCCGTCGTTCCCGTCGTCGTTTACGTCTACCCGAGCGGCGCGCAGGCAGCGTCGGCGGGAGTCTTTGTTACGGTTGCCGCGGATATTGCCGCCATGGCTCCCGGCACTAATATCGGAGCCGCGCACCCGGTTTCCATTGGAGGCGGAGATGTCCCGTCAACCATGAATGAAAAAGTGGTCAATGATATGCTGGCTTTCGCGCGAAGCATCGCCAGCCAGCGTGGAAGAAACGCCGAGTGGTTGGAAGACTCGATTCGCAAGAGCGTATCGATCACTGCCGAAGAAGCCTATGCAAAAAATGTTATTGATCTTGTTGCCGACGATCTTCCAACCCTCATCAAGAAGCTGGACGGCTGGGAAATCATCAGGAAAGGATATACTCGAACCCTGCACACGGAAGGAGTTGAACAGCGCACGATTTCGCCGGGATGGCAACACCAGGTTTTAAAGAGCATCAGCAATCCCAACATCGCTTATATTTTACTCATGATCGGGCTGGCAGGACTTTATTTCGAGCTTTCCCAACCCGGGGCCATCCTCCCCGGAGTGATCGGGGGCATCGCCCTTATTCTTGCCCTGTATGCCTTACAGACCCTGCCGGTAAATTATGCGGGGATTCTCTTTATCCTGCTCGCGGTGCTCTTTTTTATCCTGGAAGTTAAGGTGGCCTCTCACGGATTACTCAGTTTTGCGGGGGTGCTCGCGCTGGTTCTGGGATCCCTCATGCTGTTTCGGGTTCCCGGCCACACCAATCGCTTGGCCATGTCGGTCTTTATCCCGACGGTTCTGATCGTTTCGGGTTTCTTCGTAACGGTAGCCAGCCTCGCCTTTCGCGCACAGATACGAAGACCGCAAACCGGGACTCCAGCCTTGCTTGGGATGATCGGGGAGGTCAAAAAAGATCTCATGCCGCAAGGAACCGTATTTGTTTGTGGCGAACTTTGGAATGCCACGGCTGACGAGAACATATTTGCAGGGGAAAAGGTTGAAGTCGTTTCAGTGGAGAATTTAAGGTTGAAAGTCAGGAAAATCAGTGCTAGAGAGTAGTGAATTATTTCATTTGCAGCCTCGTCAGCAGAAGGTTGCACGAGAGAGGAGGAAGATATGCCAATTTACGGGATCACAGCAATCGTCATTCTGGTGGTCCTTTTTCTGGCCAACGCCATACGTATTCTTAATGAATACGAGCGTGGCGTGATCTTTCGGCTCGGGCGCGTGATCCGCGCCAAGGGGCCGGGTCTGATCATCCTCATTCCTTACATTGACCGTTTGCAGAGGGTGAGTCTGCGTCTCATCGCGACGGATGTGCCGCCGCAGGATGTCATCACCCGCGATAATGTCTCTGTGAAAGTGAGCGCGGTAATCTATTTTCGGGTGATCGACCCGGTGAAAGCGATCATTTCCGTCGAGAACTTCCTCTATGCCACCAGCCAGCTGGCGCAGACTACGCTCAGAAGCGTTTGCGGCCAGGGTGAGTTGGACGATCTCCTTGCGGAACGAGACAAAATCAATGCCCACATCCAGGAGATTCTCGACAGTCACACCGAGCCGTGGGGAATCAAGGTTACGGTGGTTGAGGTCAAGCAAATCGACCTGCCCATTGAAATGCAGCGGGCCATGGCCAAGCAGGCGGAAGCGGAAAGAGAAAGACGGGCGAAGGTGATCGGCGCCGAAGGGGAGTTTCAGGCAGCCTCACGATTGGCAGAGGCAGCGGAGATTATGCAGCGACAGCCCATTGCCATCCAACTGCGTTATCTTCAAACTTTGCGCGAGATCGCTTCGGAAAACAATTCCACCACCATCTTCCCGATTCCTATAGATCTCTTTAAACCATTCATTTCTATGGCAGAGCTGTATGAGAGCAGCAAGGCAAAGGGGCAGCCTAAGGAGCAGATAGATGGGTAAGAAGAAAGAGAAGGAAAAGAAGGAAAAACCTCTGGAGAAGATGACCGCCAAGGAGCTCCGTGAATTGGCTCTGACCCTGGAGGGTATTGTTGGCGTCCACGCCATGAACAAGAATGAGCTGATTGCTGCTGTGAAAGAGGCCAAGGGAATCGTCGAGGAAAAGAAGGCCGGCGCCAAGGCGGAAGTCGATGTTCGTTCTCTCAAGGTGAAGATCAAAGATTTGAAGGAAAAGAGATCGGTCGCCAAGGAAGCCGGCAACAATAAGCTTGCTGATGGCTACAGAAGGCGAATCAGCAACTTGAAGAAGAGAACGCGGCGGGCCGCTTAAGTGTACTGTACGGCGATGGCATTTTTGAGGAGAGCCCGATGACTCGGGATGACGCTCTGGAGCTTTTGAGCTCCCATGTCAAGGCCGACAACCTCAAGAAACATTGCCTCGCTACCGAAGCCATTATGAGGGAGCTTGCGATAAAGCTGGATGAAGACAGCGAACTGTGGGGCAATATCGGGTTGCTCCATGATCTGGATTTTGAAGACACAAGGGAGCATCCCGAGGTCCATGGGCGTAAGACCGTTGAGGGCCTGGCGCCTTACGGGCTCCCCCAAGAAGCACTCGACGCCGTGTTGCGGCACAACGCAGAAGCGCTGGGCCTGAAGCGGGAGACGGTTCTGGACCACGCTCTGACCTGCGCTGAGACGATCACGGGGCTCATTGTTGCGGCGGCACTGGTCCACCCGGACAAGAAGATTAAGAGTCTGAATCCGGCTTCCGTCAGGAAGCGAATGAAAAGTAAGGACTTCGCTCGCAGTGTTAATCGCGATCATGTCGCACTCTGCGAACGGATTAACATACCGCTGATGGATTTTATCGAGCTGAGCATCAGGGCTATGGCTTCCATCAGCGATGAATTGGGACTCTGAAAGGAGAGTGGTGAGCGGAAAGAGGCTGAACTTTATCAGGAGGGTTTAATGGAATTAAAGAAGAATGTAGTTGCGGCGATTGCATCAGCGTTAGGTCTTTATATTCAATCGGAACAGGAAGCAGCAGCGCTGCTGGCTATGCAACAAAAAGCACTTGCGCAAAGACCCTATCAGCCGTATATTGCCTACTCCGTGGCTGGGCGGCAGGCTGCTATGGAAGCCCGGTGGATGTGGCAGATGCGTTTGGTTCGCTAGGCACATGATTGAGGTTTATTTCCCAATCTTTGCGACGACAGTGCCCGGCAACAAGAGGAAACAGAGAGCAATTGGCCTTAAGTTGGAGTATCAAGTCCTGGCTGTAACAGCCTGAAGAGAAGCGCAACATTCAGGATCTAATAGCCCTTCCGGAGAATACGGAATCTGGTGCTGAGCTGGGGAGAGTTGAGTGGAATCTCGCGAACGGAAAAAACGGAAAAGAGGAGAATTAAGGATGGGAAACAACGAATACCTACATGGCACATCACTGATTGCAAAACTCGTTGATGATCCAGCCCCTGCAGTGGACAACCCGATCAAAATCTGCGACTTGACCTTTCGTGATGGTCATCAATCGCTTTTCGCCACCCGTGGCCGAACCGAGGATTTGCTGCCCATCGCCGACAAAATGAACGAGGTGGGTTACTGGGCAATGGAGACTTGGGGAGGGGCGACTTTTGACACCATGCATCGGTTTCTCGGTGAAGACCCGTGGGTGCGGATTCGCGAACTGAAGAAAATCCTGACCAAAACCCCGATGCTGATGCTGCTGCGTGGGCAGAATTGCGTAGGCTATAGAAATTACGCGGACGACTTTGCCGAGGCTTTCACGGAGCGCGCTGCCATCAATGGTATCGAAATTTTCCGGACCTTCGATGCGCTCAACGATTTCCGTAACTTTGAAGCGGTGATCAAGCCTATCAAAAAGCTCGGCAAGCACTTCCAGGGAGTCATTTGCTACTCCTTGACCCTACGCCGCATGGGCGGGCCGGTTTACAATCTGGATTACTATGTGAAAAAGGCTAAGCAGCTCGAAGATATGGGCGCCGACACGATCTGTATTAAAGATATGGCCGGTCTGGTTGCCCCCTACGATGCCTATTACCTGGTCAAGGCCCTGAAAGCAGCAGTCAAAATTCCGATTCACCTGCACAGCCATTTCACTTCGGGCATGGCGGACCTCGCTCTGCTAAAGGCCGTAGAAGCGGGTGTGGATATCATCGACACCTGCCTGGCGCCCTGGGCCTACCGCAGCTCCCATCCAGCTATCGAGCCGCTGGTTGTCTCGCTGAGGCACACCAACCGCGACACCGGTTTTGACCTCCACAAACTCGCCGAGTGTGGCGCCTGGTTTGAGAAGGTCTCCCCCAAGTATCGTTATCTCCTGGATGACCGGATGTCGACCATCGACATCAACGTGCTGCTGCACCAGACGCCGGGCGGCATGCTCTCCAACCTGATCAATCAGCTGCGTGAGATGGGCGCTTCCGACCGGCTCAATGACGTGTTCGCAGCCCTGCCAGAGGTTCGAAAAGAGATGGGTCAGGTCCCCCTGGTCACGCCAACCAGTCAGATCGTTGGGATTCAGGCCGTCAACAACGTCCTCTTCGATACGCCGGAAGAGCGCTACAAGATGATTTCAGCCCAGTCCAAGGACCTGTTCTACGGCCTCTACGGTGAAACCCCTGTACCCCTGGATCCAGTAATTCAGAAGAAGGCCCTCAAGGGCTATCCCAAGGGGGAAGTTCCGATCACATGCCGCCCGGGTGAGATCATCGAACCCGAAATGCCGAAGAACTATGAGGACACCAAGGGTATAGCCAAGGACATCGATGACGTCATCATTTACGGCATGTACCCCATGACCGGTATGCGCTATCTGAAATGGAAGTACGGCGTTGAGCCGTTTCCGCCTGAAGTCAAGGGCAAAACCCTCGAAGACTGCGCACGTGAGGCCGAGCTCGTCAAGAAGGCGCTCGCCGGCAAACTGGTCGAGAAGCCTGACAAGGTTGTCCCCGAGAAGGGTGATGGGACCCGTACGTTCAACGTATTTGTTGACGGCGACTTCTTCGAGGTTGATGTGGAGCAGGTTGGCGGCGCCGCTCCGGTGATCACGTCGATCACCCCGGTTGCCCAACCCGTCTCCGCAGCCCCGAAACCGGCCGCAGCCCCGGCGCCGAAGGCTGCAGCGGCAGCGGCCCCGGCCCCCAAGGCTGCCGCTCCGATTGCCGGCGGGACCAAGATGGAATCCCCCATGCCCGGTATGGTCATCCGTTACGAAGTGAAAGAGGGCGACGAGGTGAAAGAGGGCGATGTCGTTATGGTCCTCGAAGCCATGAAGATGGAGAATTCCCTTACCAGTCCGGCTTCCGGAGTGGTTAAGCAAATTTGCTGCACGGCTGGTCAGAGCGTACAGAAGGGCACTGTGTTAGCGGTTATCGGTTAACTGAAACCAGTGAGAATGTGTTGAAGCTCGAGTGGACGAAATCAAAGGAGAAAGAGAAATGGCTTTGAAAAGAAACAAGATTACCGTCGTTGGCGCTGGTTTCGTGGGCGCTACAGCAGCTCATTGGGCGGCGTCGAATCAATTAGGCGATGTCGTTATCGTCGATATCATCGAAGGCATGCCTCAGGGCAAAGCCCTTGATTTGCGCCAGGCAGCTCCGGTCGTAGGTTTTGATTCCAATGTGATCGGCACCAACGACTACAAGGACACCGCTGATTCTGATATCGTCATTATCACTGCCGGTGTACCCCGCAAGCCCGGAATGAGCCGGGACGATCTGCTCGCCATCAACACCAAGATCGTCAAAGACGTTGTGACAAATATTGTTAAGTATTCTCCCAATGCGATCCTGATCATCGTCTCCAATCCTCTGGATGCCATGACCTACGTCGCCCACAAGGTCAGTGGGTTCCCGGCCAATCGCGTCATCGGTATGGCGGGAGTATTGGATGCCGCCAGGTTCCGCGCTTTCATCGCGATGGAGCTTGATGTGTCGGTTGAAGATGTCAATGCCTTCGTGCTCGGTGGGCACGGCGACACCATGGTACCGCTGCCACGCTACAGCACGGTAGCCGGCATCCCGCTGCCCGATCTGCTCCCGGCGGACAAGATTGAAGCCATGTGCAAACGCACCGCTAATGGCGGCGCCGAGATCGTGAACCTGCTCAAGACTGGCAGTGCCTTCTTCGCACCGTCGGCATCAGCCGTTGAGATGGTCCAATCGATTCTGCTAGACAAGAAACGCATCCTGCCCTGCTGTGTTTACTGTGATAAGGAATACGGTGCTGGCGGTTATTTTGTCGGCGTACCGGCAAAGCTGGGTAAGAACGGTGTTGAGCAGATCATAGAAATCAAGCTGACACCAGAAGAAAAGGTGGCGTTTGACAAGTCTGTGGCAGCAGTCAAAGAATTGGTCAAAGCTCTACCTCTCTAATCTATCAGGACATTGCAAGGTAACAAAAAAGGCGGCTTCGAGCCGCCTTTTTTGTTGTTCAGCATTTTGCCTGTTCAGAGGGTCACACGGTCCTACGCCTCTGGCCTCTGCAATGATTTTCAATTTCTGGAAAAACTGCACTTCATGGCAAAGTGCTTAATGCTTGCCTCATCGCAGAGAAGAATGGCATCCTGAAATGCTCGCAGCCGGTCGCAGTTCCTGCTGCATTCCTCCTTGCTCGCATCCACATTTTCGCACGTCCGACAGGGACTCTCCACAGTTCTAGCATAACTCGCGCTCATCACTCGCACCCTCCCTCAAATCAAGATCAGCCCGCACCAGAATCAGAATTTGCTAAAACTGTATTCCATATAGAATGCACCTTCATGGGGTGTCAAGCCCATTTCCACAAAGGTTGTCCACCTTTTCTTCGCGACCTGCTCAGTGTCCTTCATTTTGTGTTCCCATTTTTGCCATAGCGCATCAATTGCTGTTGCATCTTCCGATGCTTGCTGCTATAGACGTTAGTGAAATATTTTGTGATGGCCCTGGATCCATTTACCCTTTTGATTGGTGGAGGTAAGGTAAAAACAAGTAAGTCCGATTAACCCATCTCCTTTTATTCATCACGTTCTGGCTCACTTTTCCCAGTCCTCCTCGGCGGGGATGCAGGAAGTGATCCACAAGTGCTCGAACCGGTGAGTTCGTGCTTTTTTTAACAGAGCCCGTCAGGAACACAGTGCGGGCAGCATCATGTGGAAATCGTGTTGAGGAGGGTAAGCATGTTTGACGAAAAGGTATTAGAAAAGATCAAAGCTGGAAAAGAAAAGTGGGACCAGGGACCTGTTGCAAAGACTCTTGCCAAGGCGCCCGAGCAGAAAAAAGAGTTCACCACCATTTCAGGCACGCCTGTAGAACGGCTCTATACCCCTCTTGATGTTACGGGGGTGGATTATGACCGGGATCTCGGCTACCCCGGAATGTACCCCTTTACCCGTGGGGTGCAGCCGACGATGTATCGTGGCCGATATTGGACCATGCGCCAATATGCCGGATTTGGGACCGCCAAGCAGACCAATGAACGCTATCGCTACCTGCTGAAACAGGGGCAGACCGGGTTGAGCGTCGCCTTCCATCTTCCGACCCAGGCCGGTTACGACAGTGACGATCCCCTTTCCATGGGTGAAGTTGGGAAAGTCGGCGTTGCCATCGACTCGATTGAAGACATGAGAGTGCTTTTTGATGGCATTCCTCTGGATAAGGTCTCAACCTCCATGACCATCAATGCCGCTGCTACGGTCCTTCTGGGCATGTACCTGGCCCTGGCCGAGGAGCAGGGTGCGGGTTGGGACAAGGTGAGCGGCACCATACAGAACGACGTCTTGAAGGAAATCATCTGCCGCGGTCAGTACATCTATCCCCCCAAGCCCACCATGCGGCTGACGGTCGACCTGATTGAGTTCTGCCAGAAGCATGTTCCGAAGTGGAATACAATCAGCATCAGTGGTTACCATATCCGTGAATCCGGCTCCACCGCAGCCCAGGAAATGGCCTTCACCATCGCTGACGGTATCGCTTACGCCCAGGCATGTGCCGATCGTGGGATGAGCGTTGACTCCTTTGCCACCCGTTTGAGCTTCTTCTTCAATGCGTTCACCAACGTTCTGGAAGAAGTTGCCAAGTTCCGCGCCGGTCGCCGGTATTGGGCCAAAGTGATGAAAGAACGTTTCGGAGCAAAGGATGCCCGCTCCATGATGCTGCGCTACCACGTCCAAACCGGTGGTGTGACCCTGACGGCACAGCAACCGCTGAACAACATCGTTCGTGTGGGTCTGCAGACTTACGCAACCGCGCTGGGCGGTGGTCAATCACTGCACACCAACTCCTATGATGAGGCCCTCTGTCTGCCTACCCAGCAGGCCGTAACGGTGGCTTTGCGGACGCAGCAGATCGTTGCCGAGGAAAGCGGGGCAACGGATACCATCGATCCG
>JADGQM010000420.1 GCA_017881795.1 Syntrophobacteraceae bacterium
CAGGGACTGATGCCGTACTGGAGGGAAAGGATGGTGGAGGTGTAGGCTCCGATCCCCACAAAGGCTGAATGCCCAAGCGGGAGCACGCCGGCAAAACCACCGACCAGGTTCCAACTGGTGGTCAGGTAGGCGTATAGAAAGAGGAGCACCAGGATGTGGAGGTAAGTGGGGCTTCGAAGCACCAAGGGTAACCCGAAGATAATCACTCCTACCACAAGCAAAGAAAGGGACTGAAGCTTTTGTCGTGTCATCCGCACCACCGTTTGATTTCGGATTTCGGATTTCGGATTTCGGATTTGGAATTCTGGAATGAAACGCCACCCAATCGATTTGAAATGAAGAGTAGTGTCTTATTGAAATAAGCTACAAAGGATACAACAAATCTCCATATTACCGGCTGCGCACAGCGCCTCGAAATGGACAACGGATCGCTGACCACCAGAAATCCGCCATCGGCCATCCCAAATCCGCCATCCGAAATCCGATATCCGAAATCAATTCTTCTACCAATCATACTTCTCACCGAACAGTCCTGATGGCTTGACGAAAAGGACCACCAGGAAGAGCGCATAGACAATGGCCTCGGTCCACGTGGCAGCCATGAACTGAGGGCCGATCGACTCGATCAGGCCAACGATGATGCCGCCCAGGAGGGCCCCCCAAAGGCTGCCAAGTCCCCCCAGGACGACGATAATGAAACCCTTGATATCGAACAGCACACCGACGCTGGGATAGACATTGTTAAACGGCACAAGGACCGCTCCGGCGATGCCGGAGATGGCGGCGCCGATACCAAAAGCAACGTTATAAATGCGATACTGGTTGATGCCCATCAGGCTGGCCGATTCCCGATCGAGGCTGGTAGCGCGGATAGCCCGGCCCATTCGGGTCTTCTGGAAAAAGAAATAGACCCCGGCGGCCGTAACCAGTGCAATCACAAAACCCCAAAACTTGGGGACGGAAAGCATCATTCCCCCGAACTCAAACATCTTGCCGCGCAAGGGGTTGTCTTGAAGGCTGCGATACTGGGGACCAAAGACGAGCAGCGAAAGGTTATCCAAAACATACCATACACCCGTGGTGACGATGATGACGGTGATCGGTTCGCGAACGTCCTTTTCGGCTTTGAAAATGGGTTTGATGATGATGTCCTGCAGATAATAGCCGAAGAGGTACATCACCGGGGCCACAATGACCAGAGCGAGATAGGGATGGATGCCGCTCAAAGTCACGGCCCAGTAGGCCACATACATGCCGACCATGAGCATGGAGCCGTGAGCAAAATTGATGACCTTGAGCACGCCGAAGATAACGGTAAGCCCCATGGCGGTCAGACCGTAGATCGACCCGATGAGGATGCCATTGATTGCGTCTTCAAGAACATAGAGCATAAACGTCTCCGAACGGGCGCAGACTAAATCGTTGCGGGGGAGCGTTGCGGTAGCCTCACGCTCCCCCCTCGACAGAACTAGTCACTAATCACTAGCCACTAACCACTAGTCACTAGCATATCAGCCTATTGTTGGGGCGCTGGAAAAACCGGAGTATAGCCTGCATGGCGGGCGCTCTTCGGCCACACGGTGAGGCGCTCCAGGCCTTTTCCCATATCGTTGATCTGCACGATGCACAGAGCTGCGTTCTTGTTCTGCCCGGTCGCATCAAACTCGATGGCATCGTAGGAAGCAACCATCGCCGGTCCGCTGCTCAGCTTCGTCGCCGCGAGCGCGTCGCGAATCGCTTTGGGATCGAGCGATGCGGCACGCTCCAGAGCGTCGGCCAAGACATACATGGCAACGTAAGCGTCCACCGACTCGCCAGCGGGGTTGTAGCCGCACTTTGTCTTGAATTTCTCGTTAAATGCCGGAACCATAGGCTTGCCCACATCGGTTTCCCACTCCACGATGTCAAAGACATACTGAGCATTCTTCGCGGCTGCCTTCAGAAAGGACGGATCGGCATGGCCGCCGCCGCTGCCGACGATCGCCTTCGGTTTGACCTTGTATTCGGCGAGGGTGTTGGTCAAGAGAATGGCATCGGCGGCATTGGATACCAGGAGCAGGACGTCCGGATTGGCACGCTTAATTTTCTGAACCACCGGGCTGAGATCGGTTGCAGTGGAAGGGTAGGGCTCATCCAGGACAACCTTGAAGCCCTCCTTCTCGGCCAGTTTCTTCCATTGTTCGGCAAAACCTTTTCCCCAGTCACCGTTCTCATACACAAAGGCGACCGTTTCCAGCTTGGTGTTGGTCTCTTTCGCCATGTCTTTCAAAAAGGCGAATTGGTCGCGAGTCCACCAGCCATCCTTCGCTGCAATCCGGAAAACGGTTTTGAAGCCCTGTTCAGTGATCTTGTCGGCCACCGACACCGGCACGACAAAGGGGATGCCATAGCGTTCTGCCACTGCGGTGGTGGGATAAGTAACGGCCGAGTTCCAACAGCCGGTCAAGACGTTTACCTTTTCGGTGTTGATCAGGCGCTCGGCCTCGGCCACGCCCTTCTCGGGTTTGGATTCCGAATCGGCATAGACCATTTCGATTTTGGCGCCACCGAGAGACTTGATGCCGCCGGCAGCGTTAATCTCTTCCACCGCCAGGTCACGAGCGCATTTCCCCTGTTGGCCAACCGATGCCGATGGCCCGGAAAGAGGTTCAATGTTACCTACCTTGACCACCTTATCGGCAGCAAACGACGCCGGGGCGCCTGCCAGCATGCCAAGAAGGGCGAAAACGGCCACAAAAACCAGAATTCTTTTTCCCAATGCCATGTTCTTCTTCATAAACTTCCTCCCTCAAAATGATAATCCACCTGATACCCCACACCATATACTCAACCCGGCAGGCCGAACCAATTAGAAAAGAACAATCAATTCAGAATGCTTCCCACCGAGCAATCTTACTCCCAAGGTTGTCTTGCTCCCTAAGCTTGAAATCTTTCTTTTTAACCAAGGACACGAAGATCATGAAGAAATCAGTTTGTGTCCTTCGTGCTCTTCGTGGTAAAAAAAAGTTTATTCTTGGACATCTCTTGAGCGGAGCTGGCGCACATTTCAACAGCATTGAATCCTACCCAGTACTATGGCTGCCATAAGCGTAAAAGGTGATGTCCTCCGGCAGCCCAATATTCAAGAACTCCTGCATGATGTTGTCGATGCGACCGGGACCGAATTTTACCACCAGCAGCAGACGCCCCCTGGCTTCATCGCGGAGCACCTGCCGTTCGTAAAAGCCAAAATCCATGTGCGAAAGGGCCTTGTAGACTTCCTGGAAAGCGCTTTCCGCTCTCTCCTCGGTGAGTCTCTCAAAAATCATATAACTGTGGGCCGGGTCCAGCCCTCGTTTGATCTTTTCAAAAGTGAGCGAATTAGGTTTTGCACTCGCAGTCATGTCAGATTGCATTTATTTAGAAAGGGTGGTTAGCCCTTCTTCCATGATGGCCAGTCCTCGCTCCAATTGCTCGTCGGTTATGGCGAGGGGCATGAGGGCCCGAATAACGTTGCTGTAGTTGCCACAGGAGAGGATCACCAGCCCTTTCTCATAGCAGAACTTCACCAGGGCTT
>JADGQM010000421.1 GCA_017881795.1 Syntrophobacteraceae bacterium
CCACGCACAAAGCGTAAAGACTGAAACGGAAACCCGCAGCAGCAGTTCGGACAAGGATTCGTCCCAGTATAAGAGTGAACACAGTGAATCGGTGCAGAGTTCGGTGCCGGGTGCTGAGGAAAACAAGACCGAGAAAACGAAGACCACGACGACGACCAAAAAGCCTGCGATCGAAAAGAAGAGCACCACCACGACGACGACCGAAAAACAATAGTTGGTCGAGCCAGTACAAAGTTCAGCAAGGAGGAGTGCCATGAAATCCAGCACGAAGGACCAGGCGGAAGGCAAGTTTCACGAAGTAAAGGGTAAGCTCAAGGAGATCGTCGGAAAAGTCGGCATGAATTCCGAGCTGGAAGCCGAAGGAAAAGACGAAAAGATAGCCGGCAAAGTTCAGAAAAAGATCGGTCAGGTCAAGGAGGTTTTGGGGAAGTAGTGGGAGCGGCTCATCATGCATGCATCGGCGTGTTTTTACGCCCCCCGGCTGCGGTTGCCTGATGCACCACAGCCGGGACTCTGATGGGCATGAGGTCTTCGGGCAAAAGAGCTCAAAAAGGTTGAAATGAGCAATCAGAGAGGAGGATCACATGTTGTGGACAATCGCTGTCGTATTGTTAGTTTTGTGGCTGCTGGGGATGGTGAGCGGCTACACTTTAGGCTATGCTATTCACATTCTGCTGGTCATTGCAATCGTTGTGGTGTTGCTTGGGGTCATTCAGGGGCGAAGATCTGGATAAATGATTTCGGTAATTAGGCCCGTATTGGCACCAAATCGCACTGGCAGTTGGCTGCCTGGTTCAAAGAAGACGCGATTACTGCCGAGTCCCTAAGGAGGCCCACAATGACCAGCAAGGATAGCCGAACAGGCGACCTCGGCGAAATGCGCTGGCGGGCCCAAGAGATCGCTTGGGAAAAAGCGGCCCAGCCGCCGGAAAAGCTCGGGGCCCTGTCGCCCGAAGAAACGCAGCGGACGCTCCACGAGCTGAGGGTGCATCAGATCGAGCTCGATATGCAGAACAAAGAGCTGCGCCGGGCGCAGGCGGAACTGGACGCTGCGCGGGCGCGCTATTTTGACCTATACGACCGGGCGCCGGTCGGCTACGCCACCGTTAGCAAAAAGGGGCTGATCCTGGAGACCAACCTCACCGCCGCCACTCTGCTGGGCGTGACGCGGGGCGCGCTGGTTAAGCAGTCTTTTCCCCGGTTCATCTTCGAAGAGGACCATGACCTCTACTACCTCCATCGCAAACCGCTCTTTGAGACCCATTCGGCAAGCTCAGGGCAAGGCGGTGAACCACAGGCGTGCGAGCTGCGGATGGTGAAAAAGGACGGAACGGCATTCTGGGGGCATCTGGCGATGACCGCCGCGCAGGACGCCTGCGGCGCGCCGGTACTCCGCGTCGTGATGAGCGACGTTACCGAGCGCAAACGGGCGGAGGCGGCGCTCCTTGAGTCGGAACAGCGCGTTCGACAGTTGAACGAGCACATTCTGAACATGGTGATGGTCTTCTCTCACGACATCAGGGGGCCGCTTGTCGCCATTGCCTCCATCTTGAAGCTCATGCTTCGAGGCACATATGGGAAGCTGGACCAAAGCCCGGCCAACACCGTGCAGGACCTCTTGTCCCGTTGCGCCCGCCTGCTGGGAACTGCGGAGGATTACCTGGGGAAAGCCTCCATTGTCATGGGCTCGATCGAAATGGAACGCGAGGTGCTGGACCTTCGGCAGGATATCATCGATGCGGTGCTGGAGGAGCTCGCGGACGACATCACCCGGCATGAGATTGTCATCGACAATCGTCTCGGGGCCATTCCCGCCGGTTCCATTGTCATCAGCGCCAACAAGACCTGGCTCAAGGCCGTCTACCGGAACCTCTTCACCAATGCCGTCAAGTACGGAGGCAAGAGGTGCACCATCTCTTTTGGTTTTGAACAACATGAATCGCATTACCGTCTGAACGTCTACAACAGCGGCAGACCGATTGCTGACGAAGATCGCGAGAAACTGTTCACCAAGTTTGGGCGAATCGGGTCATTGGAAGGTCCCACCCCGGACGGTGTCGGCCTTGGTTTGTGCCTCAGCAGGGAAATCATTCTCGAGCACGGCGGTGAGATATGGTACGAGGCCCGTCCGGACGGGTCTAACTTCGTGTTCACCATATCCAGAGAAGATGAGGGTGAGACTTAGACTGCCAGGGATTTTGGATGGCGTGGACTGAGGTCCCAAGCAAAAGTTTCTAGGCATTCAATGCTCCCTTAGAGTCTCCCCTCAAATCAGCACCCATTGCCGGGCGATCACGGAAGGTGTGAGGGTATGCTGTGCGAGAATCCGACAGGAGAAGGAGGTCAGCTGAGAGAGACATTGCCCGTTTCCACGATGACTGACAGGAAATCGCTTTTTGAGGGTTTGGTGATAAGAGTGAAGTATGAATTGGCAAAAGATGTCAAATTGAGCAGACTGAAAGCAGTTCAAGTCGATACCCATAGGGGAGAGGTTACTCTCAACGGTAACGTTCATACCCGGGAACAAAATAAACATGATGATAAGATCATATCATGATTGTTCGATTGATCATCGGTGTAGTCGTCGTCGGTCTTCTCGGTTACGGCGTATACTACTTCATCGGATGCTCCTCCGGAGCCTGTCCGATCACGGCTAATCCGTGGTTAAGCACCACCGTCGGCGTGGTGTTCGGAGCGCTGCGGTCGAGGGCAATCTGACGGGGAGCGGTCATATGGTCATCATTCTATCAACCGATAAGGAGGTGGTTTTCTTTCAACGGACTTCATCCTGTGACCAAAAACTGTCCAACAAGCCGGAGGCTGGCTGCGGCTTACAGCCGAGTTTGATCCGCAACGTTATGAGTCAACCACAAAGATCGAGGTGATTTCATGTATTACATAGTTGAAACCAGCAAATCATTCAACCAAGCGTCGACCGACCTTGCATCAGCGGTTATGCGTCATGGGTTCGGGGTGTTACATGTCCACGACTTGGGGACCACACTTCGCACTAAAGGCATGGCATTTGATGAGGAGTGCAAGGTTTTTGAAGTCTGCAATCCGGAGCAGGCGGCAAAAGTTTTGTCCACCGATATGCGCCTGAACATGGCGTTACCGTGTCGTATCTCGGTCTTTACGGAGAAAGGCAAAACGAAGATCGGCCTTATTAAGCCAGTGCAAATGCTTTCGGCGCTGTCTCAGGATGCAGCGTTAGTTCAAATTGCCAAAGAGGTTGAGGAAAAGACCATCCAGATGGTTGACGATGCGAAATGAATACTCAAACAACGAAGGAGTAACCTTGTGAACATCCAGCATTGGTTGAGAAATTCAACTCCGGCTTTAAGCAATTTTGAAGGGAGGTGATGTGCTGTGCTAGATAGTGTCCATCCGGAAACCCATGGACCGAATTATGAATCGGTAGGGGCGGGTTTTACACCCGCCCGCAATTGGCAACGATTTCGGCACATTTCTGGAGGGGATAAACCCCTCCTCTACAGTCTAAGTTTAAATATGCGGGAGTTTCTGGATGGAAACTAGATAAGCTTTA
>JADGQM010000422.1 GCA_017881795.1 Syntrophobacteraceae bacterium
GGGGGAATGATCCTTCTCGCCGGCGGCATCCTCGTGATGGTGGGAGCCCGGGAAAAGTTTACCCGGTCCTCCGAGGCAGCCATGAAAAAGAGTGGGAGTCTGAGGAGTCTCCTCTCCTATCCGGGTTTCACCACCATGTTGGCGGTCTTCTTCCTCTTCAACTTCTCCGTCTATGTCGCTATGCCCATCTTCCCTCTCTTCATCGAAGCGGTCGGCAATCTTACGGCCCGCGTGGCCTCGACGACAGGGCAGCTTTTTGCGATCAGCGGCGCGGCTGCCGCGGTTTCGGCGGCCGGCATCGGCTATCTCAGCGATAGAATAGGATACAAGAAAGTCCTGATCGTCCATCTGATCCTGACCGGGGTCCTTTGGATCTTCCATGCCCTGACCAACAGTATTTCTCAGCTTATGGTGATCCGGCTCTTTTATGGGTTGGCCGCGGGAGGGATTCTGCCCACCATGAATGCCCTCGTGGGAATGCTGATGCCCCGAGATGTTTACGGCAAGGCGTACGGATTGACATCCTCGATGACCTGCCTGGGCATGACCCTGGGCCCTTTGGCAGGAGGCATCATGGCTTCATATATGGGATATCGGTGGCCCTTTGTCTTCGTCAGCCTCGTCCTCATCCTGGTCGTATTCCCCGTCGCCTCACGGGTGCGCACCAAGTGATGTGCACCCATGGCCGGGACCTTTTCCGCCCTGCAAAATTAGGGAGTAAGTTGGCAGACCAAAGAGGCTCGGGGAAGCGTGCCTTTGTTGTTCCCGGGTCATTTCTGTCCTGTTTGTGGGGAATACTGCGGGGAACCAACGATAAGCATCTTGGGAAAACCAAGCTTAGAGCGGTCTTGCAGTGGTAGTCCCAACGGGACTCGAACCCGTGTCTTCGGCGTGAGAGGCCGATATCCTAGGCCACTAGACGATGGGACCGTGAGTGGCTGGGGAACCAGGATTCGAACCTGGATAGGCAGATCCAGAGTCTGCAGTCCTACCGTTGAACGATTCCCCAGCGACCTCGGCAAACTAATAAAATTTCGGAGCCAAGTCAAGACAAAAGCTTTCAAAGCCTGGTGCTCCCCTTAATGCTTTCACGAGCGGAAGGCTTCTTTTATTCTTTTCGGATCTATAATATACTATCTAGTAGTTAGTGTGCGGGCGGTGTGCTTAAACCATTCACTGAGAGCACTTGTTTTGCCTGCAGGGTGAGATTCGCCAGGAAGAAAGAGTGTTGATGCGCGTGGATACCGAGGCTTTTGACATCATCGAGGGGCAACCAACTTATCCTTTTCCTGCGGCGTCAGGAAGAGAACCCCACTACTTTGACCTGGAGCACTATCGGTCGCGCATGGCCAAGTACCTTCATGATGGTGATGAAGCGAACCAGGTTTTTTTCCGGGCTTTGGAGTTCGCCGAGGAGCTTCACAAGCGTCAGCAGCGACGGTCGGGCGCTCCCTACATCAGCCACCCCTGTGCAGTGGCCGAGATTCTGGCGCGGGAGCTGAGATTCAGGGACCCTCACCTACTTGCCGCCGCCCTGCTCCACGATGTGGTCGAGGACGTACCTGACATTACCCTGGATGATATTGTAAATCAGTTTGGCGAGGCCGTTGCGGAGTTGGTCGATGGCTGCACAAAGTTGGCTCGTCACCACCTCGATAAAGCCACGCTTAAGGACCTCACGCACAGCAAGATTTTCTTGAGCGCGAGCAGGCGTCTGGGCGTGCTCGTGATCAAGCTTGCCGATCGGCTGCATAATCTGCGTACGCTTCACCACCTGCCCAAGGCCAAGCGGCAGCGCATCGCCCAGGAGACCATCGAAGTTTATGCGCCCATAGCGGCAAAGTTTAATATCTTCCCACTCAAACGGGAGCTCTACCATCTGGCCTTGTCCTATCTCTATCCGCGAAAGAGCAAGAAGGTCCTCCAATTTATCCATTTTTTCCGCAACTCACCCGAATTCCTGGAGCTCGTGCGAACCCTTCAGAAAGCTTTTGCAGACGCCTCCTGTCCCATGATTCTGCGGCCTCGCGCCAAGGGCCTGGGAAGCTACTACGATCCGATCAAACGGACTCTGGAGATCAATAATACCGAAAACTACGTCGATTTCGGTATCATTCTGCCAACCGAAGATCTGGTGAACTGCTACACCGCACTGGGGATCATCAACACCACCTTCGCACCGATCCCGAAGACGCTTCGAGACTTTATCGCCACTCCGAAGAATACCGGATATCGCAGCCTGCACGTTCGCATTCATTCCGGCGGACACAACTATCTGATCAAGATCCGCACCCCCAGCATGGACGAATGGGCTACCTACGGCATTTTGACGGAATGGAGTAAGCACCCGCACGTGAGTGATGAACATTGGCAGGAAATCAGCGACTTGCTGCGTACGATCGGTGAATACGGCGGGGCAGGACCCCAGCGCAAGGCCTTGATCCGACTTTCGGAAACCGAAGAGATTTTCGCTTATTCCCCGAAAGGCGACATCTACTTCCTGCCCAAGGGAAGCATCGTGCTCGATTTTGCTTACAAGATCCACTCGGAATTGGGCGATTTCTGCAGCGGCGCGATGGTTAATGGTGAATGGGCTCCCCTAACCCATGTTCTCAACGACGGGGATTCGGTTAAAATCCTAACCTCTTCGGACCCCCTTGAAGTTGACCCTGAGCTCGAAACCATGTGCAAGACTCCCAGATCCCGCTCGGCGATCAATAAAAAGCTCCACCAAAAACGGCTGCGCTATGCGCAACAGGTCGGCGAAGAGATCCTCCTGCAGGAGATTCGGCGTCATGGTTTGCCGGATGAAATTCTGACCCGGGAGGACATCAACTTTGTCATAGAATTCCTTAACTTAAAGGATCTACCGGAGGTCTTTACGCGGGTGGGGCAAGATCTTCTTTCTCCGCACCTTATTCTGTATTATCTCATGCCGCCACCGCAGGGATCGGAGCACCCCGCGCACCGCAGCTCGCTTAAGTCGGTTCCTGTCGAGAGAAATGTCCTCACCGTTTCCGAGCTCGACCGGGCCATCCATAAATTTGCCCGATGCTGCAACCCCTATCCGGGCCAGGATGACCTTGTCGCAATCTTGAGCGAGCGCGGAACCACCTTCCATCATAAGGATTGTAAGGACTTGCTCCAGAGACACGATCTTGAGCCGCAGCAGTTCCTGAATGTTAAGTGGAACAAGGAAGCAATTTGGCGCTATCCGCTGTCATTTCATGTCCACGTTTTTCTGGAAACGCTCCATTCCCTCATCCCGGTCCTCGCCCGTGCTCCTTCCAACATCCTCATTCAAAGCCTGGAGAGCTTCATCGACAAGCATGACCAACCCCTGGTGAGGATGACGGTGCGGTTTAGGGACTTTTCGGAGGCTCAGCGTTTCTTCGCGTGCCTTCCCAAGAATCGTTCCGCAATCGAAGATTACGGCAGAGAAGAAGGACCGACAAGATTTTAGGCGCCTGGCAACAAGTAATCGTCCAAGATTGAGAGACCGACGCGGTTTCAGAAACCATGTCGGTCTGGGGCACGGACAGAT
>JADGQM010000114.1 GCA_017881795.1 Syntrophobacteraceae bacterium
CTCCGCTCTGCACAAGAGCATTCGCGGCAGTGATCCGGACGCGGGGCTCTATTGGTTGGCACGGATGCTGGATGCCGGGGAGGACCCGCTCTACGTCGCCCGGCGCCTGGTGCGAATGGCGCTCGAAGATATCGGCCTGGCCGACCCCCTGGCGGTGGTTCAAGCCATCGCGGCCCTGCAATCCTATCAGTTCCTGGGAAGTCCTGAAGGCGACCTGGCTCTCGCCCAGACCGTCGTGTATCTCGCGCTGGCGCCGAAAAGCAATGCGATCTATGCGGCTTTTGGTAAAGCTTTGGATCTCGCGAGAAAAACGGGCGCCGCTCCGGTTCCGATGCACATCCGCAACGCCCCGACGCCCCTGTTGAAAGAACTTGGCTATGGCAGGGACTACCACTATCCTCATGACGCTCCCGATGCCTGGGTGCCCGAGAATTACCTTCCCGAGACGCTCAAGGCAGCGGTTTTTTATGAGCCAACACTGCGGGGCTGGGAAGGGGAGCAGCGCGAGGTGCTTCAGCAACGACGTCAGGAACAGGCAAAAACCGAGAAACCGAAAATTACTGACTCTTAGATGTTACTGCAATCCCTATGAAAGTGCTGAAAGCCGGCACGAAGACAATTGAGGGGATCAAGCCCTTTCGTCTCGTCAAGTATCTGTCGCTAACCAGTCTGATGGTCATTCTGGTCTGTACGCTTCTCCTTTCCGGTTTCATCTCCCAGAGCGCGAGGAAGATCCTTTTCCACAAGAGTGAACAATACGCTTTGCTTGTCGCAGAAAATCTCAATCATCAGGTGTTCTTCCAGTTTACGCTGCCCACCCTGATCGCCGAGGGTGAAATTCGTCTGAGCCGCCCGAACCAGTACGAGCGGTTGGACCGCGTGGTGCGCAATACGATTCACGGTTTTTCGGTTGAGAGCGTCAACATTTACGATCCCGACGAGATTCTTACGTACAGCACTGATCCCGAAAAAATCGGCACAAAAGGGGAGATCGGCGAGGTTTTCAAGGAAGCTTTGGCCGAGCAATCGGTATCACTCTTGTCTCACGAGGAAAGCTCTTTTCTGGGCATCGAATGGAAAGGAGGAACGCGTACTCTGACGACCTACTTGCCCATGTGGGAAGAGCGCCCAATGAGCTGGAAGCGAGGAAAGGTGCTCGGAGTCTTTGAAATCACCCAGGACGTCACCCACGATTATGCAACCATCCGTCGGTTTCAATGGATTGTTGCCATGAGTTTCTTGGGATTTGTGGGGATAATCTTCACGACGATTCTCCTCATTGCCCGCAGGGCTGAACGGATCATAGGCGGTCGTGCAGCGGAACAACGGAAATTGGAGGAAAAACTGCATCAGGCTGAACGTCTCGCCGCACTGGGAGAGATGATCGCAGGAATTTCCCATGAAATCCGCAATCCTTTGGGGATCATACGGAGCACCGCCGAACTGCTTCATGATCGTGCGGAAAGTGAACGACAGCAACGCTTTTCGTCAATTATTGTGGAAGAAGCCACACGCTTGAACGACACTTTGACGGAATTTCTTGATTTTGCACGCCCCAAGACCCTTCGTCCCATGAAATGCAAAATCGAAGACGTATTGGAACGCAACCTCAAAGTGATGGAACCTGAATTTCAGAAGCTTGGAGTCCAAGTGGAGCGGCAATACGAAAGCGGAAGCTTTGCACTGGAAGCCGATCCTGACTTGCTTTATCGGGCCTTCGTAAATCTCTTCGCCAATGCTCTGCAGGCCATGCCCGAAGGAGGCGTATTGCGAATCCGGACTGCGCTTGCCAATGGCAAGGTCAAACCGGCCCAGATGGAACTGATCATTCAGGACACGGGACCTGGGATTCCTCCGAAGATTCAGAAAAAAATCTTTAATCCTTTCTTTACCACTCGTGAGAAAGGTACGGGTCTGGGACTGGCGATTGTGAGAAACATTATCGACAGCCACAATGGTGAGATTGAAGTGGACAGCGTAGAAGGGAAGGGCACCGCGATGATCATTCGCCTGCCCCTCTATCAACCCTGGTCCGAAGAAGAGAGTGAACCCGGGGAGATAGCTCTTGGCTCTTAGCTCTTAGCTTTTGGTTCCAGTCGGCTTCGTGTGCCTTCGTTTTCCTTTGTGTGCCTTCGTGGACGCTTTTAACTTATTGATGGTATAAACACTCATGGAAAGTATCCTCATCGTCGATGACGAAAAGAATTATTTGCTAATCCTCGAAGATCTCCTCAGTGAAGAGGGATACCAGGTCGTCACCGCGGAATCTGCTGAAAAAGGCCTGGAGATTGTTGTCGAATACGACTTGGATGCCGTGATTACGGACATGAAAATGCCCGGCATGGACGGCATGGCTTTCCTCGAGCGCATCCATATTCAGAATCCGGATCTTCCGATCATCATGATGACCGCCTACGGATCTGTGGAAAAGGCGGTGGAGGCGATGCGCAAGGGGGCGTTTGATTACATTCTCAAACCCTTTAAGAACGAGGAATTGAAGCTCACCGTTCGGAAGGCCATTGACCACCACCTGTTGGTCTGCAGAAATCGCTACCTGACGCGTGAGCTCCAAGAACGTTACCAGTTTGGCAAGATCATCGGCAAAAGCGCATCCATGCAGCGCATCTACCAGTTGATTGAGAAGGTGGCGCCATCCAAGGCTACCGTACTGATAACGGGTGAGTCCGGTACGGGCAAGGAGTTGATCGCCCGCGCCATCCATTTTAACAGTCCGAGGCGTGAGCTGCCCTTTATCTCAGTGAACTGCGGGGCGTTGCCTGAAACACTCCTGGAAAGCGAGCTCTTCGGCCACGAGCGAGGCGCTTTTAGCGGCGCCGTCAATTTGCGAAAAGGACGGTTTGAGCTGGCCCATGAAGGGACCCTTTTTCTGGATGAAATCAGTGAAATGTCACCGCCGCTGCAGGTTAAGCTTTTGCGCGTGCTGCAGGAAATGGAGTTCGAACGGGTTGGAGGCAGCCAGACTCTTAGAGTCGATGTCCGCATGGTCGCGGCATCCAACCGCATCCTGAAAGAAGAGGTGGCCCAAAGGCGCTTCCGGTCCGATCTCTACTACCGTCTCAATGTCGTTCACGTCCACCTTCCTCCATTGAGGGATAGAACGGACGACATTCCCCTGCTGGTCAATCACTTTTTGGCCAAATATTCGCAGGAGGGCAACCACTCTCTGATCATCATCGAGCCTGAGGCCCTGCGCCGTCTGCTGGATTATTCGTGGCCAGGGAATGTCCGGGAATTGGAGAACGTGATCGAGAGGGCGGTGATTCTCTCGAATGGGGAAAGAATAATGGTCAAGGACCTTCCTCAGGAGGTCCGCGAACCCGGTCCATCCGTCAGAAGCCAGGATTATCGAGAAAACTCAGCGCTCGAGAAAGCGGCGGCGCCGACGGACATCAAATCAATCGGTGACTTGAGTCCGAGCGACCGACTCCCACAATGGAACTTACGCCCTCGTCAGCTAAGGACCATTGATGTCATTAAGAATCACGGCTTTATTACCAACAAGTATTATTCGCAACTGAGTGACATATCAGAACGTCAGGCTTTGCGGGAATTAACAGAAATGGTGGACTCAGGAGTGCTGCAGCGCATTGGCAAAGGACGAGCCTGCCGTTATATCCTGGGGACTGAAAACCCTTAGATGTCGGAAAAAAGAACCCCATTCGTGTGTCTTTGCCCGTCTTCGTGTGACCAACAGCACAGTTTTTCGGGAGATGTCGCATTTGCGAGACATGAATTCAATTCGTGTGTCTTCGCCAATCTTCGTGTGACCAGGAGGACAGTTTTGGGGAAGTTGTCGCATTTGCGAGTCATTAATTCAATTCGTGTGTCTTCGTTAATCTTCGTGTGCTTTCGTGGAGAGCTTTTCTGGAGATTTATGATCTCGGATTCTTGATCTAACTGCTAGCGACATGCTCGCGGATTGCCAAACGAGCCAATTCGTCGCAACGCTCATTCTCAGAGTGTCCCGCGTGCCCCTTAACCCAATGCCATTCGATAACATGGTGTCGGCTCGCCTCATCCAGAGCAAGCCACAGTTCCTTGTTCTTGACTGGGGTCCCTGTGCTGGTTTTCCAGCCGTTTCGCTTCCACTTAAGGATCCAGTTGGTGATGCCATCTTTCAGGTAGCGCGAGTCGGTGTGGATGGTCAGGTGGCACGGTCTCTTGATTGCCCGGAGAGCTTCCACGACAGCCGTTAATTCCATCCGATTGTTGGTGGTCATGGGAGCATACCCGGAAAGTTCCTTCTCGATTTCCCCGTAGCGCAGGATGGCCCCCCAGCCGCCGGGCCCAGGGTTCGGGGAGCAGCCGCCATCGGTAAAAATTTCAACCTTGGTTTGATTTCGGATTTCGGATTTCGGATTTCGGATTTGAGTTCCGGACATGAAGCCCTCGCTTAGCTTTCGAATGTCAGATGTTTCATTGCGGAATTCCGAAATCCAAAAACCGAAATCTACCTAAACGGTGAAAGTCGCTTCCGGATTAATACCTCAATTGCAGCGGAGGTGGGTTTCTCGAGGACCTGGTTCAGATTGGCAAGAGGAATTTCGGCCCGGGCCATGGCCTGATGACCGCCGGCGCATCCCAAGTGGCCAAAGGCCCGCCTGATGATCTTGCCGGCGTCTCTGCTGCCGTCACTGCGCACAACGATAATCAAATTGCCTTCGAGGATGCCGGAAATGATGCTCCAGGAAATATCGTGGACTTTCAGAAAGAACTCGGCAATGACCACTAAAATATCAGCCGTAGGGACTTCGTCCAGGTGCGCAAAGAGACGGTCTCTCACAATGTGTTTGCGCTCCACCGCTTTATGAAAAAACTTCAAATCGCCGAAGGATAAATCGGAAATCTCTATCTTTTTCAATATGTTATGATTGGCGAGCGGGAACAGATAGCGGAATGCTTCGATATCGGCAACAATCGTGTTGCGCTCGAAATTGCGCGTGTCGGTCTTGATGCCATATAAAAGGGTCGTGGCGATGGTTTGTGAGGGCTTAATTCGGGCGGTTTTCAGATATTCCGTGAAGATTGTGGAAGTGGAACCGTAGTCGGGGCGAATATCCAGAAAAGGGCCTTCTGCAAACGAGTTCGTGATGGGGTGGTGGTCGACGACTGCCGTATAGTGGAAGCGCTGGAAGAAATCGTTGTGGCCTGGCTGTCCGTCTACCAGCACAACCTTGTCGTAGCGCTCGGGCTTGTCCCGGTTGAGGAGCACCAGGGGGAGTCGCAACACGCGCACCATCGTGAGATTATTGAGGCGTCTGATGGGGCGTATCATGCCAATCGTGGTCGATTGCACCTTGTGCCAGAGGAGTCGTTTGAGGGCCAGCGCAGAAGCGATGGCATCCGGGTCCGGGTCGATGGTTATGAGAACGTGATCCCTGGGATGAAAACGGGAATAGAGCTCTTTAAGGGCGTCGACTTTCGAGCGGTGCCGGTTGGCGTTCTTGAAAGGTAAATCTGCCTTAATCTTTTTCATGTGTCATGGAAATCACGAAAGCAAGGCGCAGCGGATTCTAAATCACAAAAAAAAGGTGGCTTGCATTACCACCCAGGCATTTTCTTTTTGGAGCGGGAAACGGGATTCGAACCCGCGACTTCAACCTTGGCAAGGTTGCACTCTACCGCTGAGTTATTCCCGCTCAGTCGCGCAGGTTTAGATAATAGAGAAGGCCGCGAAAGTCAAGGAGAAAATATAGAGGCGGCTCCCGTATGAAACGTCTGATAATATATATTATGTAAACTAAAGCGGAGGTGATTTCTGCAGTGCTCTTGGATGGATCAGATCGGGCTTTGGTGGCAATTATGGTGAACGACTCCCCTGTTCATCGTTGAGTTGATTTTATGGTATGGTGATGTTGACAGGCATTATGGCGTTTCGGAGCGATTCATGAAATGATCGGCTTGGCCTTCTCTGGGGAATTCTTAAATGGCAGCGCAATACCACCCGAAAACGTTAGCTAAGACACTAACCTACATTGCCTATCACGCACCGGCCGAATACGGGCTCTTCTGGGACCCTGATGGGACGATGCCCTGGAAGGAACTCTATTGGGCCTTACAGGAAGACCCTTCCTTGCGCTTTGTGCGTGAGGCGATCATACGGGAGCTAAGCTACCTTGGATTGGAGCTGCCTTTCATCGTGGCAGGAAGTCTGCTGCGCAGGCGTGAGGGTCTGGAGTTGCCATCCTACCCCCTTGCCGATCATGTGCCTGAACGCCTCTACTTTGCCTGCAGGCGCAAGAATTACCATTTCCTCAGTGACCACGGCATTGTCCGGTCTCAGCGCTCTTTTGTCCCGGTCTCCGCCGACAAAGAACTGGCTCTCCGGCTTGGCAAAAGGCGCGACTCCGATCCGCTGCTGATTGAGATTCGTGCGGCCAAAGCAAGCTCAGAGGGTCAGCTGGTCCGTTGGGCTGGAGGTGAATTGTACCTTGTGGAATCAATCCCCGCTAGTTATCTGATCTTCCCCTTGCTTCGCGCCGAACGGCACAGCGCCTCAACGGCGCGAAAGAAGGTTGAAGCAAAGCCATCACGACCAGACCTTCCCGCATCGGCTGGGTCCTTCTTTGTGGATGCCCAGCAACTGCAAACTCACTCACCAGGCAGGAATGGAATTGACAAAGCGGGCAAGCAAAAGAGTGGAAAAAAGAGGGATTGGAAGCGCGAGGCAAAAAAAGAACGGCACAAGCGAAGCTTATAAATAAGAGGACGTAGGTAGCCCGGCTTAAACGCCCTTCTGTTTTCTGACTCCTGTCTTCTGTCTTCTGACTCCTACTTATTGACTTCCAGTCCCCAGGTAAGCCGCCTGCACTTCTGAGTTAGCCATGAGTTCTGGTGAGGGGCCTTCGAGCACGATATTTCCCAATTCCATGACATAGGCGCGGTGTGCCAACTTCAGGGCTGCGCGGGCATTTTGTTCCACCAGGACAATGGTGACGCCGGTCGTGTTGATTTCCCGGAGTGTCTGGAAAATCGTCTTTACCAGCAATGGGGCCAGGCCAAGGCTGGGTTCGTCCAGGAGGAGTATTTTCGGCCGGCTCATCAGTGCTCGCCCGATAGCGAGCATCTGCTGTTCACCGCCGCTGAGCGTTCCGCCCAGTTGCTGGCGGCGCTCGGACAATACCGGCAGGAGCGCGTAGATCCAGTCCTGGGTTTTCTTTACCTGTTCGTAGTCTTTAGAGACGAAGGCGCCGAGATTCATGTTCTCCTGAACCGTCAGGGTGTTGAAGATACGCCTGCCTTCCGGGACTTGGGCAATACCCAACTTGACGATCACATGCGCCGGTAGTTTATCGATCGGACGCCCGCCAAAGGCAATACTGCCCCCGGAGGGTTTGACTAAGCCGCTGAGAGTTAGAAGGGTCGTCGATTTTCCAGCGCCGTTTGCGCCGAGAATGGTTACGATCTCGCCCTCGTTGACCCGAAGATCGACTCCATGAAGCACCTCGATATTTCCGTATTTTACATGGAGGCCTGCAACCTCAAGGAGGGCCATGCTACCAATCTTCCTCTACACCCAGGTAGGCTTCAATCACTTTGGGGTCTTGCTTGATCTGCTCCGGAGGTCCTTCGGCGATTTTGGACCCATATTCCAGCACCACAATTTTCTCGCACACCCGCATCACAAAACTCATGTCATGTTCGATCAGCAGGATGGTCACTCCTTGATCGCGAATTTTCCTGATCAGCGTAACCAGTTGCGTCGTTTCCTGTTCATTCATTCCCCCCGCCGGTTCATCCAGCATGAGCAACTTTGGTTTGGTGGCAAGGGCTCGCGCAATTTCGAGGAGACGTTGATTGCCATACGACAGGTTCTTGGCAAGCTGCTGCACCTCATGGGCGAGTTGGACAAACTCGAGAAAATGCAAAGCTTCCAGGAGAGCTCGCTTTTCTTCCTTTCTTTGGCCCGGAGTGTGGATGATCGATGACAGAACTCCGGCTTTCATTTGACAGTGGCATCCGGCCAAAACATTTTCGAGCACCGAGAGGTTTTGAAAAAGCCTGATGGTTTGGAAGGTCCTTCCAATTCCCATGGAGATAATGCGGTGGGTAAGGCGCCCCACCACGGAAGCCTGGTTAAAAGTGATTTCCCCCTGGTCCGGGCGATAGATCCCGGTGATCAGGTTAAACACCGTTGTCTTTCCGGCCCCGTTGGGCCCGATGAGGCCAACAATCTCCCCGAATTCCACTTCGAAGGAGACGTTGCTTACCGCCGTGAGACCTCCAAAGTTCTTGGTCAGCCTGTTGATGCTCAGGACGCTCATCCTCTGCCCTCGCCTTCCACCGCCCCCGAAAGGTCATACATGCGTGGATGGGGCGGCAGCAGCCCCTGGGTGCGGAAAATCATCATGACCACCATGGCCGCTCCGAAAATCAGCATCCGGGCATTCGCGAACTCTCTGAATGCTTCGGGCAACCCAACGATGAGGAAAGACCCGAGCAATACTCCCGGAATGCTCCCCGCGCCTCCCAGGATGACGATGGCAAACATCAGAACGGATTCCCAGAAGCTGAAGGATTCCGGAGAAATAATGGTCATTTTCGCAGCATAGATATTTCCGACCATCCCTGCCCACGCGGCTCCAACTACAAAAGCGGCGAGCTTGTAATGAGCGGTGTTGATGCCGTTACCTTCGGCTGCGACCTCGTCTTCACGGAGATAATTCAAAGCCCGGCCACAGCGGGAATATTCCAGTAGGTGGAATAAGTATATGGTAACACAAACAAAAATCCAAATAAGATAGAAGAAATGGTGAGGCGTTCGAAGGACAAACCCGAAAACGCTCGGACGAGCAATTCCAAAAATTCCATTCGCCCCTCCGGTAATGCCAAAGACATTATTGATAAGAGCGATCCGCACAATTTCACCCACGCCGATGGTGACGATACAGAGATAGTCTCCTCGGAGATGGATGATGGGGCGGGCAATAATCAGGGCAAAAAGACCGGAGGTGAGCCCACACAGAGGGATGAGCCATAGCACAGGAATATGGAAATGGGTGTTGAGAATTGCCGCCGTGTAGGCCCCCATCGCATAGAATGCGGCGTGACCGAGATTAAAAAGGCCCGCATGTCCGACAATTAAATTGAGGCTGAGCGCCAGGATAGCATAAATGCCTATGCTGTTAAGGACGTCGACCCAGTAGGTATTGAGAAACAGAGGCAAAAAGAAGAAAAGGCTGGTGAGCGCCAGGGTGAGAATGATTTTTTCCTTGCTCATACTTTTTCGGCAACCCGCTCGCCCAAAAGTCCCGTAGGACGCACGATCAGAATCATAATCAGCACGCAAAATGCGATCGCATCTTTCCACGCCATGGAAAGGTACGCCGCCCCCATAGCCTCAATGATTCCAAGGAGCAGACCTCCAACCATGGCTCCCGGGATGTTGCCAATGCCTCCGAGAATTGCTGCCGTAAAAGCCTTCAGGCCGTAGTTCCAGCCCATGGTGAAATTGATCTGACCATAATAGAGCCCGACCATGAGCCCGGCCAGACCGCCGAGTGAAGGCCCGACCAGAAACACCATCAGGATCACGCGGTTGACATCGATCCCCATGAGCCTGGCGGCTCCCTGGTCAATGGCGGCAGCCCGGATCGCCGTTCCGATCTTAGTTTTCTGGATAAAGAGGTAGAGCGCCGCCATCATGATCACGGAAGTGGCAAGGACCATGAGTCGCACCACCGGGATGGAAAGTCCGCCCAGCTCAATTGCGGCTTTCGGCAGAATATTTTGAGGATAGACCTGAAAGCGGGCGCCATAGACCAGCATGATCGTATTTTGCAGAAAGATCGAGGCGCCCAAAGCCGAAACCACGGCTGAGAGGCGTGGTGACGCCCGCAGCGGGCGATAGGCAACGCGGTCGAGGAGCGCTCCCACGAGTGCGATGAGCCCCATCACCATGAGCGCCAGCAAGAGCGTACCCCAGAGCGGTCCCAGGTGGTTGGTCAAAGCCATGGAGGTCAGGAGCGTCAAACCAAGATAAGCTCCCAACGTGAAGAGATCGGCGTGAGCGAAGTTGATCAGCTTCAGAACGCCATAGACCATGGTATAGCCAAGAGCGATAAGCGCGTAGATCCCGCCCACCGCCAAGCCGTTGGTCAACTGCTGGAAGAATTGTTCCATCGTCTATTTAACGAAATAGTGATCCGTGGTCCTGCGTAGGGTGGGTTAGGCGCGTCTTTTTGCGCCGTAACCCACCGGAAACCATCTACGGGCGATCGCCGAAAAAAACCAGCACATGAGAAGGCCTCTGCTCATGCGCTGATTTCATGGCGAAACAGCATCTTAAGGCTGGAGAACGAATTGTCCTTCCGGATTAACCTGGTAGACCTTATAGACTTCACCGACCCGGTCACCCTTGTCGTTAAAGGAAATCTTACCCGTCAGGCCGGGAAAATCCTTCACTTCTTTGTGTAGATAATCGGCGAGCTTTGATGTGTCAGTAGACTTGGTCTGGTCGATGGCATAGGCGAGAACTCGGAACCCGTCTCCAGCAAGCACTGCATAAACTGAACTGGGGGGATTGCCATATTTCTTGGCAAACGCGGCAAGGAATGCCTTGGCCTGCTCAAAGGGAAGGTCCTTTGGCAGGGGAGCGCTGAGGAAGTAGAATCCTGAGGCCGCATCTTTCCCGGCGATTTTCACCAGGTCCGGATTGTTGGTTGCATCTCCACCCATGAACGGTACGTTCCAGTTCATTTCCTTTTTCTGCTTGAGGAGCAATCCACCCTCTCCGTAGTAACCGGTGAAGAATACGAAATCGGGTTGGGCAGCCTTCATCTTGGTGAGAATGGTGGTGTAATCCTGTTCCTTGGGTGTCAGAGCATCGAAGAAAACGATATCCACACCCTTCCCCAGAAGCAACGCCTTGGTTTCGTCCGCAAGGCCTTTGGCGTAGGTGCTGTTGTCATGCAAAATGGCGAGCTTCTTCACGCCCAGCTTTTGGATCGCTTGAGCCGCCACTTTCGCCTGCTCATCATCGCGGGGGCAGGTCCTGAAGAACATGGGCAAGCCTTTTTCAGTCAGGCGGATTGCGGTCGAGCCATTGGCAATTTGAGGGATTTTGGCCTCATTGTAGATGTTCTGGGTAGCTTCGGTTACGGCGGAGCCATACGTCCCGATAACTCCGACAATGCCCTGCGTAGACAGCCGCGCGGCTGCAAGCGAAGCCGTGCGCGGATCACCGCCATCGTCTTCACTGATCACTTCAACCTGCTTTCCCATCACGCCGCCTTTGGCATTGAATTCTTCCGCCAGCAGGTCCAGAACCTGTTTCATTTCCTGTCCCTCGCTGGCCCACGAACCCGTCATCGGCCCCATCAGGCCAATCTTAACGGTGTCCGCAGCATAAGCTTGACCCATGACAAAGGATAAGACCAGAGCAACAAAAAGCAGCTTTTTCATGGAACCCTCCCCTTTTGTTGATAAGAACTGATGAC
>JADGQM010000115.1 GCA_017881795.1 Syntrophobacteraceae bacterium
CGGCTACCCGTCTCGGCCCTCGGGCCATGGTTCCGGGATTTACCATTGACAACCGCACAGAGCCAGATAGCCGAGCGACCGCTTACCGAAATTTTTCAGCGCCTGAAAAGCCTGGAGGAACTTGGCCTTGCCTATCTCACCCTGGAGCGCTCCGCCACCACACTCTCCGGGGGCGAAATGCAGCGCATGCGGCTGGCTCATCAGATCAGTGCGCCCTTGTCCGGCGTCCTCTATGTTCTGGATGAACCCAGCATTGGCCTCCACCCCCGAGACCATCAACGGTTGCTCGACATTCTCCAGCACCTGCGCGATAAGGGCAACACGCTGATCGTGGTCGAGCACGACAGAGAAACGATCTTACAGGCGGATTTCGTGGTAGACATGGGGCCTGGGGCTGGGGTGCAGGGCGGCGAGGTGATTTTTTCAGGGTCCCCGGAAGCCTTGATTCGTCATTCCACCTCTCTCACTGGTGCTTACCTTTCCGGACGAAAAACCATCCCCATTCCCAAACGACGTGAACCCTTTGCGCAAGGCTCCATTGCCCTGGTTGGCGCGAGCGGCCATAATCTGAAAGGAATTACCGTGCCCTTCCCCCTCGCGTGTATTACCTGTGTTACAGGTGTATCGGGTTCCGGCAAGACTACCCTCCTTATGCACACCCTGTATCGCACCCTGACCAAACACCTGTACCGCAGCAAAATTCGTCCGACTCCCCTTGATCACCTCGAGAATGCCGATGCCTTTCGCAAGGTGATTCTCGTCGATCAAGCTCCGCTGGGCCGATCCTCTCGCTCCACTCCGGCGACTTATTCCAAAGTTTTTTCGGCGATTCGGGAGCTCTTTGCGCAATTACCGGAAGCCAAAATGCGCGGCTATGGGCCAAAGCGTTTCTCGTTTAATGCCAAGGGGGGCCGGTGCGAAGCATGCCAAGGCGAAGGCGTCCAGAATGTCGATATGTTCTTTCTGCCAGATGTCTCGGTTACCTGCCCGGAGTGCGAGGGCGCGCGCTATAACCGAGAAACCTTGCAGGTTCACTTCAAGGGTCATACGATAGCGGACGTCCTGCAAATGACCATAACCGAAGCGTTTGGGCTCTTCGGAAATATTCCGGCAATCGCCCACAAACTCCAAGTTTTGATCGAGGTTGGCTTGGGTTATCTGCGCCTGGGACAATCAGCCACAACGCTTTCCGGAGGTGAGGCACAACGGGTCAAACTTGCCGTCGAGCTCGGCCGCAGAAACCCGCCTGCCACCCTGTACATTTTAGATGAGCCCACAACGGGTTTGCATTTCGACGATATCCAGAAGCTTCTTCACGTGCTTCAGAGGCTGGTGGACCAGGGGCACACGGTGATCATGATAGAGCACCACCCCGATGTCATCAAAACCGCCGATTACATTATCGACTTAGGCCCCGAAGGCGGCGATCGAGGAGGATATCTGGTGGCAGCGGGTACTCCTGAAGAGGTAGCACAGGTTGACCGTTCTCACACTGGGAGGCATTTGAAACGGGTCTTGGAGCAACCGATTGGCTCTTAGCTCTTGGCTGTTGGCTGTTGGCTCTTGTTTATTCGCGTTATTCGTTATTGGTTATGTGGGCGAGACCAGAGACCGGTAAAGCAGAATAATTGCATCCCGTGTATCGATGCCTCTCAGGACCCAGCACTCAGCATGACCCTTTCGGGCAAGAATCATCCGTTCGAGGAGAGATGGTAGGCGATGGAATCCAACTTAATGGTAAAATCAACATTTTCTACATGGCAACAATTGGGAACCTGAATCTGGATCGGAGCAAAGTTTAGTATTCCATTGATCCCGGCCAGCACCAGTTGGTTGGCAACGCTCTGGGCCGCGCTCGAGGGAGTCGTGATGACGCCCACATGCACGTCGCGATCTTTAACCACTTCATCGACCTCCTCCAGATGTTTGATCACAACTCCGCTGGGCAATCGCCTGCCAACCTTTTGAGGATCAACATCAAAGGCTGCCGTGAAAACATATCCATGTCTTAAGAAATTTGCATGTCTAATCAAAGCCGACCCGAGATTCCCAACACCGACCATGCCTAAGTTCCAGGGACGGTTAAGACCAAGAATCTCTTTGATCTGATTGAGCAGGTCTCCAACCCGATAACCCACTCCTCTTACTCCAAACTCACCAAAGTAAGCTAAATCTTTGCGGATCTGAGCAGGATTTACGGCACACTGCTTAGCCAGTCGCTCTGATGAGATTACATCCACTTCCTCTTCCATCAATTCCTGAAGAGTGCGTGAATAAATCGAAAGCCGGCTGATGGTAGCCATCGGAATCTTGGCGAATTTCATCCCCAGACCTCAATTCGAACTGCTCGATACAATTCACACGCTAGCAAGCTACCCTCGCGGCGCAACGCGATAATTATGTGATATTCTTCACATTAATTTGCAAAAAAAAAGTCCGCCGGTTCGAGGGCACTTTCAAGCCAGCACAGGGGCGGGAAATCTCGACAATTTCCTCGCCCCTGTGCGGAATTGGCTAATAGCGATCCCAGTAAATAACTCTACCTAACCGGCCAGACCCACAAACTTCTGAATCATGGTGCTCACCGGGTTAGCATAGATGAGGATCAGCGCGATAACGAGGGCATAAATGGCGAGTGATTCGATCATCGCCAGACCGATCAGCATGGTCACGGTCACTTTGCCTGAGCTATCCGGGTTGCGGGCAATACCTTCGACAGCGCCTCTGACGGCCATACCCTGGCCGATTCCGCAACCGTGGGCAGCGATGGCAATCGCCAAACCGGCAGCAATCGCGGAATAGACGAAGAAGCTCAGGCCCTCCGCCTTTTCAATTGAGCCAGCCGGATCCGCAGCAAGAGCGGCAGTCGTTAAACCCATTACGAACAGCGTTGTCAACAACCCAATTTTCCTTGACATGAAACAACCTCCTTTTTGATGTAGAAACCAATCACCAGCAACAACCAAGCGAACTTATATATTACGCGGCCTTCCTTCAGCCCTAACCGCCGATTCTAGTGAGCATGTTCGATAGCGCCCGCAAAGTACATCATGGACAGCAGGCAGAATATGAATGCCTGAATAAACCCGGTGAAAAGACCCAGGAACATCATGGGCAAGGGGGCCAGATAGAGCCCTACGAGGAAGAAAAGAATACCCAGCACCAGTTCTTCTCCGAAGACGTTCCCAAAAAGACGGATGGAGAGGCTGAGTACACGGGCCAGATGACCAATGATTTCGATAGGGAAGATGAGAGGCACCAACCACCAAACAGGGCCCATAAAATGTTTGACGTATTTTGCTCCGTGGAACCTGACGCCGATAACATGGGTGAAGACTACAACAATGACCGCACAGGCTCCAGTAGTATTGAGACTGGCCGTGGGTGAGAAAAACCCGGGGACCATTCCCATATAGTTACAGGTTAAAATAAAGAAGCCCAGGGTTGCAATCAAAGGAAAAACAAAGCGACCTTCTTCACCGGTGACACCGATCATAAATTCTTCGATGCCGGAGATCACCATCTCAAAAAAGTTCTGCGCCCCTTTGGGAACCATTTCCAGCCGCTTTACTGCCAGCCTGGCGCTAATCAGCAGGAAGATCATGGCCACCCATGCATACGTGACGTGAGGCTGCAGCATGAATTCCAGGAAAGTGTGAGCCTGCTCGGCACCGACGATCGGCAGCCCCAGTTTTTCAAACAGGATATTCAAGAATAGAATCGGATGCTCCATTTGCTAACTTTCCCCCTTTCTGGCAAGCGACACCAAAACCTCCAATCCCCCACCAACGAAAATACTCAAGACAACAACCGACAATCCTATGAGAAACGCGATAGGATCTGCCCAACCGTAATACATAACCACAAAGACCAAAAACAGCGTCCCAACATAGCGCAGATAGTAACTTGCAAAAACCCGCCCTTTTTGAGGAAGTTTGCCCGGCGTCCTAAAAGCCTTGTTCAGTTGCCATTTGAGCACGCGAAAACTTAACGTGACAATGGCGGCGCCGAGAAAAACTCCAAGGGCCGTCTTCGCCGAGACGAGCACCCACGCCCCTAACGGCAACAAGCCCATCAGAAGGACGTTTACTACCTCGATCCGTCGTAGCAGCTTTTCCTCATCCGCAAGGACTTGCACCACTATTTCTTCGAATCCCGGGATTCTTCTTCCTGCTGCCTGCGAGCGAAGCGAAAGTAGTTAAGAAAGCCAGCGGCCACCCCCAGCAGCAAAAAAACCAGGGCAAGCTTATGGCCCGTGTCAAATACGGTATCCAGCCACACCCCGATGAACAAACCAATAAAGATGGCAAAAACGACCTGAAATCCAATGGTGCTCGCGGTCGCCAATTCGCGCAAATATTTTCTGGTATCTTCTTTCATAAGTCACTTCGTGTAAAAGTTCACAGAGTACCTAGCACAGTCATCCGGTCACGTCAACGCTTTTTTCTGGACGGTGCACCAAACTTCTCTTTAATCTGTTGCAGCGCTTCGGTTGCCGCTTCGACCGTACGATCCAAATCGTCTTGCTCATGAGCGGTGCTTATGAAAAATGCCTCAAACTGCGAGGGAGCGAGATAAATTCCGCGCTTGAGCATCTCCTGGAAAAAGAGCGCATAAGCCTGGGTATCGGACTTGAGAGCACTGGCAAAGTCGCTTACCGGTTCGGCGGTGAAAAATCCACAACCGATGGACCCCATCCGATTCAGGGCAACTTCGACGCCAGCCGCAGCCGCTGCCTGAGTCAGCCCTTTCGCCAGGTAGGCGGCTTTTTCCTCGAGAGTCTCGTAAAATCCATCCTGCTCAAGCAGTTCCAGGGTGGCTAATCCAGCACTCATGGCCAGGGGGTTTCCCGAAAGCGTTCCGGCCTGGTAGACATCTCCCAGGGGCGCCATGCGCATCATGATGTCCCGCTTTCCACCATAGGCTCCAACCGGCAGACCACCGCCGATGATTTTGCCCAGGCAGGTCAAATCCGGCAGCAGTCCGAAGACTTCCTGCGCTCCACCACGCGCCAGACGAAACCCCGTAATCACCTCATCAAAAATCAAAAGACTCCCATATTGGTCGCACAACTTCCTCAAACCCGGAAGAAATTCGGCCTTGGGCAGGACCACGCCCATGTTTGCCGCCACCGGCTCCACGATAATCGCCGCCACGGCCTCGCCAACTCGCCCCATCACCTCCATCACTGCTTCCAAATCATTGTATGGCAAGGACAGCGTGTATTGCGCTAGTTCCTCGGGAACCCCGGGGCTTCCTGGAATTCCCAGGGTGGCCAGTCCCGAGCCGGCCTTGACGAGCAGACTATCCCCATGGCCATGATAGCAGCCGTCAAACTTTATGAGCTGCTTGCGTCCGGTGTAAGCTCGGGCCAGGCGGATAGCACTCATGGTCGCTTCCGTCCCGGAGTTGACCATGCGCACCATGTCAAGGGAAGGGACCATTGCCACAACCTTCCGTGCCATCGCGACTTCCAATTCGGTGGGGACCCCGTAAGAAGTCCCGTTCAGAGCGGCGCCCCGCACCGCAGCCACAACTTTCGGGTGGGCATGCCCGACAATCATCGGACCCCAGGAACCAACATAGTCCACATATTGATTGCCATCGGCATCAACCAGGTGGGATCCTTTTGCTGTCCTGGCGAAGATGGGACTTACCCCCACGGCTCGCCCTGACCGCACCGGGCTATTCACTCCTCCCGGTATGAACTGACAGGCTTCTTCATAGAGTTTCTTGGAAAGATCCCATTTCATTGTTTGTCTCTTCCTCAAATCCGTAGGAACTTCGTCTCCAAGGCCGCGTTGAGCCAACAATTCTCGCCGGGCCTTTACCTCAATGCGTTGCTAGGCTTCCAACAGAGCGATCTCATATTGTTCCAAGTGAAAACTTGTTTCTCCCTTGATTATGATCCTTCCCTGCAAGCGTTCTTCCACTCTTTCAAGAGGTCCCCGTTCTTCATCGTAAAAGCGGGCCGCCACATCGGGATGAACCATCACCATGACATTGCGCCCGAACATTTCACGCCGCTCCCGCTCGAGCTCTCTCAAAATTTCGTAGCAAACTGTCTGCTTCGATTTGAGGTGCCCCTCACCCTCACAATAGAAGCACGATTCACAAAGCACCCGCCCAATGCTCTCTTTGGTCCGCTTGCGCGTCATTTCAATGAGTCCCAATTCCGACATCTGGAGAATGTTTGTCTTGCTTTTGTCCTTACGTGTGGCCTCTTTGATCGCATTAAACACCTTCTCCCGATTGGTCTCCTTTTCCATGTCGATAAAATCGATAATAATGATCCCGCCGATATTTCTCAGGCGCAATTGATAGGCGATTTCCTTCACCGCCTCAAGATTGGTCTTGAGAATAGTCTCCTCCAGATTGCGCTTCCCCACATAGCGTCCGGTATTGACATCGACGGCGGTCAGGGCTTCGGTGATTTCAATGACGATATAGCCGCCTGACTTCAGCCAGATTTTCTTGCTGAGCGCCCGTTGAATTTCCATCTCTATGCCGTAGGCATCAAAAATCGGTTCGTCCCCGTCATAGAGCTCGACCGCAGTCTTCAGGGAAGGCAGAAAAGTTTCAGTAAAACTCAGCACCTTGCGATACTCACTTTCGGAATCGATAATGAGACGATCAACTTCTTTGGTGAAAAGGTCGCGAACGGCACGGAGAGTGATGTCGAGTTCCTGGTAAACCAGGTTTGGTGCAGAGCCATGTTCGGAGCGCCGCTGAATGTTCTCCCAAAGTTTAAGAAGAAAATCCACCTCAGCCTCAAGCTTCTCAGGTTCTATCCCTTCCGCCGCGGTTCGAACAATAGCACCGCAATGAGGGGGTTTTACCACACACATAAGGTCTCGCAACCGTTTTCGTTCTTTCTCGTTTTCGATCCGTCTGGAAACGCCAATGTGATCCATCGTCGGCATGAGCACCAGGAGACGCCCCGGCAAAGCAATGTGAGTAGTGATGCGCGCGCCCTTATGCCCAAGAGGTTCCTTGGCCACCTGAACCAGGATTTCCTGCCCTTCCTGGAGACGGTCCTGAATCGGAACGTCATTGTAATTTGGCTGCATATCGAGAGCGTCCTTGAGTTTTTCCGTCATGGACTCATCCGTGTCGTCAGGTTTTTCCCCTCCGTTTTCAATCTCGCACGAGTTCAGAAAGAGCTGCTCCAGGTCACTCACCGGATGCTGAACATCGCTTACGTAAAGGAAAGCGGCCTTTTCTAAATTGATATCCACAAAGGCCGCCTGCATTCCAGGAAGCACCCGTACCACCCTGCCTTTGTAAATGTTTCCTCCGATTCCGCGATCAGAGGTCCGCTCGACATAAAATTCTGCCACCTGCCCGTTCTCAACAAGGGCCACACGGGTTTCGAAAAAATCAGCGTTTATGATAAGTTCTGAGGACATGTCCTTCTTCCTCCAGCCCAGTGAAGGGCTCAACCGCAATTTTGCATATACGGCACCCCGAAAGCGCCGCCGGGGGTTCCTCTAAAAGATAGTGCAGGACGGCCATGGGTCTGAAGGCTATCTTTGGTCCCTCATAAAGATCCAGTTCCAAGGAAGATTCATCCAATTGTCGTACATCAAGGACAATTTCACCCAAAGCCGCGCTTGTTTCCCCTTTTTTAGTCTTCTTGTGCAAGGTCTCCGCCAGCCGCTTGGGCCACCCCTGCAAAACACGGCGGACGCGCCAGGGGATTAATTCCGAGACCCTATACGTCACCCGTCGGTTTTCGGGTCGCGAGAAGGGCTTCCCCACGGACTTCACTTGTTCCAGGTGCAAGCCGACAGGTAATTGCTCATTCAATCGCGAGTATATTTCACCCGCTTCCAGTTCTTGCGAAATGCTGAGATAAGCTTCCTCGACCAGGCTTTCCAAGCCAAGCGGCAAAGCTTCCACAAAGGAGAGTTTAACATGCGGGTGGAAGCCTTTCGTCATAACTGCTGGCAGACCCGCCCGACGAACCGCCCGGCTGAAACTTTGGGCAACCTCCAACTGTCCATAGAATCGCCCGACGCCGATTTTACTATAGCGAAACCAGTAAAGATGACTTGCTTCATCCCGTTCGACGACCTCCTGCTGCAAAGGAGTTCTTTCCTCGAGTTGCGTGTGTAAGTGAGGTCGGACCATCTGATGATCACAGACCCCACATTGCGTACAAGGTGCAAAGCGACAATCCTCGGTGGGCTCTTCTTCCAAAGCGCGCCGGTACTCTTTTACAAGAAAATCTTTGGGCACTTTTGATGACAGATGGTCCCAGGGAAGGGTTTCTTCCAGGGAACGCTCACGATTGGCATAAAAGGAGGCATCCAAACCAACATCAGAAAATGCCTGCTGCCACAGATCGCCGCGAAAAGCTTCAGACCAGCCGTCAAAGCGCGCCCCTAACTCCCATGCACGGATGAGAACCTCTCCCAAACGGCGATCACCTCTTGCAAATACTGCTTCGAGAAAGCTGTGACCGGGGTCATGCCACTTGACGCGCAACCCGGGGCGTCTCAGGCGCGTTTTGAGCTCGCTCAGGCACCGTTCGATAAGGTCGCCACCAATCTGAGGGACCCATTGAAAAGGCGTTTGTGGTTTGGGGACAAAAGTGGAAATGGATACGTTGACTGAGGAGCGCGAAGGTTTTGCCCGCTGCCAGACATCCAGACAGAGATTCACCAACGCCTCCAAGTCGGCCGAGTTTTCGGTAGGAAGCCCGATCATAAAGTAGAGCTTCAATAAGCGCCATCCCTGATCGAAGGCATTTTCAGCCGCAATGAGCAAGTCTTCGCCACGGATTCTCTTATTGATAACGCGCCGCAGCCGTTCACTCCCCGCCTCGGGAGCAAGGGTAAAGCCGGTTTTGCGAACTTGCCGAATGAGTGCCATCAGTTCGGGAGTCAGCGTCCCAACCCGCATAGACGGAAACGAGACGGCTATTTTCCGAGGCAAGAAATGCTCCATCAGGGCGGTTAGGAGCGGTTGAATCTGACAATAATCACCACTGCTCAAAGAAAGCAGTGATATTTCTTCAAACCCGCTGTTGGCGAGAGCCTCGGTGGCTCTCTCGAAAACCACATGCGGATGGCGTTCCCGCACGGGCCGATAAATGAATCCCGCCTGACAGAACCGACAGCCTCCCGTACACCCTCGAGCAATCTCCAGCCCCAACCGGTTGTGAACGATATCCAGCATGGGGACAAGAGGTCTTACGGAGATGGGGGAGCTCTTATCCAAATCCGAGATCAAGCGTTTGGTTACATGAGTGTAATCAGGGTAGCAAGGCTCGATAGCATTGACGATCCCGCCAACCTGGTAAGAAACGCGGAAAAAAGAAGGGACATAAATCCCTTCAATCTTCCTTACCTCTTCGAGGAAATCCTGTCGCTCGCCATGGTGCGCTTGCCACCCCCAAAACGCTTCAATTAATTCCGGGAGCACCTCTTCGGCTTCGCCCAAAACAATGAAATCGAAGATCTCGGCGAGAGGTTCCGGATTAAAAGCACAGGGCCCGCCAGCGATGACCCAGGGGTCCTCGGGGCCGCGCTCTCCGGCGCGGAGCGGAATTCCCCCCAGATCGAGCATGGTGAGAATATTGGTGTAGCTCAATTCATACTGCAGACTAAATCCCACAAAGTCAAAATCACGAAGGGGGCGTTCCGTCTCCAACCCCCGGAGCGGCTCTCCCATTTCCCTGAGATTTCTCTCAAGATCAACCCACGGGGCATAAACCCGATCCGCCATTACCCCATCACTCTGATTCAATAACTCATACAGCAACTTCAAACCGAGGTGGCTCATCCCCACTTCGTAAACATCAGGAAAGGCCAGAGCAAAACGCACACGGGCTTGATCAAAACTCTTACGGAAAGCATTAATCTCACAGGCCAGGTAGCGGCCAGGTTTTTCAACCCCGAAAAGGTGTTCATTCATTACATTTTCCCAAAAAATTTGAGCGCAACCGATGCAAGGGCAACATATCCCCAAACTTTTAATATATACTTGTGCATTTCCAGGGGAGTCAACATAAAAAAGGGAATTAAGAGCCATGCGGAAGAAGGCAACATTCATCGGAATCGGCGTGATTGGGCTTCTCGTCGCGTGCATGACGGCCTGGGTCTCGCTTGCCATCACCTACTCCGGCCCCCCGGACGACTGCCTGAGGGCAGGTCTGGCGGGCCTTTTTCTGCTCGCGACGCTCGCGGCGTTCTTCGTTATGCCCCGCCGGGGCCGCACCTTGTGCTAGTTTTTTGCAGTTTTTGCGCTGATCCTGGTTTGGTGGACAACGATCACACCATCGAACACGCACGCCGCCTCTTCATGGAATATGTCAACCAGATCAACGCCATGGAAACCAAACCGGACTTCTACAACACGCTCACCACAAACTGCACGACCAACGTCGTCCGCCATATCAGGGCGTTCGGCGGTAAGGTCGCATACAATTGGAAGATTCTCCTCTCAGGGTACGCCCCCCAATACGCCTATGAACTGGGCGGACTGGACACCAGCCTGCCTTTTGACGAGCTCAGGAAGCGCAGCTACATTAATCCTCGCGCTCATTCCATCGGCAATGATCCGAACTTCTCGCGGATGATTCGCGAGGAACTACCAATGCCGGTGCGGTAGGAGTGGGAAGTCCTGATATCTTTGCTCAACAGGCACCGACAGCATGGGCGATACCAAGATCCTGTTGGAAAAATGGGGGAAGGGCAAGAAAGGATTTGGATGGCAAGAGTTGGTTCCCCCAGTGAACCCTTGCTGAGGGCTCACTGGAGGATTAAGAGCATATCAGGATGGATAAGTTACTGACGAGAAACTACCAGTTGAACACCTGATCCAGTTCTTCATCCGTAACCTGGAAGGTAACGTTGTGAGGCGCCACAGGTTCCGTCTTAAAGTAGCTGGGCAACCGATCGTCTTGAGGCGTAAAGCCGGCACGGGTATTGAAGTCGCTTTCGGTCTTCAGAATCTGTTTCCCCAAGGCAACCACATCATCCCCGGTGAGATTCAATCCATAGAAGGCATTGAGCATGTCTCGCTCAGGGCCTGGAAAGTTTCGGGCTCAAGCACGGCAAAGGCAATGGAAAGGCACATACAGGTAGCGTCAGTCGCCGCCTATGGCCGGAAACACAGCCAGGCAATCGCCTTCGCCGAGCATTCGATCCAGAAGGCCGCTCACACCGTTGATCATCAATATATGGACTTCATCGGCATCGACCTCTGCTTTGCTAATTGCATCTGCGGCCTTGCTGCCCTCAGGCATATCAATGGTTAGAACTCCCCCGGCGGCAGACGGAGCGTGCCGTCTTAGCATGGCATACAAACGAACTTCTATTCGCATATGATCGCCCCTCCTTCTTACAGCAGACTGTAGTGTCCAACTGGCTTTGGATAGGCGGGCACGGTGATACTTCGCCAAAAGCAGAAGCAACCACGTCACCGCTGAGGCAGGTTCTGA
>JADGQM010000116.1 GCA_017881795.1 Syntrophobacteraceae bacterium
AACTCGAAGGGAATTTTGGCCACAGCATCAATTCCAGTACCGGCGGACTGTCACCGGTCAATAACAACCAGATGTTCCCCATGACTGGCAAGGACGAGCTGAACCTCCCTGCGCTCAATTTTACCCAGTTCCCCAGTTACTTTTCCGGTCATTTCGGCCTGGTTGCCGGAAAGTTCGACGCCACCAGCGGCGATAACAACGAATTTGCCCATGGCAAGGGCGACGCCCAGTTCATGAACCTGGCTTTCAACCTCAATCCGGCGCTCTTGCTGGCCGTGCCGTATTTGACGCCGGGCGCCGGCATGATCATCCTGCCGACCAGGGACCCCAACGCCGCCATAGTCAACCTGACCGTGGTCAGCTCTGTAGGGGATGCCGACACGTCCGGTTTCAACGATCATCAGCCTGATTCATGAACCCGACGTCATAGAACGCATCCTCCGCCATCTCGGGTTGTGGAAGCAGCACCCCGACCCTCATGAGGGAAAAATCAAAGCGCCTGCAGATGGGCCGGTTGTCCTCGATGATGATGACGATGGCTGGCCCGGATATGAAGAGCCCGTCTTCGTCTACCACTAAACTCCGGAGGCTGGAGAGATCCCCCATCGGCTACCGCAGGAGCAGTCTGTCATCAAACCGGGGCAAATACCCTCTTTCAAGTGCTCCGCATTCAAGCCTGCCCCGGACTCCGATCCGGGGACAACACGCCATAAGACCAATTTGCAGTGAACTACCCATGGTTGCGACCACCACGGTGCCGCACCGTGGTGGTTCTTGTCTTCACATACCAAGAAATCGGCGCAAAACTGTCCTTGACACAATCGACGACACGTGCTAGGCAAGCATCGACTTTTTATCACCTTTTGGCAGGTGAGCACTCTGCGCGTGCTGTTGTTGGTTTATATTATTCAAATTCAAGAGGGGTGGAAAATGAGGAAGAAAGGGATGGTAAAGGTTTTAGGTGTTTTATTGGCTTCGCTGCTTGTAGTTTCTGCGGCTTCAATGGTCTTTGCGGCTGAGGAGCCTCTCAAAAGGTTCGGCGTCAAGGTTAGCGCTATGTATGTCATTCCGAGCGATAGTTTCGACAGTAGGCTCGACGGGGCGGGACTTAGCGTAGACAATTCGGTCGCTCCCAAAGTGGAGCTTGAGTACTTTTTTACCAAGAATATATCTACCGAGTTGGTCCTGGCTTTTTCGAAGAATGATATCAGTTCCGATGTTGGTATCAACGGGTCAGTCTGGCTGCTTCCTCCGTCACTATTTGCTAAGTACCATCCGATCCCCGATTGGTACGTCAGTCCCTATGTGGGCTTCGGTATAAACGTGGTGATACCTTTTGACGAAAAGCTTTACATTGGTGGTAAACAATTCGATTTTGACGTGGACACCAGCGTAGGCTGGGCAGCCAAAGTCGGTTTTGATATTCCGATTGTCAAGACTGCTTGCGTCAATGTCTACTGGAACGTAGATGCCATGTACTATAGCGCCAAAACCACGATGAATATTGGGGGACTCGGTAAATTTGATCTGGATATCAACCCTTGGACCGTCAGTTCCGGTGTAGGGTTGCGTTTCTAGCAATAGACTAAAAATGGTGCTCACCCGCTGATGCTCGTATTGTGGAGTCCGTTGCTGCCGGTTGAATAGAAACGCCATAACAGCTATGCGGACCGTAGCGTGATTACTTCTTAATCCTGAATGGGTGCTGTTCTTTTAGAATGACTCCCTAAAAGAGCTGGAATTTCGACACAGAATGACACGGATGGATACGAAGGAACTCTAGATAGAAGATTAGAGACTTCGAGAAGGATTATTGGCGAAAATGTCGCTTCCTTATTTCCATCCGTGTCCATACCTCATTAGAATTCACACACTTTTGAGAAATCCCATGGCTTGCACAGCCACAACGTAACATGAAAGCTTTTCTCCGTCTGTTCACTTTTCTCTGTTCACTTGTAGGCCGCTCGACTAATCCACTAATTTCCAAAACCAACCAGGCGGTCGCTTTCTTCGGCGGCTTCCCGCACTCCTCTACGATCAACAATTCCACTGAACTATCGAGCTCTTTCCACGCCTGCCGGGCTTCTTCCGGGACTCCCAATTCAACAATTCTGTGCGGAGTCGATACTCGATCAGAAACTGTCTTGACAACTTGACTGATCGGCATCATGATCCCTTCCGAAGATCGAAGACTCCCCTGCTTGATTCTATGGAAAAGAGGATTCCCGCAACCATGCTAACTCATAACTCACCCGTGCCCCTCGACCATCAATTGTCGAATATCATTCACTCAAAGATACGCTCAGGCGAGTATGCCGTCGGCGTCGAACGGATCGAACGGGGTTCGACCGTTCGCAAAATGACCAGTATTACTGCGATTGTCCACAACATTGGATCCTCCTTCCTGATTGCACATGTTCGTTGTTGGCTGGTGCAGTCCCGCACCAACCGGCAATGATCCACATTCTTTCTACTTGGGCTTGGGCTCGCCCCCCTCGACGGCCATATTGTTGACCACGCTCTTCACGCCGTAAACGTCTTTCACGACTTTGGTGGCCAGTTCCTTCTCGGACGCGTTCCTCGCCGTGCCACCCAATTTGACCACGCCGTCGCTCGTCTCGACGTTGGTGTTGAGGGCACTGGTCGAGCGATGATACAGCAGCGTCGATTTGACCAGGGCGGTAATGGACGCGTCATCGATCGCTTCGACCACGGTAGTGGCCGTGTCGCCAATCTTCTTACCCACATCCTCGGCCTTTTGGCCAATGTCACTGGCCGTCCCGCCGAACTTTTTGCCCACGTCCCCCGCCTTTTCGCTCATCGTTTTTTCGGCTGGCGTCCTCTGGGCCCCCGACACTGTCATGTCGTTCTTCACGTCCTTGACACCCTCGACATCCCTGATGTATTCGGTCGTCAGATCGATTTGGGCCGGGCTTGTGGCCTCGCCGCGCAAGGTGACGATCCCATCTTTCACGTCAACGTCAGTCTTGGTGGCGCTCAGGTTGCGATGGGACAACAGCTCGAGCTTCACTCTTGCACTGACCAGCGCATCCGCGCTTCCGGCGGCGGGTTCACCCTTGAGCTCCAGACGATTGTCCACGCTCTTGACTCCGGGTAAGCTCGCCACGGTCTCCTGGGCCAATCCTTTGTGGGGTTCTTGGGCGACAGTCCCGGTCAGCGTGACGACACCGTCTTTGGACTGGACCTTAATGTCATCGTCCTTGAGGTAGGTCTTGAAATTATAAGACTCGCTGGCCGATGATGCGATGCGGTCATCCGTGCTGGACGCGTATACGGGCACGCTGTTGAACAGCAGAGCGAACGCAGCCGCCATCAGAGCTGCAGAATGTATTGCTTTCATTGTACGTTCTCCTTTTTGTTGTCGCGTTTTGTTATTGCCTTTTTGACAATTTCACACCCAATACCTCACCTCGTACGGGTTTATGGTATCGGTGCCCCGCGCAGCCTCGACCGCGAACCCCGGGGCGATCCGGCGTATGATACGCCGCTCTCCTATTTCCCCACGACTTTCTTAACTTGCCCTATCTTTTCTTGAACTTTGCCGGCTATTTTTTCGTCTTTGCCTTCGGCTTCCAATTCGGGTTCATTGCTGAGTTTCCCGGCAACCTCCTTGAGCTTGCCCTTTACTTCGTGAAACTTGCCTTCCGCCTGGTCCTTCGTGCTGGATTCCATGGTATTCCTCCTTCCCCGCATACTTGCGGGGTTTGAATGATGGTAGCTGATAGTCTGTCTGCGTTGGTTTCACATATCCCTTGTGTTCCCATCCAGAGCTCTCTGCGCAAGTTCTATGCCCGAAAGACTGAGAGCCTTTCCAGTTTAACTTTCTATTATGATTATGCGTACTTACAGCATGGTGAGTAGCATATGGGGTGCGACCTGGCATAGAGAAAGTGTTGCATGCAACGGAAGCGTTGTCGTCAAATGCAAGAAAACCATTGAAGCGATATCCTCTGATGTCTTGAAAGCCTTTGTCAAGTCTCCCTGGCCGGGCAATGTGCGGGAGATCGAGCACACCATGGAGCATGCCTTCGTCCTCTGCAGCCAAAGCATCATCACCTTCGATCATCTGCCGCCTGACTTCATGAGCGAGCGGCGCTCTCCCGATGAGACACTGGATGCCTATTCTCTCGCAATTCTTCAAGCCCTGGATAAAACCCCCTGGAACAGAGCAAAAACAGCCCGGTTGCTGGTGATAGATCGCGTGACCCTCTACCGGAAAATCAAAAGATACAACCTCACTAAAGATACCCCCGATCTTTGAGTGTCGCACGTGACACAGAAATAATGCAATGCTTCTGTTGCACGCAACACTCTTTCTATGCCAGATCACACCCCCGCATAATACTCACCATGCCCTAAGTACTCATAACCATGATGCAAAGTTAACTTGGAAAGACTCGCAGTCGTTCGGGCATAGAACTTGCTTAACAATAGCTCGACAACACAAGAGGTACAACATAGGGAGGAAGAAAAAATGACTATGAAAACTATTATCGGTATAGTGCTCCTGGCTTTCGTCTTGACTGCTTCCGGGTGTGCAGTATACGGACCAGACGGATACGCAGGGTATGGATATCATGATGACTCGTACTACAACAATCCGCCATACGGATACTACGGTTACGGACCATCTTTTTCATTCGGTTTCTTTGGTGGTGATTCTGACCACGACGGATCCTACCAGCACGGATTTCGAGGTGAGCGAGAGCATTATGAGCACCATTGAAATTTCGGCGCAGATTTGTTCCAGCACGGAAAACAACATTTCACATGGGGCGGAGGCAGACATCTTTGATCAGCGCTATTGAATATGAGCACAGGAACCAAGGATAAGAATGGGGCCTACCGGGCGTGCCTTTTTCTTTTCGTCATCAAGCTTCCCAATAGAACTGCGAGGATACGTGTCACAAATATCCCATCGAAGGTCCCGGCTCCGCCAATCGAGGCGATTGGGCTGCTAATCTTCTATAGTGTTTTGGCAAAAAAGGCCTTTTGCGGTCTGTAAACCCCCATGAAATCTGGGCCGCGTTTTTTCACGTCAAAACTGTAGTGCCGGGATTTGTTCACTTTTCTCTTGTTATTCATATTTCACCAAGCCATTATGGGAGCACCTTAACGTAGTGGAGACTTCCATGTTTGTTCATGCCAAGAGCTCAGGTCCCTACCAGTGGCTCCAGATTGCGTATGGAACCCGCCAAAGAGTTGCAGCGTACGATTTCGACGCTTGACCGATTGGATCGGCTTAATGCCAAAGATAGCCTGGAGATGTTCTGCTGAGCTGATAAGCTGATAAGAAATTGCGTTTTGAGGCTTCTCGGGCAGCACGTGTCGTGGGTTCTGTCAAGGACATTTGGTGCCGACTCCTTGGTAAGTAAAGACAAGAACTACCACGGTGCCACACCGTGATGGTGGGAATGATGGGCAGTTCGGCGCAGAAGTATATTGAGCAATGGTTCGAGTATGGATACCTGCCTATATGTTGATTTAGACTTCTATTGCCTGAGGTTCAGATTTCCAGATCTTATGTGAAGCAATGTCTCTCCACTTAATGATCCAGACGCTGCAGGTCGCCTGTTATGGTTGATCTGATTTCGGATCATTTAAAGGCCACATAAAATCCCGGCCGATCAAAACCAGGCCGGCATTGCAATCCAGTTCCCACTCTTCGCTCACGCCCTCCCACGTGCGAGACTCCCATTCACCGATATTAAGGGTGGTCAGCAAATCCGCCATTTCCAGTGCTGACGAAGCCAACCATTAGCAGCGATGGACAAACCAGACAGGCGGGGAGAGAGGCGACGTACTGAAAGGTCTTGGTTCCCGCCGTATCATTCAGACTTGGGACCATTGTCGACAGGTCGCGAAAGGCCCCAGCCCTCATCCGGTGGTGTGGGGATCATGCTCACCACGTAATCGCCGAATCCGCGAAGAGAGCCGGTCATATAGTAACGCACTCGGTTGTCCTCGGCGGTCAAAGAGAAAATCGATTTGTCGTAAGGACGAACCCGCAAAGACATGGGTACGCCCATCAGATCGAGGAGGGTCGCGAAATTATTCAGATGGGAAACCCGGATGCCAGGGGGAATGCCGGTTAAGAGCGTCTTCTGGCCATATCGTTCACCGACCACGAGGAACTCCGGCACATCGACGATCACCTTGTCGGGCTTCATATGGGTATACACTTGTCCTTGCTCGGCCAACGTCTGGCCGTGGTCCGATGTGTACAGAATGACATAATTCTGATTCGTCGTCTCGGAAACAAACACCCGGAAGAATTCATCCACCTCAAAATGAATTCCGTTGTCATAGGTATTGACGAGCTTCTCACGGCCGGTCGGGCTGAGGTCAATGGGTTCCGATACTTCCATAACCGGCTTCCAAGTCGTAAAGGCCGGATCGTCCGGGTATCGGTTGCGATAGTGGAAATGGAGACCCTTCTTGTTGACGAGAACGAAATAGCCGCCTCCTTCATTAAGAAGACTACTTAGAAAGCGGGCTATGCCCACATCCTTCATGGCTTCAAGATCGATGTGGCGCTCCTTGAAGGACTGCTCGTTCATCCACCGGTCCAGGGATCTCACGGGACCCTCCCGGGCCGCTTTCCTGAGCGGAAAAAGGTAGCCGTTATCGATGTCAATGTAGATGGTCTCGTAGCCCATTTTCTTTGCATAATCAAAGAGGGTTGGGTTCTTGTCGGTGCGAAAGGCATCGTCGGGAAAGGCGTTATGACCGGTAACGAGATAGGCATTGCTGATGTGGGAAAAGGAACCGGCCGCAACACATATGCCGAGATTCTTGAGGCGTCCCTGAGTTTCGAGGGATTGGAGGAACGGGGTGGTGGCGCGCGGGTAGCCGTTTAGGCTGAGATTGCTGCCACGGACCGACTCGTCGATGACGTAGATGATGCTGTCGAGTGGCCGTTGGGAGGCGTGAAAGGCCGGGAGGTCGTCTCGGGGTCCGTGATATTCACGGAGGGTTTCGAACTCGTAATGAAGTGTTGTACGGATGAAGGAGGTCAAAGGATTCAGATGGAAATGGCGTTCAGGCACGTGAAGGAAGAGGACGTAATTGGAAGCGAGAAGGGTAAACGCCGGCAGGACGCTGAGGGCGAGGGACTTGCGGAAGGTGGACCTGAGGGGGACGCGCAGCAGGATGAAGAGAACGAGTACGTAAGGGAGGGCATACAAGAAGATGAGCGTGTCACGGAAGCTTAAGATGGCTTCTCCGAGAGTGTCCGCGCCGACGGTCAAGACAAGAAACAGGTCGGTTCCGGTCATGAACTGAGATAGCGTCACCCAATAGGAGAATTGGGCGACGACAACGAAAACCGAAAGAAGGATGGCCACCGTCCGGAGACTTCCGGGGAGGAGAAGGATGAGATAGAAGAGGGCGACCACCTGCAGGAAGACCAGCGTGAGGACGCCCGAGAACTTCATGGCGCCGACGACCGGGAGCACATGCGACAGATCTTGGTACTCGCTGAACCTGAAAATGAGATCGATGAGGACCGCGAGCGTCGCCGCGAGCAAGGCGGTTGTGGCGCGGGGATAGGGGTCTTGGGTGATCGCGCGAAGGAAGCGCTTTGCTATCAACTAGTCCTCTTCCCATTTCGTGGCCATTATGCCCAAAATGAACACCACAGTCGCAAAAGCGCCTATTACTCCAGAGTATTCCAACGCTGCTAGGTTGTCGGCAGACACCATGGATGCCCGGAGCCCCTCGTTCACGTAATACAGAGGCAGGACCCTGGCGAATGTCTGCAAGAAGCTCGGCATCATCTCGATGGGGAAGAAGCTGCCCGAGAGAAACATCATCGGGAACATGATGGCGTTTGCCGCAGCGGCGGCGCTCTGCGCCTCCTGCACGAAGCGGGTGAGGATCATCCCGATGCCGACGAACGCGAAGACGTCAAGCAAAATGAACAGAGGAAGCCAGGCGTTTATCTCCAGATTGACTTTGAACACGGCGTAGCTCACCAACAGCATCGCAGCCGTGGATATGACCGCGAGGATGAACTGGTAGACGATGTTCGACAGGATCCAGTCGGTACGGGTGATGGGCGTGGTGGATAGCTTCCTGATGATACCTTTCTGGCGCAGCTCGGTATTCACGTTCACCGTGCCGGCCAGGCTTGCAGTCATCACCGCCATGGCGATGATGCCGGGGATGAAGAACTCGATGAACCGGTATTTCCGGGTGAGAATCGAGGTCACGGCCGTCCTGATGAACGGCGGCTTCCCGGTCAGCCCCTGGTTCAGCTTGGCGAACACCGCGTTAAGGATTTCCATTTTCGTGTTCACGGAGGCAGAGCTGGGGTCGTATATATACGTGATGGTTACGAAAGCATTGGGGTCGTCGTACTGCAGATTCTGAATGTAGGACCTTTCATAACCCTGGGGAATAATGAGCACAAGGTTCAGCCTGTGGTTCCTGGCGTACTGCGTGGCGTCGACGGCGGGGTTGACCTGGGTGATCTTGAACTTCCCGGTGGAACCGAGGGTCTTGGCGATCTCCGCTGAGGTTTCGGTGTGGTCGAGGTCTTGGACGTAAAGGTTGAAGCTGATGTTCTCCTGGTCCTTGAAGATAGTGCCGAACACCAGTATCAGAATTATCGGGAACGCAAACGTGAAGAACATTGCGGTCTTCTCGCGGTAGAAGCTCTTGATGCTCACGACGAGATTTGCGCCGATGACGCGCAGGTTCATTTCGCCCCCATTCCGCCGGTCGGGCCTTCGTGGAGCGCCTCGCCGGTGAGCTTAAGGAAAACCTCTTCGAGGTTGGGCTTGCGAACGTCCAGGCTGAGGAATGACGCACCGGCGTCCTCGACTCCATTCAGTATCTTCCGGACGTCGTCCGTGCCCTCCACCCGAACCCTGATGTTTTCATGGGGGTCAGAGACCGGCTCGAATCCCATTTTCCTGACGACTGCAAGCGTTTTCTCATCGACGGACTGGAGCGTGACGATCAGGTAATTCGAGTTGCTTTCTATGAGCTCCACCGGAGAGCCCGTCGCGATGATCTTCCCCTTCGAGACGATGGCGACAGTGTCTGCAAGAAGCTCCGCTTCCTCCATGTAGTGCGTAGTGAGAAACACCGTCTTCCCCTTTTTTTTCAAGCCCAGCAGGACTTCCCACACCTCGCGCCGGGCGCGGGGGTCGAGCCCTGTCGTCGGCTCGTCGAGGAACACGACCTCGGGGTCGTTCACGAGCGCAATGGCGATTCCGAGGCGCTGGCGCAAGCCCCCTGAGAGGTTTTTGTACTGCACTTCGGCCTTGTCCTTGAGGTTCACCAGTTCTATCAGCCCATCGATATCAGGGTCGATGCAGCAGAAAAGCCGCGAGTAGTACTGCATGGTTGACCTGACCGTGATCCTGTCGAACGAACTGAAACCCTGCGGGAGGACGCCGATGCGGGGGACGATGTCGTGCTTCTTCTTCGTGACATCCATTCCGAGAAGGCGCACTTTTCCCGACGTGGGTGTGCGGATGGTGTCGATGATCTCGACGGTAGTGGTCTTGCCGGCTCCGTTCGGGCCCAGTAAGGCGAAAACCTCGCCTTTCCTGACGTTGAACGAGATGTCGTTAACCGCCAGCAAATCCCCGTAACGCTTCGTCAGTTTTTCGACTTCGATGGCGTATTCAGCTTCTATCGTCATGAATCGACATTCTGCCTCCGCAGTACAGCCCCATATAAATGGTTGTCCGACATCCAACCGTCATGCCCGCGAAGGCCCATGGCCGTCAACTTAAGGTCTTTTACCACGAAGAGCACGAAGGACACGAAGGGCACGAAGAAGTTATAGAACGAAACGTTTGATCCCATCTCTTAACCTTCTGACGTTGAAGTTGATGAGCAGGCCAGTTCCTGTCCCGGCGAGTTTCATGTATGTGAGCAACTGCGCCTCATGGATATCTTTGATCTGTTCCACGCATTTCAGTTCCAGGATAAGGATGTCCTCCACGAGAATGTCTACTCTGTATCCGCAGTCGAGACGAATTCCCTTGTACTCTACAGGAAGCGGCCATTGCAGCTTAAAGGCAATTCCGTTTAACTTAAGCTCATGGGCCAGACATTGTTCGTAAGTTGACTCCAGCAATCCAGGACCCAGCGTACGATGAACTTCAATCGCACACCCAATCACTCTGTTCGACAATTCATCGAATTCCAGCTTTTTACCTCCTTCGTGCTCTTCGTGACTTCGTGCTCTTCGTGGTTGAGTTTCAATTCAAGTAAACCAGCCAAATCCCGGACAGAACCCTTAAGTTGACGCGCATGCGCGAAGGCGGGCATCCGGGTTTTCTTCTGGATTCCCGCCAGAAGCATGCGGGAATAACGCGCAGTATTTCGATCACTCATCTTCTCATCGAGATTGCCAGCTCAAGAGAGCGATTGAAAGCCACATCTTCGCCTGGGGAAACGAACGCACCCATATGGACCGGCCGGCGCCCAGGGGAGACCGCACCAAGGCTTTCCTCGATAAGCACACTGGAAAAGTATACCCCACGTCCCCCCCTATCGATGGATAGACGTGGACTTGCCGCGGAGCCACAAGGTGGAACGCGCATCCCAGGGCCTTGACAGCCGCTTCCTTGATGGACCAGAGCAGGGCTGATGCCTTTTCCAAATCTCCTCCCGTCAACCTCAATGCATGGTGAAGCTCTTGGTCATGAAAGACCCGGTGTAAGGGGTATTCTCCCTGGAATTCATCGCTCGCTGCTACATCGATCCCGATATCGGACTCATCCCCACAAAGAGCGGCCCAGACTTTCCCGCCGCCCTCGCTGAAGGAGATGGCCGGGCCCCGATCTTCTCCCAACAGGAGATGGGGCCTGCCGAGCGGGTCGCGGACCACGTGAATGGGGAAAGCAGCTCTATCGAACGAATGCCGGCATTGCCAGAGGGGACTTTCCAGCGCCACAACGTGATCCAACAGGATCGAGACCAGGTGGTTCTTGTCTCCTGCTCCGTTCGCCCTGCATCCTTTGAGGGTTTCCCCATCACCTGGCAAGGATGCATAGAATGCCGGTCCGCCTCGATGATAAAAACTCACGGCATGGACGGTTATGCCCTGGCAATCCTTCGCCACCTCCACTCCCATCTTTCCCATGCTGCCTTGCTAACCTTCGAGTGAACCCTCTGTGGGCGAACTTTGGAAAATAATCTCACCGCAGAGACGCAGAGGACGCCGAGAGAAAAGAAGAATCAATATCCTGACACCTGGCGCCGGGAACAAGCCTGATCCATAAGACAGCGTTGTTCCCTATAGTGCTAACGTCCAATTTCCTGAAATTGTATCACGACATACCCATAACGAATCGTTTTCTCAGCGCTCTCTGCGGTGAGGTTTGTCTTTGGTTGCGGCCATCGGCTGCGCTGTGGCCTCAGTCTGAAACCCAGTGCATCCGCATGCC
>JADGQM010000423.1 GCA_017881795.1 Syntrophobacteraceae bacterium
GACGACGAAATGCGCACTTTCCTGAGCGATGCCATCGATTACCTGAGTTCGTTCACGGACGGCAATATCGAGGTGCCGGTCAGTATCATCCGCGCCATGAACGATGTCGAGCGCATTGCCCAGATCGAAGAGAGCGCCCTGCCTCCCGAAAAGCAGGACGTCATCCGCACCTGTCTCCTCCAGATCGCCCGCATGGCTGGGGAAAACGGCTAATAGCGCGGAATGGCATTCCGCCACATGCCACATGAGCAAGCAGGTTTTTGTAGTTACACCTGGCATGCTTTAGCCTATCTTTTTGTTGTCATTGCGAGCGAGCGCACTTCAGCGAGCGAAGCAATCTCCTCGCTTGGTGTCATTGCGAGACGGCGTACTTCCGTCGAAGCACGTGTGCCCAGTCATGGGTAATCTCCCGCCAAAATAGGCGAAAACCATTAAATACGGAGTATTGCATTGTTTCACTTGCCGCTCTACCTGTAGTAAAGTGGAAACCTGTAACTTACTGGAATTGTTGAACTTAAAGATCTCTTCATTCTCAGCCCAGATACTAAGCCAGAGAGCCACTAAAACCATCATGAATGGAAGATATTATTCCACTTATAAGGTGACACTTGTCCCCTGACGAATACTTGGTATGGCGATATATTACCAAAGCTTTATTGCCCTATCATCGTGACTTACCGGTTCTTTTTCGTCGCAGGAGCTTCCCAGCCAAAGTTTTTTCACTTCAATTAAATAGCTTCGAACCAGGCCTGTCGGTGTGACAGGCTGCGCCTCCGGCGCGTCTGTTCCCCGGGAATTTATCTATGCCCCGGGTATTGCTTCATTCTTGCCCGGCGCGCTTGCCCCTTCAGGATCGGCCCAATCCTGATCTTGCCTGCTCTTTATTATTGGTAATGGGCCCGAAAGGAATTACTGGATGTCTTTCCACGTGTTTAAACGGTATCTCTTCCTGACAGTTCTCATCGCTGCCTTCATTATTGGTGATCACTCCCTTATCCCTGTGTCTGCCCAGACCCAGACCCTGACATTTCCGGCGGTTGCCGATACCTATGACAGCTATGTCACCCCCGCAGCCACCTTCGGCACGTTGGCTACCCTGGCGGTGGACGGTTCGCCGATCACGAACAGTTTTCTCCGTTTCACCGTCTCCGGTCTGCTGCCGGACCAAGCCGTCAGCCGGGCGGAGCTGAGGGTATATGCCAACTCGTCCACCTCCGAGAGCCTCCATGCCGGCGCCGTTGCCGATAATAGCTGGAGTGAAACCACGCTCAACTACAATACGGCTCCCGCAATTGGGGGCGTCATCAGCAGCGCTTCCCCCATTACGGCCGGAACATGGATCACCTGGGATGTGACCTCCTATGTGCCGGGGAATGGAACCTACAGCCTGGCCCTCACAACGGCCGGCGCGACCGCGGTCAGTTTTTCTTCGCGTGAATCCGGCGCGAACGCTCCTCAATTGGTCCTGACCCTGTCCACTTCCACCGGCACGCCCACCCCCACCACCACGCCTGACTCCACCAGCCATATCCTGCTCGTGGCCGGCGATATTTGCCGCTATGATGATGGCGGGGTCGACTATAGCCCCAACTGCAAAAAGACCGGCGACCTGATCCGCAGTGTGATCGCGGCCAATCCCGGTGCAATGGTCCAGACGGCCGGCGATAATGTCAATAACGAGGCCGCGCCGGCCTCCTATGATGATCAGTACGAAGATGTTTATGGGCCGAACTGGGGCAGCTTTCTAAGCGTCACCCACGCGGCCATCGGCAATCACGACTACCTGCCTCCCAGCGGCGCAGCCCCTTATTTCGCCTACTACGGCTCTGGCGCCGGAACGGCGCCGGGTGGATATTACAGTTACAACATTGGCGGCAGCTGGCACGTGATCGTGCTTAACACCATGTGTTCCCAGGTGGGAGGCTGTGGGCCGGGTTCAGCTCAGTACAATTGGTTGAAGAATGACCTGGCAGCCAATCCCGGCAAGTGCATCCTGGCCGCCTGGCACCACCCCCGCTTTAGTAGCGGCCAGTTCGGCGGCTTCACCATCTCGGCTGACTGGTGGGATCTGCTCTACCAATATAAGGCGGATATTGTGGTCAACGGTCACAACCACAACTATGAACGCTTCAACCTGGTCGATCCATCCGAACAGGCCGCTTCAGACGGCATCCGGGAGTTTCTTGCCGGGACCGGCGGAGCGCCTGGGCCGGTCTACACCTATGCCGAGCATCCGCTGGACCCGAACGAGGCCGTCCGGAATCAGACCGGCCTCTATGGGGTGCTTCAACTGACCCTCAACAGCAGTTCCTATAGCTGGAAATTCCTGCCGGCCGCGGGCTATACCTTCACCGATTCCGGCACCACCGACTGCCATTCCGCAGCCCAGGGTTCCCCAACCCCGTCGCCCACTCCCACCGACACCCCCACCCACACGCCTACCCCAACATCCACAAAAACCCCCACCTCAACTCAAACGCCTACGCCAACACCCACAAAAACTTCCACGCCAACTCAAACCCCTACTCCAACACCCACAAAAACTTCCACGCCCACTCATACGCCTACCCCAACATCCACTGCAACCAGCGGGCCAATTCAAGTACCCGACCCTTTCCGAGTGTATCTGCCAATGATTTATCACTAAAGTGAAAATCCCTAAAGTTGGCAAGAACTGCCCTTCCATAGTTAGCCTGGCTCCATTCGGTGAAGACTATCCTGCTGAGGATCCGGACTTACCGGATTTTCTGGGCTGAGGCTGAAATGGCGGACCAGATCCGTCTCGCCAATTTCGACAAAGGTGGTGAGCAACCGATTTTCTTCACCGGTTGAAGATATTGCCAGCCATGAGTGCATCTGCGTTACACGCCGTTATCAGGTCCACAGGAGGCCAGATACCCTAAACCGATCAACGTGAATTGTCATTAGGTCGCAAGAGACCGTCTCGCAACAAGGATCGCCGTGCTCGAACAAATTATAGCCCGAACAGTTGAAAGGTCGCAAGAGGCCGTATTCACGCTAACGTGGGCAAAAGGAGCACAAATGACAAGTGAAAAAGGAATCTTTGTAGGGATCGATGTATCAAAGGCCTGGCTCGATATTGCGGTGCACGAGCAGGATACGTACTGGAGAGCCAGCAATGATGACCAGGGCATTGCAGACTTGGTTGAGAAATTGAAGGAATTAAGCCCGGCTCTAGTCTTGTTGGAAGCCACAGGCGGCTTTGAGATGTTGCTTGTGGCCGAGTTGGCAGAGGCTGGCTTGCCGGTGGTCGTCACCAATCCCCGCCGAGTGCGAGCTTTCGCAAGTTCAACGGGAAGGCTGGCGAAGACAGACAAGCTGGATGCCAGACTGCTGGCCCATTTTGCCGCCGCAGTTCGCCCACCTGTGAGAGCCTTGCCGAATGAGGAAGAACAGCAACTCACCGGATTGCTGACCCGCAGGCGCCAGATCGTGGATATGTTGACGGTGGAAAAGAACCGTTTGCATACCATCCGGCCCGCCTTGAAGAACGACATTGAGGAGCATCTCACCTG
>JADGQM010000424.1 GCA_017881795.1 Syntrophobacteraceae bacterium
CAATTCCTGAATTGTTAATTCACCAGCATGGTCATTGCGACTCATAGTGCACCTGACCCTGACGCACGTTCCGCGTAGAAGGCTTTGCGCCACGTTTCGAAACGATGCTCTTCAATGGCCTGGCGCATGGTTGCCATGAGGGTAAGGTAATAGTGCAGATTGTGGAGGGTGTTCAGGCGATAGGCGAGGAGCTCCCGCGCGATGAAAAGATGACGCAAATAGGCACGGGAAAAGCGTTGGCAGGTATAGCAGGCGCACCCCGTTTCAATGGGGCCGTTATCGTCGGCGTAACAACTGTTCTTGATCTGGATATTCCCCCAAGAGGTGAACAGCATCCCGTTGCGGGCGTTGCGCGTCGGCATGACGCAATCAAACATGTCCACCCCCAGCCGCACTCCTTCGACAAGATCTTCAGGGGTCCCGACCCCCATGAGATAACGAGGACGGGAAGCCGGCATCAAGGGAGTCATAGTCTCCAAAACAGCCAGCATCTCTTCCTTGGATTCCCCTACGGACAGGCTGCCCAGGGCATACCCATCGAAATCGATGGCCTCCAGTTGCCCCAGGCAAGATTTCCGGAGATCAAGGAAGATACTTCCCTGGATGATTCCGAACTGAGCCTGCTCCGGAAGATTGTGGGCCGTTTTGGAGCGCTCGGCCCAGCGCACGGTTCGTTGCATGGACTCGGAGGCGTAGGCGTAAGAGACCGGATAGGAGTTGCATTCATCAAACACCATCGCGATATCCGAGCCCAGTTGCATCTGAATCTGAACCGCGGTTTCCGGGCTGAGCAAATGCCGGGAGCCATCCAGGTGTGATTGAAAGACCACCCCTTCCTCTTCGACCTTATTGATCCTGGCCAGACTGAACACCTGAAACCCGCCGCTATCGGTCAAAATTGACCGCGGCCAGTGCATGAAGGCATGCAACCCGCCAAGGCGGGCGATCCGCTCCACGCCAGGCCGCATATGCAGGTGGTAAGTGTTCCCGAGGATCATCTCCACGCCCAGGGCTTCCAATTCGTCCGGAGTGAGGCTCTTAACCGTCCCCTGAGTGCCCACGGGCATGAAGACGGGCGTCTCGATCGTACCATGGGCCGTCACCAGGCGGCCGCGACGCGCTTCACTTCCGGGGTCGCGGGTGAGAATCTCAAAAACCAATCCATGAATCCTTAATTTTTGGCCGTGCGGTGCAGGGCCAAGATTTGCGTTTCTAACCGCAGAGACGCAGAGGTCGCAGAGAAAACAATAACAAGCAAGAGCGCTGAAGCGCTCACTGCGAACAAACTCAGCGGCTATTCACCGACATTGAACTTTGCTCGTGGCAGGCTGGAAAGCCTGCCCCACAAACTGACTGCCTGCTGCAATTAGGCGTCAGACAAGAATAAAATATCCGCCCCAACTATCAGATCGTCATTCCCGCATTTCTTCTAGCGGGAATCCAGTCTAGCACCATGTTCGCTGTGGATTCTCACCTTCGCGGGAAAGACGATCAAGGTTCAAATCTAGATGATTATTAATTGCCTGACACCTATATGTTGTGACAGCCCCCTAACGGGGTTCGTCACAGGATCAGCATGGCATCGCCATAGCTGAAGAACCGATAATTCTCTTTCACTGCTTCGTTGTATGCATGGAGAATCGGCTTCCGACCGGCCAAAGCTGAAACCAATAATAACAGGGTCGACACGGGCAAATGAAAGTTGGTGATCATGGCATCCACGATCCGAAACCGAAAACCCGGATAGATGTATAAATCACAGTAACCGGAAAAGGCCTTAACCGTTCCCTCTTTGAGGGCGACGTATTCCAAAATCCGAACGGACGTCGTGCCGACGGCGATTATGCGTCGGCCCTCGCTTTTTGCCCGAGCGATCCGCTGAGCCGCATCGCGGCTTATTTCCGCATACTCAGGATGCATGGCATGCTCTCGGATGTCTTTCACCCGCATGGGTGCGAAGGTGCCATAGCCGACGTGCAGAGTGATCTTGACGATCTCCACGCCGCGCTGGTCCAATTCATCCAGAAGGCCGGTGCTAAAGTGCAGGCCGGCAGTAGGGGCGGCAACCGATCCTGGCTCGCGCGCATAGACTGTTTGATAGAAGGCCGCATCGTCGCGATGAGTGTTTACGCCATCACGGTGGATATAGGGCGGCAGGGGAACTTGTCCGACAAGTTCGAGCAGTTTCGAAAGGGGCTCTGAGGTCAGGAAGCGCACTTGAGCTCTACCCTCTTCCGGCGGTGTCATAACCTCTGCTTGAAGACCATTTTGCAAGGTGATCAGGCTGTGGAGCTTCGGCGGTTTAGCAGCCTTCACCAAGCACGAGTAGACGCTTCCATCGTTATGCCCTTCCGGCTTAAGCGGCTCCAACACCAGCAGTTCAATTTTACCTCCGGTGGCTTTCGCACCCCGCAGGCGGGCGGGGACAACCCGCGTGTCATTGAGGACCAGCACGTCGCCCGGCTGCAAATAAGAGCAGATCTCATCAAAGCGCCGATGCTCCAGCGTCTCCCGGGAACGCCTTAAGACCAGCAAGCGGCAGGTCTCTCGCTGTTCCAGCGGCTCCTGAGCGATCAGGGCCTCAGGGAGGTCATAATGGTAATCATCGAGGTCGTGTGTGAGCTCTCCCCTACCCTGCATGCCGGCGACCCCAATATACGAGCAAAAGCCCGACGGCCATTAATGCCCCTCCGATCATACGAAGTTGATCGGAGGGCAGGAGCATGAGCTTCGCGAGCCAGGTCTTGAGTTGTTTGGGGAAAGCCAAGTAAGGTAAGCCTTCAAGGAAGCAAATCAGCCCTATGACCGTGAGAAAATACTCCAGTGACATCTTTCTCCCTCTTCCTATTTCAAGTCTCCTAAAGATCTTCTTCCCATTCTTTCGGGATTCGCCTAACATATTTTGAGTGGCTTGCATAGAGACTCATCAGCACTCGATGCGGCGGGGAACACCTGGCGGCAAAAGTGCTGGATGCTGAGTACACATCCGCACAAAGAAGTGACCGAAAAACATGGTGGTTGGGTGCAGCGACAGCGTAACCCAACGATGGTTTTCGGTGGGTTACGGCGCAAAAAGACGCGCCTAACCCACCCTACGCATCAAATTCGGACACGCTATTATGCGGAGTTGTACTAAGAGCCAACGGCTAACAGCTAAGAGCTAAGCGCCAAGAGCTAACAGCCAACATTGGGGGAGAAAACGATGCCTCTGAGCTGGGTGGATATCGATCTGGCAGCGTTGCGACACAACTTCCATCAGGTACGCGACAGGATGAAGGCGAATACCCAAATCCTCGGCGTAATAAAATCCGATGCCTACGGACACGGGCTGCTCCCGGTTGCTCGCGAACTGGTTGCCTGCGGGGTTCCGTTCCTGGCGGTGAGCAAGTTCTGGGAAGCCCAGGAGCTCCGCGCTCAGGGGATTCATCTGCCGCTCATCACGCTCCTCGGGCTGGAACCAGCCGATATGGAAGAAGCCATCAGACTGCAGGTGCGACCGGTTGTTTTCCGACTGGACCATGCCAGGCTTCTG
>JADGQM010000425.1 GCA_017881795.1 Syntrophobacteraceae bacterium
GTTCCCAAGCTGGAGCTTGGGAACGAGCGAACGCCTCCGTTCGTTGCGGGTATTCCCTTGTATCTTTGCTCCTTACTCCCTACTCCCTACTCCTTCCTCCCCACTCATCACCTCCCTGATCGCTCTTGCCACCATCATGGGAATGCCGGCGATTCCCTGCAGCTCTTCCAGGCTGGCTTGACGCAATGCTTCCATGCTCTCGAAGTGCTGGAGGAGCGTCTGTTTCCGTTTCTGCCCTATTCCGGGAATGGCATCCAGTGCTGAGGAGAGCAGTTCCTTGCTGTGCACGTTCTTGTAATGGGATATGGCAAAGCGGTGAGCTTCATCGCGCAGCCTCTGGAGCAGGTGCAGGACATCGGGGAAGTGGGAGAGATACACCGGGTTTTTGCGGCCGGGCAGGTAGACCTTTTCATAAAGCCCCCGGCCTTTGGAGCCGCGGTCCGCCTCCCGTTCTTTGGCAAGGGCAATGACCGGTGGGTGAGCAGTCAGGTCCATTTCTTTCAGCAGATGGATAACCCGGTTCAACTGGCCTTTCCCACCGTCCAGCACCAGCAGGTCCAGATTTGAGGCGATCCCTGATTCATCTTTGAAAAATCGTTCCACCACCTCGGCCATCATGGCCGGATCGTCCGGTTCGCTTCTTCCCTCGATGCGGAAGTGGCGATACGAATCCTTATCCGGCAGGCCATTGGCAAAAACGACAATGGCGCCGACGGCGTGCAGTCCCTGGATATTGGAAATATCGACACAGGCCATGCGTTCGGGTGGGGCCGGGAGTTTCAGCACGCGCTGGAGGCCCTGGAGGATGCTCGCGTCCCTTTGGTTATGCTTCTGGACCATGCTGAAGCGTTCGCGAGCGTTGCTTTCGGCAAGATCGAGGAGGTAGCGGCGATTGCCCCGCTGGGCCGGCAAAATCCGAACGCGCTTTGTTTTTGATTCGGACAGCCATTCTTCCAGTGTCTTCCAGTCTTCAAGAGGCACGGGGACGATGATTTCGTCGGGGATGAAGCGGCCTTCGCTGTAATATTGCTGAATGAATGATCGCAGAATGTCATCCTTTTCGCCCTGAGCCTCTTTCAGATCGAAATCCCGCTTGCCGTTCAACACTCCCTGCCGGATGAAAAGGGCAAAGAGGATGGTCCGGCCCTCTTCCTGATGGAGCCCGAGAACGTCCTGATCGCGAAAACGATCCGAGACAATCCTCTGCTTTTCGAGCACTGTCGCCACCCCTTGCAAGCGGTCCCGGTACCACGCGGCCTGCTCAAAATCCAGAGCGCCGGCGGCGACTGCCATGCTCTGTCGCAATTGCTGCTGAAGCGCGTCGGTCTTTCCCTGGAGAAAGAGCACCACTTCATCCACCGCCTTGCGGTATTCTTCCTGAGTAACCTTACCCGCACAGGCGCCAAGGCACCGCCCCAGAGCATAATTGAGGCAGGGCCTCTCGCGTGGCATCAGCTTCTTGCCCTTACAGTGCCGCAAGGGAAACAGTTGGTTCAGAATCTTCAGAGTTTCCCGAACGGCGTAAGCTGAAGGGTAGGGCCCGAAGTAGAGCGCTTTATCCTTCTGAAACCGCCGCACCACATCCAGACGCGGGAAAGGTTCGCGGGGATCGATGCGGAGCGCCGGATAATTCTTGTCGTCACGCAGGATCACATTGTAGCGAGGACGGTGCTTCTTGATGAGACTGGCTTCGAGGAGCAGCGCCTCCTTTTCGCCGGACGTCACGATGTATTCAATATCAGTAGCCTTTTTCAGAAACACCCGGGTCTTGATATCTCCCGAAACGGAACCTCTCAAATAACTGCTCGTCCGCTTCCTCAGATCGTTGGCCTTGCCGACATAAAGAATCGCCCCTTCCGCATCCTTAAAAAAATAAACCCCCGGCAAATGGGGCATCGTACCGATCCTGGGCGCCAGAGGATGAGCCTCCGTGGCGGCTGCCACCGATGGTCCCGAAACTTGTTCTGAGGATAAGGGCTCTTCCATTTTACCGATCATTTCCTCCCGTAGGCCAAAGCAACAATCAACCCCGTTTCAGGAATCTAACTGTGCTGAGGATCGAATTGCAAGAGCTTGGCGAGTGAAAAACCTGCGAAAAACCTAGACACTCAAGCCCATTTCTGCTAAATGAGCGAATAATCGGTCGGGACGTGGCTCAGCTTGGTAGAGCGCTGCGTTCGGGACGCAGAGGTCGCTGGTTCAAATCCAGTCGTCCCGACCAAATAAATCAATAAGTTAGTGATGCGCTCCTTCTGTGATGTCTGTCAAATTGAGGCACAATGTTCCCCAGCGAGTTACCTCCTGAAAATGGACTCATCAAGCATGCCTCTGTTCGATCTCATGGAACGGAATATCGATTTTGACTCTCAAAGAGTGTCCTGTCCTGGGTCTGTTCACAATCGCTAAAATCATTGTTCTCCACCAGCAAGGCTTGAGTCACCAGCTCCCTCCGCGGTAGACCTACGGCGCACCTTGCCGTAACATCAAGAACCAGTTTGTTATCAACCCCGACGGAAATGGTCAAAAGAGAGCTCATAGGAAGAGCTGAAAACGCCCTCCGTTCGTGCCTGGAAGTTGTCCTTTTCATCGAAATCGAAAATATTGAGGTCCAGTCATCCACAAATGACACGCGTCCGGATCTCATTATCAACCTTGCCGCGCCTGGCGGCGAACAGCAACCGTGTTCGTCCAAGGCGAGCTTCCTGATAATGAGTTCCAGTATATGTCATGCGAAATAGTTCATTGATTCATTGAATTTCTGCATTCATAATATACGGGCAGGATGTCTGCCGCTCAGCGCAATAAAAAGTATATCTGATGAGGTGCAATTCACAGATTCTGGTAAATGGGGCACTCTGAGAATACTATGCAAGAGCTTTCCGGGTTGGGGAAAACTGAACGAAGGCGACTCACAGAAGTGATCCGTCGCACAAAGGGAACCATTTCGGTTGGTGAAGCAGCAGAAACCTTGCAGGTTTCGCCCACTTATGCTGCCAAGATGCTTGCCAGGTGGGCAGGCAATGGCTGGCTCTCGCGCGTTCGGCGTGGTCTGTATGTCTCGGTGCCATTGGCATCTCTCACTTCAGACATCCCGCTGGAAGATCCCTGGCTGGTTGCAGAGCGGCTCTATGCGCCATGCTATATTGGCGGCTGGAGCGCCGCAGAGTACTGGGGGCTCACCGAACAGATTTTTCGGTCGGTTCTGGTTATGATAACGCACAAACCGCGAGATCGCACGCCGACGATAAAGAATACGAAGTTTGTGGTGCATACTACTCAGGAAAGGATGCTGTTCGGTCTTAAGCAGATTTGGAGAGGCCAGGTGAAAGTGGCCGTATCTGACCCGGCGCGCACGGTGATTGATATGCTCGCCGATCCCAGTCTGGGAGGAGGTATACGGCCTACGGTCGACGTCCTTCTCAATTACTTGAAATCAGAGCTCCGGAATGTGGAACTGCTCTTTGACGAGAAAGGTGAGGCCCATTGCTTCCAGCCCCGCCTTCAGCGCGAGGTGATGGCGCTCG
>JADGQM010000117.1 GCA_017881795.1 Syntrophobacteraceae bacterium
GCTGAGCCGCTGCATCCTGCTCGCCCATGAAGACAAATCGTTTCAAGGCGCGCTGGTTGCGTCGATGAGCATCCCTTGGGGCGAGACCAAGGGCGACAAGGAGGACGGCAGCGCTTTTGACGGGACGGGCGTCGGCCGCTCCTGGCCGATTTTGACGGGCGAGCGCGGCCATTACGAATTCGCGGCCGGGCACGATCCAAAGTCGTTTGTTGCCGCGATGGAAAAGTTCGCCAACGAAGGTGGCATGATCAGCGAGCAGTTGTGGGACTCCGAAGACCTGCCGGAGAAGGGAATGAGGCGCGGCCTGCCCACGGGTGCGGCCATGCCGCTGTGCTGGTCGCATGCGGAATATGTCTCCCTGGTGCGCAGTGCTCACGACGGCGTGTGTTTTGATCGAGTCGAACCGGCCTTCCAGCGCTATGTCGTCAACCCAGTGGCGAGCCGGCATGAAATCTGGACCTTCCGCCACCCGCTTCGCCGAATGCCGCAGGGCAAAATCCTGCGCATCATCGTTTCCGCAGACGCGACGATTGTTTGGTCAGCCAATGATTGGGCGAGCACCAACAGGGTGGACACGACGAATAACAGCGCACTCAATTTGTGGTTCGCCGATCTTCCAACAGAGAACCGCGCCGGCGGTTTGGCAATCGAGTTCACCTTTTTCTGGAAAGAAGCTCAGTGCTGGGAAGGCAGGAATTATTCAGTCGCTGTCAACGGGCCAAAGTAATGGTGCGCCGGTAATGAGCTGTCCAAGCTTGAAATGAGAAAGTAAAACAACTGTAGACCTGACACTTATGACGTGTTCAGGCGCTGGGCCTGCACAGTTAAGGAGGAGCAACAATGGCCGCTCTACAAGCCGCTGACAAGAGATCCCTGGAAAGTCTTTTCAGAACCCGTGTCTCCTTCGACCGCATGGAGCGCAAGCTCTACGGGCACGACATCGCGGAGATCCCCAGCCTGATCAAGCCGCTCGTCGGCTCGACGGTCCCCGATGCTGTCGTCCAGCCCGCCTCTGAAGAGGAGCTGGTGGCCCTCGTGCGCTGGGCGCAGGAAAACCGCATAGCCCTAACTCCCCGGGGCAGAGCATCCTCGGGCTACGGGGGGGTCCTGCCGGTGAAGAGGGGCCTCGTGGTGGATTTCTTCCATCTGAGCAAGCTCCTGGAGATCGACACGAAGGCCCGGACAGCCAGGGTTCAGCCCGGCATCGGCTGGGAGAAGCTCGATCGGGAGTTGGCCAGGAAGGATCTGACGCTGCGGCTCTACCCTTCCAGCTATCCCGCCTCCACCGTCGGTGGATGGCTGGCCCAGGGAGGGGCGGGGTTCGGCTCTTATGAGTCGGGATGGTTCAGGGACAACGTGGTCAGTGCCCGGGGGGTGCTGGCCGACGGCACGGTACGGGAATTCTCGGGATCGGACCTCGATCTCGTGTCCGAGGCCGAAGGCACCACTGGGCTCATCAGTGAGGTGACGGTCAAGGTCATGCCCAGGGAGGGGTTGGGCGTGATCTCGATCGGTTGCCCCGACGCGTATGACCTGCAACGCCTGGTGGAGGGGATCGTCAAGAACGGGCTGCCGATCTGGTCCCTCAGCTTTATCAACCCGCGCATGGCGGAAATGAAAAACCGCGCTCCTCTGCGGATGCACGCCGGTCGAGCCGTCGGAGAGCGGGTCCTCCTCCCGGCGGCCTACGTCATGACTCTTGCCTTCCGGGAGAAGGATCGCCAGCGTATCGACAACGTCCTCCCTGACCTGTTCAAGACCTGTCAGGCAGAGCTCCTCTCGGACAAGATCGCTCACCATGAGTGGGACAACCGTTTCGAGATCATGGTTGTCAAACGGCTTGGCCCGAGCCTCGTGCCCGCCGAGGTGGTCATCCCACTCTCTTCTCTCGGGGATATGATGGCCGAAGTGGAACGCAAAATCAGCCAGCCCGTCGTCAAGGAGGGGCTGGTCATTCGGGAAGGCGCCGGGGGCAATCCCGAAGTGGCCATCCTCGGCTTCATCCCCAGCGACCAGCGGAAGTTCTCGTACAACTTCATCTTTCCCTTGTCGCTGACCATCATGAAGATCGCAGAGAAAAACGGAGGAAGGCCTTATTCCACGGGGCTTTACTTCGCCGGTAAGGCCAGCCGGATCCTCGGCAGAGAGCGGCTGGGGCGCTTAAAGGCATTCAAAGCCCGGGTGGATCCAAGCAACATCCTCAATCCCGGAAAGGTGATGCAGGGCGGGCTCATGGCCAGCGCCCTCAGCCTGGGAGCGGCCATCGAGCCGCTCATCCGGCCCCTGGGGAACCACGTAATCAGCAAGATTGGTGTGCGCCCGACGGAGCCGGTCAGGGACATCCCCGCCGATGTGGCCTGGTATGCATACACCTGCTCCCAGTGCGGCTACTGCGTGGGGGAGTGCGACCAGTTCTACGGCCGCGGCTGGGAGAGCCAGAGTCCTCGGGGCAAATGGTACTGGCTGCGCGAGTATATGGCCGGGCGCGAGCACTGGGACCAGCAGAGGGTGGACACCTTCCTGGTCTGCACCACCTGCGAGATGTGCGACACGCGCTGCTCCACCAATCTGCCCATCGAGCCCTCGTGGATGAAACTGCGCGGCATGCTGATCAACGAGGAGCAACGCATGACCTTCCCTCCCTTCGAGATGATGGCCGCGGCGCTCAAGTCCGAGGGGAACATCTGGGCCGGCTACCGCAAGGACCGCATGGACTGGTACCCCGCAGACCTGAAGGCCGCGCACCCGCCGGGCGGCAAGGCCAGGAACGTCTACTTCGCCGGCTGCACGGCGAGCTACGTGGAGCACGACATCGGGCAGGCCTCGGTGCGCCTGCTGGACAAGGCAGGCGTGGACTTCGTACCCCTTGGGAAGGAGGAGAACTGTTGCGGCACGCCGATGCTCGTCGCCGGCCGCTGGGACCTCTTCGCCGAGATTATGAATCGAAACATCGAGCTGGTGAAGCAGGCCGGTGCGGATACGGTCATCGCCTCCTGCCCGGCGTGCGACATGATGTGGCGCCAGGTCTACCCCGAGTGGGCGAAGAAACTTTGTATCGACTACCCGATCAAGACCAGGCATTACAGTGAGATCCTCGCCGAGCAGATCAAGGCCGGTAAGTTCCGCTTTCCCAAGTCCAAGAAGCCGGTGACCGTCACCTGGCACGACTCCTGCCACATCGGTCGCGCATCGGGGGTCTACGAGCCGCCGCGCGATGTGATCCAAGCCATCCCCAACGTGAAGCTCGTGGAGATGAGCCACAACCGCGAGCAGGCACACTGCTGCGCCAGCGTGCTCACACTGCTCAAGGAACCGCCGGTGGCTGCCGACATCGGCAAGATGCGGCTCGACGAGGCCCTCGCGGCTGGGGCGGAGAAGATCCTCTCCCTGTGCCCCTGCTGCCAGGTGCAGTTGCGGGTGACGGCGGACAAGAAGGGCGTGCCGATCGAGGTCCAGGACCTCGCGCACTTCGCCGCAGCGACCTTCGGCTACACCTTCCCCGATCCGAACCCGGAGGTCAGAAAGCAGTGGGCGGTCTTCGATGCCTTCATCAAGCTGTTGACCCCGCAGGGGTTCGCCGACCTGATGGGCACGATGTGGCCGGAGCTGATCGACGCCATGCCGCGCGGCATGGGGCGCATGATGCGTCTCTTGGGCAAGCTCCCGGGCGCGCTGAGCCTGATGAAGCCGATGTTCCCGGTGCTCTTCCCGCGCCTGCTGCCGCTGATGCTGCCAAAAGTGCTGGCGACCATGCTCAGGAGGGTCGAGGAGCAGATCGAGATGCCCCAATATATGCGCGAGCAGATGCCGGATCTCATGCCCAAGGTCATGGACCGACTCATGCCGCACATGATCGGCGACGTGGTGCCGCTCATCACCCAGCCGATGATCGACTACCTGCAGGGGAAGTCGTAAGTTCCTGTTCCTCGGGGAAGGGTGAGGATTGCCGGACATGATGAAAGACATGCCCGGTACCCAGGGATTAGATGGAGTGCACAAAGGCATGGGAAAATTTACGAGTGTCATGTGGCCATGAAATTGAAAGGCTATAAACCCGAAGATATCTTTCTTTTCAGATGGGTCCGTAGCCTTACAGCAATCGTTGAAAGGGAGGAAGGGTTTGTGTTGACAGTGGAAAAGGTGCCCACCGTTTCCCTTTCAGAAAGAAAGAAGTAGAATTTAGCCCAAACTGAAGGGTATTTAGACATTGGCTGGTCGAAACCATTGAATCAAAAAGGAGAAAAAATGAAACATTTAAAGCTGGTTGCGCTGGTTGGATTGATGACGGTGTTTTTCATTGCAGGTATGGCATTTGCCCAAGGTGGCGGTCAGGGTAAGGGCGGTCAAGGTGCCGCTCCAATGATGGGATGCCAGCAACGATTTGATGCCATGGATACCAACAAAGACGGACAGGTCAGCAAAGATGAATTCTTGGCCGCTCCACATCACATGGGTAATGCCGAAGAGATGTTCAAGGCAATGGATGTCAATGGACGTGGTTACCTAACAAAAGATGATTTCTGCTCAGGCAAAGGAATGGGGATGGGTAAAGGCATGGGCGGAGGCATGGGCCAGGGAATGGGCAAAGGTATGGGTCAAGGTCAGGGCACCGGAACAAATCAGTAGGACATCATATCAGGTGGAGGGTGATCTTCAGCTAATCACCCTTCACTGCGAAAACCTTCACGTAACTTCAAGCTTTTTCCTCCAATTCTTCCCATTTTACATCAACATCATGCACCCGTTCTCTTAAGTCTCGTTTGCAGGCTACAGTTAGAGTGTGTCGGCTTCTTGGTTGCCCTTGCCGTCGCCCTGAATGCACTCACCCCGGTGCGATTTTAGAATGACCATCGTAATGTCATCTTCCTGGGTCTTTGTTTGGCGGAAGTCTTTTACTGCGGCAAGCACGGCGTTCATTATCTGCTGAGAGGGAGCATGGGAATGCTGACGAAGAACTACTCGCAGCCGTTCCATACCAAATTGCTCGCCCTGTGGGTTTTCCGTCTCCCATATGCCGTCTGTTCCAATGAACAGAAGCTTAGTGGAGCTCCAATCGCCGTACCGGTATTCCTTGAGGTGGCCGGCATTGTTAAAACCAAGCGCAAAGCCCTCGCCTCTGAGCTCCTCGAAGGATTCCGTATGCCAATCATAGATCATCGCCGGGGTGTGTCCCGCCCTTATCCAGGATAATTCCTGGCGGGTGACGTCAAACATGGCCAAAAAGAGCGTCATAAAATCCCCAGTCCGATCCGTGTCATAACAAAGGAGCTGGTTGACATCGTTCGCGACTTGGGCCAGGCTGCCCGGCTGAAGTATTCTGGTCCGAATCATTGCCCTCGCACTAGCCATCAATAATGCAGCGGAAATGCCGTGCCCGGCAACATCGCCGACCGCCAGGCCGATTCTCCCTTCACCCAATTCGGAGAATTGCAGAAAATCGTAATAATCACCACCGGTTTCATCGCAATAGACGCAGGTTCCCGCGATGTCCAACCCACCCACTTCGGGAGGATTTACCGGGAGCAGGTTCTGTTGCATTTCCATGGCCAGATCGAGAGCCTCCTTGAGCCTCATGCGCTCTTCGAGTTGCGAAACCATGGCGTTGAATGAATGGACCAACTGACCGACTTCGTCATCGCTCCCAACCGGCAGGTGAACCTGGTAATCACCTTCGGCGACTCTTTGTGAAGCGCGGGACACTTCCCGTATGGAGGCTACCGTTCGTCCCGCTACGCTCCGGATCAAGACGAGGATGAATAGGGTGAAAAGAGATCCCGTGATGAGAAATATATTTCGAAACCTGTTGATAGGTGCAAGGATCTGGGTGTCCGGAGCTGTCAGGACCAGGGTCCATGGGGCTTCTGTGAGACGATAGAAACCAACCACCTCGCCATTAAGGCTGGATTCTCCCATGATCGTTCCAGACGAGTTTTCTTTCGTTGCCTTCAGGACGGCCTTGAATACGTTCTGAATCGGGCAGGGTCGCCGGTTTTCTTCCGAGGCACTGCAGGCAAGTATTTCCCCTTGATCATCTATCAAGGAGGCTATCTCACCTTGATTCCAGCCGTATGATAGGGCGTTTTCTATGAGATAATCAAACCGGACCGCAACCACCAACTGTCCGATCTTCTCGTTTGCAGCATTCAGAAGGTCTGAGATGATTGAAACGGTTTCATGTCCGACTTCGGTATCATAACGAGGCGGAGTGACCTGGGTGATCTCTGCTCGTTGAAACGTCATACCGCTTCGCATTCCCATCATCATATGCCCGTGAGACTGAGAAACTGGCGGCCCACCATCGTCCACTCGTATGATTGAGGCGCCCCCGACCCCTTGCAAATGCTTAAGTTGTTGAACTATCAACTCTCGAATGGCGTCCGCCCCGGGTTCCCCTCCTGTTTTGCTGAAAATCCGGATCCAGATTTTGGGCTCGCTCAGGCGCATGTCCACATGATGGGCTGCCCGTTGGAGTTTCAACACGGCCGCCTCCTGCCACTCCTTGAGCAGATTGTCTCTGGCGTAGGTAAAGCGGAACCATCCCATGGCGGTCAGCAGCACCGCCACTGGCAACAGTAGAAAAAGCATCATTCTTTGTTGCAGACTTTTGGGTCTTAGCATTTCCTGTTTCCTTCGCGCAGGTCGAGCCCGATATAGGCCGAATTCGTTGGGATAAATCGGTCGAAAATCAGCACGCACGCGTGTGGCCTCTCTTTTGAGGCAAAGGCCGTTATCGTCAGGGCGAGGATTAGTGATCTCAAATGGAAGAGGGCTAGTTCTGGAATGAGCTCACCGAATAAATCTGGTCCGTTCCAAGGCATCTTTTCTGGCCATTTGGAGGGGCTCTCCACTCGGTCTGCCAATACATACCAGTGCCAAGGGCTCCTTCCCGGGATCTATGCCAAGCATCGCTCTCATCGCCTCAAAATCAAACAATGTAAACCACAGGCTGCCGAGTCCTAGCGCATGGGCAGTCAGGAGCATGTTCTGTATGGCTGCCGCGCAGGCATGTTGGTAACCCATTCCTCCGCCTTCCAAAAACCTGTCTGCGCCCGTTTTGTCCGGATTTCCGATCACAGCAATGATTGCAGGACTCGATAGGATAAAGTCGACTTGATAGCGTTCCAACCATTTCCAACCGCTCTTCTCAGCAAGTGATTTCCGGCGATCTTCAACTTCCGAATGGATTTTGCCCTTTACCTCTTGGTTGGTGATCACGATGAACTCCCATGGTTGAGCGTTCATCGGAGAAGGGGCCCAAACGGCGGCCTGCAAAAGCTTCTCGATCGCTTCCTCAGAGACCGGTCCCGGCAAAAACGCCCGGCAGCTTCGTCTTTCCTTAATCGCTGTAAAAACATCCATAATGTCTCCTTCTATTTTTGACGAAAAGTCGTTATCGGTTCGATCAGATCTTAAACCAATAGCCGCCGAGATTCATCTATTTCCTCAAGTCACGGTTCGGCGGTTCATGCCAATGGAGTAAGACTACGGATGAAGCCCGTCAAGTGCACAGACCGGTAGGGCTCACATGCGCTCATCCATCGCGCCTGTATACCCGGTCAACTCTACTGTGCGTGTTGCTGTTGCGAGGCGAGGCGAATGAGACTCTGAGCAAGAATCACCGGCCAAGGTTTTGATCAAATTCGGGCCTTGTATCCCTCTAAGCTGTGAAATAGTCGTTTGTTAGGACCTGATCCAAACCCAAGCTTCCTGCAACTGCTCACCCGTGAAGGTTTTCGAATCGCCCGGCATGAAATGGGCGAACAACTCCATCATCACTTCGATCCATCTGCGTCCGCCCACTATCGCCATCTTTTCAAAATCATTCTTATGCTTAAGGAAGAATTTGGCGTCGTCCCACATAGCCCCCATCTCCAATCCACTGAAATCCTCATCCATATAGCAGAGGAGCCGGACCATGCCGTGCTCTTTGATTATGGTTTCCAAACTTGGAATCAAGACCTCCTCATAGTCTTGGTCAGTAAGCCTGCCAGTAGCTCTGATTCCTAGAATATTGCCTTTACTTTCAGAAAGGATTTGGACCATCATATTCCTCCATTTGAAAAACAATCTTGGGAGACCTTCCAACATTACCTTGCACGCCTTAACTACAATAACTTAAGAAAAACGACTCCGTTTCTCAAGGACACTGCTAACGCGGGGTTCCTTTCCTACTGGAGTTTTCCAACTTTTGAGCAATTCAGCTTTTTCTTTAGCTAAATCAGCACCATACAAGGGTAATTTGGTAATGGCAGACAAAGGAGGCTCTCGCAGAACTCTCAAATTCCGTCACCCCGGCGAAAAGCCGGGGTCCAGAAATTGTTGAAAAACCTGGATTCCGGCTTCCGCCGGAATGACGCCCAGGGACTTTTGCAAGAGGCTCAAAGTATTACGATTTCAAATAGTTATGTACTAAATTCCAAAAATCTCAAAATCAAAAAATCAGAGGTTTTTCGAGATAGTTATGAAGAAACTCACTCCTTGTGATCTGGGCTCCGCCCATACTTTGCCTTGATGCCTTTCCACTATCTCCTTGACGATTGCCAATCCCAAACCCGTTCCAGCAACTCCCTTGGATGTCTCGTGACGCTGAAACAGCGCAAAAAGCTTCTCCGGATCATCGGTTTTCACCCCCACCCCATTGTCACATACCGAAAAAACGTGAAAATCATGGGACTCTTCGTATCGTATGCGGATCTCACTCAGTTGCTCACCGCCATACTTCAGGGCATTATCCAACAAGTTTCGGAAGACTCTCAGAAGCGATAGTCTGTCCGCCCTCACCGATGGTTCTATCTCGGGCCAGGAGAAGTCTATTTGACGGATGCTCAACTGGGTGGAAAACTCCTCTTTCGCCATTTGGAAAATCTCACGAGAATTGATTTCTTCAACGTTCAAAGGCATCTCTTTCGTGGCAATATAAATGTTTACCTTTTCGACAAGGGCCACTACCTGCTCTGACGCTTTCATTATTTGAGCGCTCAACTTCTCCCCCTGGTGATCGAGAACGTCCCGGTAACGTTTGTGAAGCAGTCCCGTCAGTCCATGAATCCCAATGGCCGGGCTCTTGAGATCGTGGACCACCGAATAGGCGAATAGCTTCAACTTTTCGGTACTGCCTCGAAGCAAATCTTCGGCAGTCCTGCGCTCTGCAGCCATGGAATTCAGCGCCGATGCCAACTCCTCGATCTCATCGCCGGATTTCACCTCGACTCGATAATCCAGGTTTCCGCGGCCGAACTCCCTGGCACCCTTCACGAGCTGTCGTATTGATCCGGCAATGGCTCTGGACAAGAAGAGATTAATGAGAAGAGAAACGACAAAAATGCTTCCTATTATCAGAAAAATCCTTTTGACATCAATTCGGTATCGCTCCTCTATAGCCCGCTGGGATTCCAGTATCTGGTCCTCCTGCAAACTCAAAAAGCTGGCCACTTGGGCATCCATCTCATCAACCAGGGGCCGTAATTCAGTATGGAGTACCTCCTGAGCATCTTCCCGCCTTCCTTCCCTCGATAGTTCCAATAAATGGTTCTGAATCGGGACGGCACGCGCGAACTCTTCCTGAATTGTTCTCACGATTTCTTTTTCTCGTTGCGAAAGACTCTCCGTTCCCAACAAAGACCCAAGAGTTCCAGAAACGGTTTCTTTGGTCTGCTTGATAATCTGTTCATACTGCTCCATCTTTTCCATATTCTCAGCGAGAATGTGATTCAGTATTGCTCTGTTCCAGGAGACAAGGGTGCTGTCTGTAGTCGCAATCATGCGCGATGGTAGGAATTCTCCCGCATAGATTAACTTGACTCGGTCCTTTAGATCGCGTATCCCCACGATTCCCTGCCAGCCAAGAAGGGCCATGGCAATCATTTGTAACGCAAGGATCCCTGCGAGCTTGGCGCGTATAGATAGATTCATCACTTTTGGACTCCACCAGGCTTCATGAAGGAATCACGCTCCATGCGATGCATTATGCTCGGCCAGGTCGTTCAACCAATGGTTCAGAGTTATCCATGATGGTTCTTGATCCATGAAGGGGGGAATCACGCTGTAGTATAGGTTGTCGTAGATCTCTTCTTCGACAATAACCACCGGGTGGGATAGCAAAGCATCTTTGAGTGCCATGGGGTTGAAGCGCCGAAGATCATATTGGCAGAGGGCCATGCACTTACTGTGGCAGAAGAATTTGTTCGATTGATATTCGTATTCCAGCACTCGTTCGGAACCGGGAAACTTTCTCAGCATCCAGGTCATCTCGGTGGTAAGGCGAAGCCCTGACCACCCTTCAGCCAGTGCGAACTCGGTTTCATCTCGTAACCATTGGACCATTCTATCGGGATCGAAAGCACCACCGAAAATATCTGTCCCTGTATAGCGTGCGACCTGAAGTTGGCCTGTCTTCGCACGGTCCCGAAAGACCAGGTCACTGCATAACAGATATCCGCGGATGACCTCCGGCGAATGTTCATCCAGGACACAAAAGACTTTTTCATTCCGTTCCAGGCCTAATCTTATGAAGTCTGAAACGATTGAACGGTGCTCCTCCTCTGTGCTGTAGAGAAAACACGCATGGTCTTCAAGCTCCAGATCCTTCAATTCGATTGATAAGTTAGTGGTTTTCATGGCCCAGGACCTCCCATTTTTGAACCCAATCGTGCGGTTCCCACAATGCTCTTCGGGGTTAGCGGCTCACGACACGATCACCTGAAAAAGATTTGATGAATCTTTTTCACGCCCTCCGTATATTATTCTTCCAAACCGTTTGACGGCTTGCCAGTCGACCAGTGCCACGGCAATCATTTGCCGGGCAAGGATCGCTGGTAGCTTAACGCGTATAGATAAATTCAAAGATTTGAGCTCCCCCACGATGGATGTAACGGGCCATCGTCAGCAGCGTGCCCAAAATGCCTCGTCTGGAAATCCCTTTATTCAATAGCGGGACTCGGGGCAGGAGGAACCTCAGCCAGGGATCAGTGAGGGATGTCCACTGAGTCGTGCAGGTAACGGTATGGGTTGAATCGTTGGGAAAGATCATGATCTGAGCCTTTGAAGACTTCCTGTTATTCTTCTTGTTGAGTTCAACGATATCGTTGTGAACATCGGCAACAACCCCCAAGTAGAACATTCCAGGGGAAACCGTAGGGGGAATTCTCGTAGCGGTCTGTCTCAGTCGCACACTCCGTGCAGGAACAGTGGGGAATTTGTCAGTCGCTATCCGACGATCTCTGGAGGGATCGATGGATTTGTCTTTTGATAAGTAAAACCCAACTCTGACATCCTTGCTTTTTGTCTGATGCCCAACCATTTTCAC
>JADGQM010000015.1 GCA_017881795.1 Syntrophobacteraceae bacterium
CCTGCACCGGATCGTCACTATTCGTGGGTGGCGAGCGAAGCATAACGTTGTCATAGGGCTGTAGCGGTCCGCATGCCTCAATCACCCCCCGCCGATGAGACAGACCGACCAGGATCGCCCGTTGCGTCGGTTCGTTGAGGTGCTTATCGCTCAGACGCACATAGTGCAAGGGTTGCGGTTTGACCAGCGGGACGCAGTGGGTTTCTTCCTGATCGATCACCAGTTCTGGGTGATCTTGCTGGCCCAATAACTGACGGCACTTGATGGCTTCGCGCATGCCCTTGGCGTGAACCTCGACCTCATCGCCGAGGATGAGGCCGGGGCCGGCAGCGCGTATCAGTGACGGGGATACGAGTACCTGCGTTCCTACGGTGAAGCTTTCGATCCGTGCGGTCAGGTTCACGGTCTGTCCGACAACCGCATACTTCGACCGCTTTGTCGAGCCAATGTTGCCCACCACTACTTCTCCCGTGTGTAAGGCGATACCGATCTCAATCTCGGGCCAACCTCTTTGGAGATTGTAATGATTCACCTCACCCATCGCCTTCTGCATCTCGAGCGCACAACGGACCGCTCGCCTGGCCGCATCATGCATCACCAGGGGCGCACCGAAGATGATCAGGATGGCGTCTCCTATTATTTCATCGATATTTCCGCCATTCCGGTGGATAAGCTCGACCATGACGGAGAGGTAGTGATTCAATATGGCGACAACTTCGCTGGGCTCGAGCCGCTCGGCAATGGCGGTGAAACCGCGAACATCAGACATCAGCAGGGTGACCTCGCGTTTTTCACCCCCGAGCTTGAGGCCGTCGGGAGCATCCAGGATCGCATCCACAACTTCGTCGCTCGTATAGCGGCCAAAAGTCTTTCGAATGAACTGATTGCGGCGATCGAGCTCCTTGTTCAAGGCAACCAATGCCTCATACGAGTCCTTCAGTTGCTGGGTCATACTGTTGAAGGCAGCGGAGAAGTCTCCCATAAAATCAAGTCGCTGGGTGAAATCCCCTCCGGCGATTTGCTGAGTCTTCCAGGTAACGTGCCGAAGGTTCACCTGGAGGGTTTTATAGGCGTTAACAATGCCCATCCGGCCCAGGAGCGGGCGGGTATCCAGCTCTCCTTGAGCGATCTGCTTCATGGCTTCTGCAAAGGGCTCGAACTCGGTCAGAAAACGATTCACATAGGTCAGGAGCTGACGCATCTCATTTTCCGCGAGCTCAGCGGGGATGGGGATCGGTGCTGGAATTCTCCCGGTGCGAAGCTGATAAAACACCGCAGAAATGGAGTCGAGGAGCTCTTCCTCAACAGTGATCATGTTCAGACCTCATTTGGGATCCACTCGGAACCGGCAGATACGCCCCCCACTGCCCCAACAGTCAACTTCCTTGACATTAAAGTCCGTGCCCGTGTAGGCGAGAAGCAAACCGGCGATAAATCCTTCATCGTAGATGCAGATCTCCTCCGAGCAAACTGGAATGCCTGAGCAATCGAGGTCCTCAGCCACGGTTATCACGAAAGCACCCCTCTCAACATCGGCTGATTCGACGCGCAGGATGCCGATACCGAGATTTCTCATGGTTTGCTCAAGCTCCGTGAGCATGGCGTTAACATCTCTATTCTGGGTGAGGATATTCTCGCAGAACTGCTCGCCGGCTTTTTTGCCGGCTTCGAAGAAGATTCTGTCAGCCTCCTCAACCCCGGAGTCACGAATCAAAATGTCTCGAAGCGTATACTGCATCAGGCGATATACCGCCACGTGAACCATGGGACCAAGATTCGGTCGACCTTCATTGATGTCTCCCAACATGTTCCATTTGAATTGGCTTTCGTCTCGCTCTTCTCTAAACATGTTCGTTCCTTCCCCTCCTGTTTGCGTCACCCAGCAGTAGCGAGAACGGCCGGCGTTGAACCCGCCGCACAACCCGCTCGGGCATCTCGCTCATGATAATCCTCATAAGGGCTCAGCCAAGTAATTTATCGCTCGCCTTTCGCCTGCCATTGTCACCTTTCGTTCGCTTGAAAGCAATCGATTGGGTAATGGCCGTCCACTTGGGATCACTGCCACTTTTCGGTTCGTGCCGGCGAGGAGCACTGACTGCAACGTGTAGAACCCCCCACATCCTGGGCGGGGAACCTCATTCCACGGCTCCTTCTTCAGATTCTCGCACATCCGGGGTTTCGAGACTGAATAAACCACAGTGAATTGCTTCCTGAAGCTGCTCCTGAACCAGTTGCTGGCCCCAGAGCACTGGTCGCAAGCCTTTCCAGCGAGATTCAAGAAATGTTTTCAGCTCTTGAATACCCCGGTCTCCCATGAAAATGCCTCGTTCGTAGAGGAACCCCGTGGTTCGCAAGCCGCAAAAGGCCCCCTGGCAGGACCCCTTGCCCATGCGGCTCCGCCGCCCGATGGCGTCGAGATCAACCGTCTCGCCTTCGGCCCGGAGCTGGTCAACGATCTGAGCGATGGCGCTCATGGGCACCATTTCGCACTCGCAAAGCAGCGCATCATTGGGCTTCTTTTGTAACCGCCAGAGCCTTGGCGCCAGGCCGGCCACGACCCAGTCATTCACGGGTGCACGGGGCAGCGGCATATTTCCGGTGAGACCTGGTCCATTCACGCCCAGGCGCAGGCAAATCAGGTCCGCAGCTTTTTCTGCCGTCAGCCGATAGGTTGTCAGTTTGCCGCTAATGACCGTGATCAAATTGGAAAGGCCATCCTCATCATGAGCGATAATCTCGAAGTCACGGCTGAGGTTGCGATCATTGCCGGTGCTGAAGCTGCCGAGCAGCGGCCTTACCCCCGCGAAAGCCCGTGCCAGGCGGGTGTGGTGCATGACGGGAACAACCTTCGCTGCCTCTTGCACAAGGAAGTCCACTTCAACAAAATCGGCATGGAGGTTGTCGATATCGTTCACTCGAACGGAGGTCGTCCCCGCCAGGGAAACGGTTCCCCCCGGCACGATGATATCCCCGTCAGTTGGCGGCCGCAGCCGGTTGACGACCCCGTTGGTAATTCTCCTTTGGGTGACCAGGATGCTGCCTTTCGACCAGACCACCGATAAGCGCAGGCCGGCCAGTTCGGCAACCTTTCCAACCCACGCGCCGCTGGCATTGATGATCTGGTCAGCCTCCACCTCGATCTCTCTCCCGGTCCGAAGCTGGCGAATCCTTACAGAACGGATGCGGCCGCCTTCCCGGATGATGCCAACCACCTGGGCACTGGTCAGCAAGCGGGCGCCATGCGTGGTGGCATCGGCGATGTTGTCGCAGGATAGAGCAAACGGATCAACCGCTGCATCCTCAACCCGGAACGCCGCAGTGATGTTTTCCGACAATTCCGGCTCAAGGTCTCTGGCCTCTCGACAGTCAATCGTCTGCACCCTGATCCCGTTTTGCTCGCAGAGCTGGGGGAAGTCAGCGACATACTTTTCGCTGTCACCGGCAACGGCAACGAACAGACCACCCGTATCTTCGCAGCATCCAGGCGCTAATTGCTTCAACAAGCGTGATTCCGACCGGCACTCCTGCGCCGTGATCGGATCGTTGGAAACATAACGCGCTCCACTGTGAAGCAGCCCATGGTTTCCGCCCGAGGCTCCGGCGTTGACGTGTCCCTTTTCGACCACCAAACATTGCACACCGCGCAGCGACAGATCACGAGCCAGGCCCACACCCGTAATTCCACCGCCAATAATCAACACCTGCGTCTCTAATCTGCTTCCAACTCGCTTCATTTCCGCACCCGTGACAAATCGTGATTATTTCTAAAAACGGGATTTTTCGAGATACAGCCTTTTCAGAATATGCGTTTCCGGTTTCAACATACAGCGGTCTATCGCCCAATCACCCAGATCGACGTTGTGATACCGATGACTCCGGGCCGCTTCTTCATTACCACAAGAAACTAGCGTACCATAGCCATTGGTTTCTTCTCCACCACCAAAAAGACATAATCAGACGTTCCTCGGCCCAGCAATGGGCTGCATGGTTCTTTAACCTGCGGCGTGTTAGATGACAAAAATCCATGTTACAATATCCGCAGAAGTAAATCCTCGAGTGAACGAAACCGATGAGCGCGCGTTTTGAGGTATGGACGATCAACAGAAAGGTGACGAAAATAGCGCCCGGAGCCACTTATGATCACATCGATTCACCGTATTGACATGGAAATCGCCAGAGACTTTGAGGGCCTTCTTTTTGACATTGATGACACGTTCACCACCCGTGGCAAGATTCCGGCATGCGCCTGCCAGGCCTTATGGACTCTTAAAGAATCGGGACTAAAGGTTGTGCCCGTTACCGGGCGACCCGCTGGCTGGTGTGATCATATCGCCCGCATGTGGCCGGTCGATGCCGTCGTCGGTGAAAACGGAGCCTTCTATTTCTGGTTTGACGAGTACGCGGGAAAGCTCAAGAAACGCTTTCTCGATCCGGAACCCATTCGCCACGAAAAACGGTTAAAACTGTTGCAAATTGAGCAGGAAGTGCTGCGTTCGGTTCCGGGCACCGCCGTCGCCTCCGATCAGCCTTATCGGGAGACCGACCTCGCCATCGATTTCTGCGAGGATGTGAAACCTCTCGACTGGCAAGCCGTTGAGCGCATCTGTACAATTTTTGAAAAACACGGAGCGACCTGCAAAGTTTCTTCGATCCATGTGAATGGCTGGTTCGGGGATTATAATAAACTCGGCATGACCGGGATCATGGCACGCGAACTGTGGGGGATGGACCTGGAGGCATGCCGGCGGCGTTTTTTCTTTTGTGGCGACTCTCCCAATGATGAACCGATGTTTCAGTTTTTTCCGTTCAGCGCAGGAGTCAAAAATGTGCTTCGCTTTGCTGAACGGATGCGACACCTTCCAGCCTTCGTCGCCGATCAGGAAGGCGGTGAGGGCTTTGCAGAAATCGTCGAAACCATCCTTTTGCGAAGGCTAAGGACAAATCCAAGCGTGGAAGGCGGCGCTACCATCGAACACAAAGGCATGAACAACACAGAGACATGAATAGGAAAGCAATGGCTGAGCACGTTGAGAAACAATTTGACCCGCGGATGCATTCGGCTGAACACATCGTCAATCAGACCATGATTCGGGTGTTCCATTGCAACCGGTGCTTCAGCGCTCACCTCGAAAAGAAGAAATCAAAGCTCGATTACTATTTTGAGCGTCCCTTGCTGGATGCGGAGACTTTAGACCTTGAAAGGCGAATCAACGAGATCATCGAGGCCGATCTCCCCGTTACCGAAGTATTCATGGCCAAGGCTGAGGCACATAGAGACTTCAACCTTGACCGGTTGCCGGAAGGCGCCAGCGATACCATCCGCATTATCAGAATAGGGGACTATGATGCCTGCCCATGCATCGGCCCGCATGTCAAGTCAACCAAAGCGATCGGCCTGTTTCGCGTGATCTCGACCAGCTTTGATGATGGGATACTGCGCATAAGGTTCAAGCTGGCAAAAACCCCTCTGGAAGCGTAAATGGAGCTCAGTCCTACCCCGCGCAAACGGTTGATCCCTTAACCACCAAGATAGGCATCGCGTATGCGGGGGTCCTTGATGAGGTCCTTACCGGTACCCTCCAAAACGATCGCCCCGACCTCCAGCACATAGGCGTAATGAGCGATCTTCAAGGCGGCAAAGGCGTTCTGTTCCACCAGCAGGACGGTCTTGCCCAATTGATTGATGTTTACGATGGTGTCGAAGACTGATTTTACCAGAAGCGGCGCCAAGCCAAGGGATGGCTCGTCAAGCAGGATCAGGTCCGGTGCACCCATGAGAGTCCGGGCAAGGGCCAGCATCTGCTGCTCGCCCCCGGAGAGAGTGCCGCCCTTCTGCTCACTCCTTTCCTTGAGCCGTGGGAAGAGTTCATAGACCCAGACCAGGTCTTTTTCAATTTCCGCCTTGTTGCTGCGGGTATAAGCCCCCAGCATCAGGTTTTCGAGAACGCTGAGGTGAGGGAATATCTTGCGCCCTTCAGGGGCCATCATGATGCCGGCCGTGACGATATCCACCGGGTTCTTTCCGGCGATCTCTCTGCCATTGTAGACGATGCTTCCCTTGATGTTTTTGATCAGGCCGGAGATGGCCCTGAGTGTGCTGCTCTTGCCGGCGCCGTTGGCGCCGATGAGGGTGACGATCTGCCCCTTCTCCACGTTGATGGAGAGGCCCTTCAAGGCGTGAATGCCGCCGTAGTAAACGTGAAGATCCTGCACCTTAAGCATCGGCAATGGCCTCCTCTCCCAGGTAGGCCTCAATGACCTTGGGGTTCGCCTTGATGCTCTCGGGAGGCCCCTCGGCGATGGTCTCACCGTAGTCCAGCACCCACATGTGCTCGCAAACACCCATAACGACCTTCATGTCGTGCTCGATCAGAAGGATGGTCAGCTTGAACTGCTCCCGGATGTCTCGGATGAAACCCATGAGCTCATTGGTTTCCTGGGGGTTCATGCCGGCGGCGGGTTCGTCGAGCAGGAGGAATTGCGGTTCGGTGGCCAGGGCTCGGGCGATCTCCAAGCGCCGCTGCGCGCCGTAGGGCAGGCTCTTCGCCTTTTCCCCGGCGAGATGCTCCAGGCCAAACACCTTGAGGAGTCCCCGCGATTTTTCGGCGATGGCCTTTTCTTCCTTCAGATTGGAGGGCAGGTAGAGCACGGTTTGCCACCAGCTGGTTTTCTGGCGCACATGGCAGCCCACCATTACATTTTGCAGCACGGTCCCATTGCCGAATAAGCGGATGTTCTGAAAAGTTCGCGCCACACCGGCGCGACACACCTCGTGAGGCGGCGTCCCGGTGATGTCCGCGCCCTTGAACAACACGCGCCCGTCGCTGGGGGCATAGAAGCCGGAGATCATATTGAAGCAGGTGGTCTTGCCGGCTCCGTTGGGTCCGATCAGCCCAACGATGCTCCCTTTATAGATCTTGGCATTGAAATCATCCACCGCCGTCAGACCGCCGAAGCGCATGGTGAGCTTCCTGGTTTCCAGAATTACCTCAGGCTTCATTTCACCTCACCTCGTTTGCGGAATAGACCCAGAAGCCATTCCCAGCGGAACTCGCGCATGCCCATCAAGCCTTCCCGACGGAAGAGGATGATAAACAAGAGGGCCAGAGAGAAAACCACCATCCGCATTCCCGGAATCCCCTTCAGTTCGAAATCGCCAATGAAGATGGGATTTTCGACGAACCTCAGCCATTCCAGCAGGATGGTGATGGCGATGGAGGCCAGCACCGAGCCCGTGAGGGAACCCAGGCCGCCGCACACCACAATCATGAGCACATTGAAGGTCAGGGTGAACAGAAACATCTTGGGGTCGATGGTGCTGACAAGGCTGGCCAGCAGCGCCCCGCCAATCCCGGCAAAGAAGGACCCGATGGTAAAAGAGAGGAGTTTGTAGCGAAAGATATTGATGCCCATGGCCTTAGCCGCCGGTTCGTCGTCCCGAATGGCCATGAGGGTGTTGCCGAAGTTGCTGTTGACAATGCGGACAATGAAATAGAGCGCGAACAGGCACCAACCGAAATTCCACCAAATATTTGCGTAACCCGGGATGCCCTTGAAGCCGAGCGCCCCGTTGGTGATGCGGGGAATGTTGTTGGCCAGCACCCGGATGATTTCGGCAAAGCCGAGGGTAGCGATGCCCAGGTAATCGTCCCCCAGTCGCAGCAGCGGAGCGCCAACCACAAGCCCCACCAGGGCTGCAATCAGGCCTCCGGCAACCACCGCCACCACAAAGGGCGCCCCGGCCTCCTGCACCCAGGGATAGGCCTTCTGTAAAATGAAGAGCATTTCCTTTTGGGCGGGGGTCATGATCAGGATGGAGCAGGTGTAGGCCCCGATGGCCATGAACCCGGCGTGCCCCAGACTGAACATGCCGGTAAAGCCGTAGATGAGGTTCAGGCTCAGGGCCAGAATGATGTTGACCGCGATGAGATTGAGGATCTGAGTGTGATAAGCGCCCAAGTTGGTTTGTGCCCACCATAGGAACATGGCAAGCACTGCCGTCGCCATGATGTTCGAGATGATCTTGAGCTTACGCTCCATCATAGCTTGTCCTCCAGCTTCACACCCATCAATCCGGTCGGTTTGATCAGCAGAATGCCGATGAGCAGAACAAAGGCCAGAGCGTCCCGGTAACCCGCCAATTCGGGGAAGGTGGCCACCGCCATGATTTCGACGAGGCCCAAACCCAGCCCTCCGATCACGGCGCCCTGGATCGAGCCGATGCCGCCGACCACCGCAGCGATAAAAGCCTTGAAGCCCGGGATGATCCCCATGATCGGCTGCAACTGAGGGTAGCGCAATGCCCACATGATGCCCGAGGCGGCCGCGAGGGCCGAACCGATGCCAAAGGTCAGGGCAATGATCCGGTTTACCGGCACTCCCATGGTGTAGCTGGTCTCGATGTCCTTGGAGATTGCTCTCATTCCTAACCCCGCTTTGGTCTTGTAGACGATGTAAATTAAGCCGAGCATGAGCAGAAACGAGAGCACCGGCACCAACAGGGTCAAAGGCAGCACGCGGACGTCTCCCACCAGGATCACGGTTTCCAGCCAGGTTGGCCGATACACCTCCCTGGGAATGGCTGAAAAGACCACGATAGCCAGATTTTGCAGGAAGAACGAAACGCCGATGGCGCTAATGAGCGCCGAACTGCGGGGCGCGTCGCGCAAGGGGCGGTAGGCCACTCGATCCACCAGCACGCCCAGCGCTGCAACGGCAAGGATGCCGAGCGTCACGGCTATGGGCCAGGGCAGGTGAATCAAGGTTACCCCCCAAAACACGGAGTAGGCGCCCAGCATGAAGATCTCGCTATGGGCGAAGTTGATCAGCCGCAAGATCCCGTAGATCATGGTGTAGCCGATGGCAATCAGCGCATAAAGGCTGCCCAGCGTCAAACCGTTCAGAAGATGCTGAACGAACATTGCCCAGCTCATGAAGAGATCCTCTGAGAGCGCACAGGAATCGGGGGAGCAGGGAAGCCCCCCGATGAACTGATCACATCAAGTGAGCATATCCCCGTATTCGTAGGCCTTAGGCAAGAAATAGACGTCCTTGACATCCAGACCGACGCGGTTTCTGAAACCGCGTCGGTCTCCCAATCTCGGAGGATTACTTATTGCCAAGTGCCTCACATCTCCGGAGTAATTTCACCAATGTAAGTCTTCTTCCCGTCCTTGATCGTCACCAGGCCGACGGGCTTCTCAGCGTCATGAGAGGCGTTGATCGTGGTGCTGCCGGTAACACCTTCGAAGTTCTTGGTTTGAGCCAGAGCGGCGCCGATGGCCTCGGGTTCAGCCTTGCCGGCCCTCTTGATGGCATCGAGGGTGATCATGTAAGCGTCATACCCCAGCGCGGCATTGACGTTGGGATCTTTGTCAGGGTGCAGTTTCTTCCAGTTTTCGGTGAACTGCTTGGCCACCGGATTCATGTCCCTCATCGAAGGATCATACGGGAAGGTGGTGTGGATGAAGCCTTCCACAGCGCCGCCGCCGATCTCGGTGATTTTGGGGTTGTCCATGGCGTCGCCGCCCATGATCTTGAAGGTGCCGCCCAGTTCTTTCACCTGCTTCATGATAATGGCGCCTTCGGCAAAATAGGAGGGGATGAACAGGACATCAGGCTTCTTGCTGATGATTTCGGTCAACTGAGCCGTGAAGTCCTGGTCCCCGGACTGGTAATTCAGGTTCGTAACGACCTCTCCGCCCAGCTTGGTGTAAGACTTGGCAAAGAAGCTGGCAAGACCCACCGAGTAGTCGTTCGCCACGTCCACCAGCAAAGCCGCTTTCTTCAAACCAAGGGTTTTGAACGCATACGTGGCTGCTCCGGCTCCCTGGAAGGGGTCGATGAAACAAACCCGGAAGACGTACTTCTTGCCCTGGGTCACCAACGGGTTGGTGCAGGAGGTGCCGATCATGGGCACACCGGCCTTTTCAGCCACCTCGCCGCCGGCCATGGCCAACGAAGATCCGTAGGTGCCGATGACGGCCACGACTTTCTCTTTGTCGATCAGGCGCTTGACCGCATTGGCCGCCTCGACCTTATCGGTCTTGTTGTCCACCACGAAGATTTCCACCTTCTTGCCAAGCACCGCCGGAGCTTCCTTGAAGGCCATTTGCAGACCTTCCAGCTCCAACTCGCCGCCATAGGCGTTCGCGCCGGTCAGCGGCAAATAGACGCCGATACGTACGGTATCGTCTGCCGCCAAGGCAGCCCCGGCCAGGATAAAGACCATGAGAAGCGACCACGTGATTACTCTTTTCATAAAGCTCTCCTTTGGTTTGAATTGGTATGTTGGTTATTGCACTTCGAGACAACGCTGCGTTTTTACAGGCTCGCCGACCCCGCAAGTTATAGCTTCCTGCGGCGAGCAACTCAAGTACCGTGTGCATGAACAAATTGTAAGAGCCTGCCTGAAAATTCCCCTTGAAGCTGGTTGAAGCTGGTTCCCAAGCTGGAGCTTGGGAACGAGCGAGCGCGGAGGCTATGCATACACCGGGAATTTTCGAGCCAGCGCCTCCGCGTCTAGCGAAATTTGTTTCAGGACTTCCTTGTTGCCACTATTCACGAGAGCGCTATCGATCAAATGAGCTATCCGCGGCATTTCCTGGCCGCTCATGCCCCTTGCGCTGATCGCTGCAGTTCCCAGCCGTATCCCACTTACCGCACCGGGATGTTCCGCATCTCGGGGAACAACATTGCGATTTGCGATGATGCCAACCGATTCCAATGTTTGTTCCGCAGCCGATCCGTCGAATCCCTTCGCTGCCAAATCGACGAGAACCTGGTGGTTCTCCGTTCCTCCCGAAACGAGGCGATAGCCTTTATGGGCGAGTTCAGTGGCAAGCAGGACAGCGTTGCTCAGGGTTTGTTTCTGAATATCCACAAAATGCTGAGCCCTGGCCAGTTTGAAGATGACCGCTTTGGCGGCGATAACATTGACGGCGCTGGTCCCCTGGCAACCAGGAAATACGGCACTGTCGATTTTCTTGCCATAGTCCTGCTTACAGAGGATCACGCCGCCTCTGCCCCCCATCATGGTTTTGTAAGTCGTGAAGGTCACAAAATCGCAGTGGGGGACCGGGCTGGGAATGACTTTCGCTGCCACCAGTCCGGCGATGTGCGCCATATCTGCAAAGAGATAAGCAGAAACATCTTTTGCGATCACCGCCATCTTTTCGTAGTCGATCAGCCGGGGATAGGAACTGGCGCCGGCGACGATCATTTTGGGCCGGTACTGCTCGGCAAGCGTTCTCACTTCCTCGTAGTCGATAAGCTCCGTTTCACGGTCCACGCTGTAATGAATGAAGTCAAAGCACCTGCTGGTTATCGAAGCGCGATGCCCATGGGAAAGATGGCCGCCATGAGGGAGGCTCATGGAAAGGATTCTATCTCCCACGTTGAGGACGGAAAAATAAACCGCGAGGTTGGCCGAAGTGCCGCTATGGGGCTGAACGTTGATATGTTCAGCATCAAAGAGCTCCTTGCCGCGCGAAATCGCCAGCTCTTCTATTTCATCAGCATAGACACAGCCGGCATGAAAGCGCTTGCCCGGGTACCCCTCGATGGTCTTGGTGTTAAAGATCGATCCCAGGGCTTCCATGATGGATCGGGGTGAATGGTTTTCAGCGGCAATAAGGTCCAGCGTGTTTTCTATCCGCGATTCTTCTTTCTTAATGAGCGCTGCAACATCAGGATCATCCTTGAGCAGGTGTTGCATCCGTGTTCCTCCCTATGGCCGGTCGGCTATGATGGATCGATAATCGAACCTTACCTATCATGCTCCGTTTGAGTTCTCAAGGTGCATCGAAAAATCACCATTGTCGCTTTTTTGAAAATCCTCTCGCGCCCAAGGTCCTGAAGCAGCATACGTCTGTCAGACTCGGTCATTTAACCTTTTTTTAACCTGCTATTCACTACACACGGCAACAACTGAAAGCAAGCAGAGCAATCTATCTTCAGAGAACCTTTTTGTAACCTTTAGAGCAAGAAAAAGGAGAGGCAGATGGAAGGGATATTCCTGGATGAGGGAAAGCGCTGGGTGGAGAGGGCGATTGCATTTTATGAAGCCACGGGGAAAACAATAACTTTGGCCGAGTTTTCCAATCCCCGAGGACCGTTTGTTGTGGGCGAGCAGTATATATATGTATTGGACATCGACGGGACGATGCTCGCGCACCCGATCAATGCAAAATATATGGGCCAGGACTTCTATAGCGTCCAGGATGCTGATGGCAAGAGTTTCATTAAGGACATCGTCGTCGCCGCGAATGCTAAACGTTGCGGCTGGGTATCCAACAAATGGTTCGACCCTGTGACCAATATCGAGCAAGACAAAATGGTATATTTCGAAAAGGTAGACAATATGATCTTTTGCAGCGGCGCCTACAGAGGAAATCAAGTCTATGGAGCCTCGAACGGGCACGAGCCGAAAATGCCGTCGGTGAAGCCGTTGCCGAAGGCGTCTTTCCGCTCACTGATCCAGCGCTTGATGTCCATATGAAAGGGCGGCAAATCACCGACCAAAAGCAGTGATAGACGTAACCGAGTTTGACACAGATGTGGCGCAGGCTTTTCAGTCTGCGGCAATCCAAGATAGCCTCTGACCGCGTGTTCTTGAATTCTTGGGGTTACTGAGTACCATTATCTGCAAAGGTGATCCCTTTAATTCTGGTGTCTGCTGCAATCTTGAAGGTTGAAGAAAATTCCATTACGGCTCTCTTGTCTTCACCGTGGATGGTTGCCTGGCCCTTTAGGATTCTGCCTTTTCTGTGAACCACCCTGGCCTCTGCGGTAACGATTCCCTTTTTAACCGGCAAGAGGTATTTCGCTTCCAGAGCTATGGTGGCGAAATGCGACTGCGGGGGGATGATGCTCTTTATGGCCATGACCACAGCGGTATCCGCCAGGCTAACCAGTGCACCGCCGCGCATTAGTCCGCCGCCTTGAGCATAATCGATGAAGAAAGGCATGGTTAATAGAGCATGGCCCTCGGCAGCTTCTAGAATATTGATGTTTAGGAGCCGTTCAAAGGGAGCACAGCTTATCCAGGCTTCCATATGAAACTGGTGCGGCCCTGTTGACGGTGAAGTGGTCACTTTTGCTGTTTTGGACATAGTTATTTGTTACATCTCCTTGCCAGGTTCACCAAGCCGTCTTCTTAGGTAGAAAAGGGGAGGGCGCAGCCTTTTCATTTGTCGCGATGCCTGTGCCGCCCCGCTTAAGCCTTCTTCATGACTCACTGGAGCGTATGGAATTTGGACTCCTTAACCAGGAAGGACACGAAGATCACGAAGAAGAGCAGTGAGATTATTGTGAAAGCATTCCTTCGTGCCCTTTGTGCTCTTCGTGTCCTTCGTGGGAAGGTTGTGCCTGAAGTCTGGGTGATAAATGAAACAGGGGATGCAGGAGCAGGAATGAGCTGCCGCATCCCCTGGTGAAGTGACAAATAGTGACCTCATGCTCCTGATGAGGAAATTAAGCTGCGAAAAGCTGCCCTACGGTGCGCAGCAGCATTGGCGTTCCCTGGACCTCGGTTTCGAACAGAGGAACAATGGCGCGGACGCTGTCTTTGAAGATGTCGGCGATCTCCGCCATGTGTTCTTCCTGCATTTTGACCCGGTTTTGGACGAACTCGGCAGCGTCTTGCCCGACCTGTTCCTTCTGGATCAAGCCATTGACCACCACGCCGCCAACCGGGATTCCGAAATCAACGAACCAGTTGATGAACCGCGTAATGACCGCGATCGGGAGGCTTTCCGGCAAGGTCACAAAGAAAAAGGCCGTGAGCTCCTTGTCGGTCAGGACATCCTTGGCTGACGCCATGCGCTCCCTGAAACTGAGGAGATACTCGAGGAGCGGGTCCTTCTCCTCCTTTTTCTTGGAGAAAGAGAGCAATTCTCGCAAGGATTTGGCTTCCTCCCGGCTTTTCAACATCTTCTCGACCCACAGCGAATAGACCTTCGACATCCCGAGCAGGCGCCTGGCATTGGCCGTGGGCGCCGTGTCGAATACATAAAACTCATATTCGTCCTTGAAGATGAGGTCCATCATGTTTTCGAACATCGCCGATTCTTCGAAAGCGGGATTCATCGTCGCGGATTCGATGAAATCCTCGGCCTTCGTAGTGATATCGGCGAACTTGAGAAACCAGTTGATCTTCTCGCGAATCTCGCGTTTGGACCGTTCGATGGTTTCTCGGGTATCGATTTCAAAGGCATAGCAATTTTCTTCTTCACACACGACCGCCGGTTTCCCGAAGACATCCTGAGCAAAAAGGTTGGAAAGACTGTGCACGGGATTGGTTGACGCGAGCAAAGTCTTTTTCCCCTGTTTTGCGGACCACAGGGCGGCGGCCCCGGCCATAACGGTTTTCCCGACCCCACCTTTTCCGCCAAAGAAGATGTATTTCAGTCGGGGATGATCTTTCATGTACTGCGTCATACTGGTTGTGATTGGTATCACCGTTTTATCCCCTCCCGCCGTCAACTGAGGTCGTCATACATGGCCTTAGCCATCTTTTCAATCATTGCCATACCGGTCACGTCCCGTTCCATTTCAGGGACGGACGCCAGAATCTGACCGGCAAACTGGTCATCGATCACCTTCAGGTAATGCTCCTGCATAATTAACCGGTTCTTCAAATATTCCGGAATGTTCTGGTCCTTCAATTCCTTGGGCAGAACGCGGTTGATGATGTATCCGCTCAGGGGCACGTCAAACTTGGCGAAGAGCTCTGCCGCCTTGACCGTATCCTTGATGACCATTTCTTCGCCGGTCAGGACGAAGAAAAACGCTGTTTTCGCCTTGTCCGTCAGGATGCTCGAAGACTTGTTGATGCGGTCTTTGATGAAGAGCAGCTCATTGAGGATGGCGTCTTCGTCCAAAGTCTTCTCGCGGCGGATCGTCGCGGCCACCTGATCGTATTCGCGCATCTGTGTGCGCAGGTTGGTGATCTTGTCAATCCAGGCGTCATAGACGGAGGCCATGCTCAGGTAATAGAGGGCATGTCCCAGCGGGACCAGATCGTAAATGTAGTAGTCGTAGCCCCCCTTGACGACAATATCCACCACCTCATCGAAAATCGCACTCTCTTCCATTGCGGGTTCAGCCGCAGCGGCCTGGATGTAGCTCTCGATCTCGTCCGGGATCTGTTCCATCCCATACATATCGAGGATCTTCTGGCGAATTTCCTGTTGATATTCTTTCACCCGGCGGTCTGCATCGATTTCCTGCGCAAAAAGGTTCGGTATGATCTCGGTTGGGCCCTTGCCGAAGATATCCTGTTTGAAGATATCACTCAACGAGGCCTGAGGATCGACGGAAAACACCAGCACACGTTTCCCTTTTTTGGCGAGATAGTAAGCGGTCGCAGCCGAAAATGTCGTCTTCCCTAAACCACCTTTCCCTCCGAACATGATATAGCGCCGGTCTGGATACTCTTCAAAAATATGTGCCAGAGAAATGCGAATCACCCCCTTCCAATCAAAATGTTATGCCAAAGCGTCCGTCAGATCTTTTTCCCGTAACATCCTGCGCTTCCATGTGGAAATCTGCGGCACCACATAAGGAAGCAACCGGAGGGAATAATAGGGGGGCAAAATGGGGACCCCCAGCATGTCTCCCATGGTAATGAGGATGAACAGGTGTTCCATACTGGCTCGGGTCTTTAAGGCGAACCGGGCTGAATCGTGGGCGGCAACCCCGTAGACAAATTCCTTGACTGCCTGGAGGATGCCGCCTCTTTTCTTCTCCTTCTCTTCGTTAGACATGAACCTTTTCCTCCTGAAAATCTAAGCTGGGTTCCATTCGAAAACCCGTATTGCTGTAGGGGAGGGGTTTACCCCCTCCCGAAAATCAATGGTTTCTCGCCAACGTGCGGGCGGGAATAAATCCCGCCCCTACGAATTGTGAGGTTTCCTGACGAGAACTAGCTGGGTTCGCGACAGCGGAACCCAGCACTGGCCTTCGGTGGGCTACGGCGCAAAAAGACGCGCCTAACCCACCCTAAATCACCTGAGTCATGTCAGCGCCAAACCATGGCCCAGGACTCATAACTGATAACTGACAACTGATAACTGACAACTGATAACTCATTACTGCTTCCTAAGCAGCCGGAGCCGGTTGGGCCCGCAAGGTCCGATACCGACCGAAAGCTTTGAATCCTTCTATCCCCAGGATGATCGCCGCGATGACGAGGAAAAACCCTACCACTCCCATCAGCGTGTTTCCAATCAGCGCCTCTCCCTGCACCGCTCCGGAGAGAACCTTGCTGAGCAGGGTATAGGAAGTATAGACAAGCGCGGCGACGGTGGTGATGAACATAAAAATCATCGGGTAAAAGGTCCAGGCGTAACTTTTTCCTTCGGACATCAGCCAGGCCGTAACCAGCATCAGCGCAAGAGATGCCATGAGTTGGTTGGCGCCGCCGAACAGCACCCACAGGTACTGCCACCACCCCGTAAGAACCAGGACTGCGCCGAGCGCGCTGGCTACAAAGGTAGCGAGGTGGGCGTTCTTAAAGAGCGGACTGACATCACCCAGCAGTTCGCCGGTCGCGACTTTCATGAACCGCACCACCAGTTGCATGATGGTGATGGCGAGCACGATCATCATCACGCTGCCGTAAGAACGGCCGATATTTGCCGGAAGCCCGAGAACTCCGAGGAATTGGGACACCCCAGCGGCAAAAACGCCACCCGGGCCTTTGCCGATAGCTTCCCCATATTCAGCCGGAGAGGCATAGATCGTACCGGCAATGATCAGAGCGAACACCGCCAGGAGCATTTCCACGAACATAACCCCAGCGCCGACGGGTCTCGCATCCATTTCGCTCTCCAACTGACGCGCCGTGCCCGAGCTCGAAACCAGGCTGTGCCACCCGGAAATGGCTCCGCAGGCAATGGTTACGAACATGATGGGCCAGATCGGTCCGATTTTGATGGTGAAGGAGGTGGTGGCGGGAAGGGTGAAATTCGGATGGAGAATCAAAATACCGATCACACCAAAAAACAGACCCAAAAAGACGATATACGACGCGACATAGTTGATCGGCAGTGCAAACCTCCAGATCGGCAGCACCGCAGCGAAGTAACAGAACACAAACGCACAGATTGTCCACAGGGCGCGGCTGTTGGCCAGGGATTCGCCCAGAATCTTGTCAGAAGGCGCGATGGTTCCGAACCATATTCCGCACATGGCGATGACGACCGTGACGACCGTCGTCAGGATGATGTCCTTCTTCCAGCGATAGATCATCTGCCCGGCCAGGATCCCCCCGAACGTAAGGAAGAGCCACGCCATGGGGGCCGACTTCAGAGCCACAGCGGTGCTCACGACCACATTCCCAAAGGCGCCGGCAATCAGAAGCAGGTAAAAATAAATGAAAGAAAGGAGGATGATCCTGGCCCGCGGCGAAATCAGCCGGTAGCTCAAACCCCCGAAGGAAGCCCCATCATTCCGCAAGGCGATCATTGTGCTCGTATAATCATGGACCCAGCCAATGAACAGTGTGCCAAGAAGAATCCAGACGAGGGCCGGCAACCACCCCCACTGGATGGCGATGATCGGACCGATGATCGGAGCGGCCCCGGCAATGGACTTAAACTGGTAGCCAAACAGAATGTTCCTGTTGGTCGGCATGAATTCCACTCCGTCCATGTACATGGTGGCGGGAGTGGCCCTCTTCGGGTCGGCCTTTATGACCTTGGTGTCGATGGTTTTTGCATAGAAGCGATACCCGATGAAAAAGACGAGAAAAGCAAGAGCTAAGACCACTACGGAATTCATCCCAATACCTCCTCTCAAACATTAAAGAAGTTCATTAAGACAACCCAAACGTGCACTCGCAATTCCTCCCACCCTTACACCTATAAAACATACAAAATCGGCCCTTGCCAGCTCGCGACACCGCGTGCCTGGACAGCTTCGTACGGTTTGCCTGTCCTGGGGTGATGGGGAAGAGTACTGACTTGCCGAATTCAGAAGAAAACAGGGGCATTCCCGTGGGATGCGTTGATCCAAATTGCGCCTCCTGCCGGAGAAGGACAAATACCTACCTTTTCAGGACGAGAGAAAACCAATATTAATTGCCGTCCTCTCGGCTGAAGCGATAATATTAATCTGACCGAGAGGGAGGCCCTGAGAGCCAAATTCTCAGCTTCCGTAATAGTTCTCTCAAAAAATCCAAAGGAATTCAACAGGCAATTGGATTTTTTGGAATGATTGGCGTCTCACCGCACCACCAGCAGGTTGTTCACTTTGCGCACCCCATAGATGGACTCCGCCAACTCGGCCGCACGATTCTTCGCAAATTCCGATTCCACCGCGCCCGTCAAGGTTACCTCTCCCTGGAAGGTGTCGACAGAAACAGCGAAACCGCTCAGATAGGGGTCGTTGAAGATTTTGGTCTTGATGGTTGCGGTGATGCTTGTGTCATCGACAACCTGGCCTGGAGTCCTGCCTGCTGCAGTCCTGCAGGAGCAGAGGTTCAAGATGAGTAAAATAAGCAGCAGCAGGTACAGGGAATTTTTCCAACATTGCATCGATCGCATCGTGAGATCTCCTTAAATTAGGGGCTTGAAGGCTTGCACCTAAAACGCAAATTCCTCAATAAGCATGAGCCAAATCGTCACCCCCGCATGTCGTTAGCGGGGGTCCAGAGATCAAAAAGACTCTGGATTCCCGCTAACGACATGCGGGAATGACGACCCAGGACTTTCATGATTCATCGTGCCCCTGGGGTTATTGAGAAGTCACCTCAAATCCAGCAAGGCGCCTGATTAATATAACAGAAATCAGAAATCAGCAACGCAGATGGTTTTCTATTCTGAATGCAATCTTCTGACCTGCGACCACCGACCTCCGACCTCCGATTTCTGTTACAGTTGATTTGTTTCATGAATTCTTTCATAATGCAGCACAATCGAATCACTTTGTAAATGAGGATTTAGCTTGCTGCGACCGAAGAAAACCGTCAGGGAAAAACGCCCCGAGAGCACTTCTCTTCTGCTCAGGCTTTTCGCCGGGACTCTCTTGTGTGTCTTCCTTATCCCCCTCGCTTTTGTCGGGGCTTTGCATATCCCTGCGGTGCAGGAGTATCTTCTGAAGGAGGCAGTCCGCAAGCTTGAAGCGTCTGCGGGCATAGGGGTTCAGCTCGGCTCCTTCCACTGGTCCCCGTTTCGCGAACTGCGCCTCTTTAACTTGAAAGTAAAAGCCTCGGGGGAGAATATCCTCGAATGTGAGGAAGCAAAACTTGCGTATCACCTTTCTCTGACATGGCCTTATCTCCACCCGGGTGAGCTTTCCCTGGAAAAGCCATGGCTGCAACTGGAACGGGATTCACAGGGCAATTTTCAGCTTCCCACCGAAAAGGCGCAAGGACCTGGCAATTCCAGCGGGAGCAAGCCTTTTCCCTGGGCTGGTTTTCCCTGGCCACAAGTCCGAATCGTTTCCGGGAACATCGTGGCATATCAGGATGGACAGGTCGTGCTTTCCGTCCGGGACGTGAATGCTACCCTTTCCTTTCAGGAGGTTCCCGGGAGTGACGGACCGAAGCTCAAGATCAATTTTGGCCAGTGGCAGGGCTGCGCGGAAATACCGGAGCTTGGAGAATGGCGCCTCACCGGGGAAGCGGAAATCAGGAAGCAAACCCTTTTTATCACCCAAATAGAACTGAGCATCCCCAAAGTGGCTGAGCTTTTCACCCAGGGCCGGTGGGACTTGACGTCACCCTTCGATGGAACGCTGGAACTCCAGGTGATGCAGCTCTCCCCGGCGAGCTTTCCGCCGCTTCAGGGAAAACTTCCGGAGCTCACAGAAATTACCGGTTCTCTGCGTCTTACCAGGCAATCCGGAAACTTGTCGCTTGACCATGACCTGCGGAGCGACCTCGGCACTCTGCGAGGGACCCTGCAGGTGGAGCCTAACGCCGTTGGCGGCATGTTTGTTCGGCTCGTTTCCCGCTTTGCTGACGTGCACATTCCGATTTTGGCGCAGCCATCTGAGTCGCATCTTTTCGGCCAGGTGGAGCTCACTCTGGAGGGGACGCAACTCCCGACGGCGCGGGCCGGCTTGCATGCCCGGCTGGACTCTTCCCGGTGGGGAGACCAGACTATCCACCGAGGTGAGCTGTCGGGAACCTATGCCGGGGGAATGCTGGAGGTTAAGACTTCAAAGTTCCAAAGTTCCTTGGGAGATTTCGATTTTTCCGGTCATGCCGACTTGAGAGGACTCTGGGACATCCGCCATCAGGGCGAAGTGAAGTTCGAGATGCGCGCCGAGCGAGCCAGTCTGGAAAAAGTACTGTCGGGGACTGCGCAGCGTTTTGGGGGGAATGTTGCCTACGACGGTCATTACAGGGCTGGAGACTTCAGCCGATGGGCGCGATGGCAGGGCAAAATGGAGGCCAACCTATCGCTGCCTGAGCTTTTGACGCTGAAGGCTTCAGGAAACCAGAAGGATGACTCCCTCACTCTCGATTACAACCTCGAAGTGAACGACCTTCAAAAAATCGCGGCATTTATTCCTTCCTGGCGCGGGAAGGGAAGAGTGACATCGCGCGGAAACATCAAAGGAAGATGGCCCGATTTGGTGTGGGAGGGCGTCATCAGCTCTCCGCAGTTCCAGGTTGGTCCGGTGCAGGGTGAACAGGCGTCCTTGAAGGGGAAAGGAAAAATCATCGGCAAAGAAGGCCAGAGGGAGTTGACCCTGAAGGTTCAAAACCTCATTGCCGATGCCAAAAAACTGGGGGCCTTGAACCTCGACCTCCAACAGGAGGCTGATACCTGCCGTTTCAATATCAAGAGTGAAGGCGTCTTGAACCATGGAGGGGCCAGGCTTTCAGGACGAGTGGAAAAGATTTGGGGGCCGGTCAGAACCCTGCTGGTTAACCAGAGTGCGCTGACGTGGAAAAATCAAAGCGCCTCGCTGGATGCCAGAATCGAGGGAGGAAGCGACGCGATTCGGGTGCAAGCCTTGACGATACAGCACAACAAGGAAAAGCTTCAGCTCGCCGGAGACGTCAGGTTTGATGCCAAAACTGACCTGAAGCTTTCCTTTGAAGGGATTAACCTCGGCCAATGGTCGCAGATCATCGCTCCGGAAAGCCAGGTATCAGGAACGGCGTCCGGGCAGATTGAAGTAAAGGGCCGCACCGACCAGCCGGAAGCATCAATCAACCTGCAATTGAGCCGAGGGACGTTCTCGCTCCCGAAAGGCGCTGACCGGGCTTCGGATTCTTCCCATCAGATCAAGGCAGTGAGCCACGAGCCCTTGATCGATCTCCTGCAGGTCCAGGGCGTCTTTGCGAAGGATATGTTGAGTGTTCAAGGCGACCTTGAGAGTTCATCCGTGCAAAACCCGGTTCATTTTTCAGCGAAGATACCGATGCACCTGAGTCTCAAACCTCCTCAGCTCCAGATCAGCCGCACCGAACAATGGTCCTTCTCCGGTAAGATCGCCGGCTTCCATGCTGCGAGCGTCCTGCCTTACCTGACCTTCATGGAAACGCTTGGGGGCAGGATCGACCTTGACGCCCAAGGCGGAGGAACCATCAGTGAACCGCTCGTTGCAGCCACCGGCTCGTGGCAGAATGGTTCGATGATAATTAAGAAATGGCCAAACCCAATCGAAAATATCCAGGTTGATTGGCGAGCGGACGCCAGGCAAATCACCATTCACAAAAGCACCATGGAGCTCCTGGGCGGCCATGTGGAGGTGACGGGCAGGGTCTCCTATCCCTCGTTCCAGGAAATGGACTTTGAGGCTGACGGCGCCGATTTGGAGGCAAAGGATATCTACGGAACGAAGGGGACGGTATCAGGTCATGCCCGGTTGACGGCAACAAACACCGGCAGCAGACTTACGGGCGACCTGCACCTGACCAAAGGGGAAATGAATCTCGGCAATCTTGAAACCGATTTGGCAAGAGGCATTCGCGTGATTGACGGCGAGGGCAAAGGGGAAATCATTGAGGTTCGCAAGGAAACAACGGACCAGGATAACTTCTTTAACAGAATGGACATGGATCTTACCATCCATCTTCCACCCTCCGGAACCTGGGTGCGCGGAATGGGACTGGATGCCGAAATAACCGGCTCTTTGAAAATCGAAAAACGACCTTTCGCCGGGGTGAAACTACGCGGAGGTTTTCAAACCATCCGGGGCGAATACAAGGTTCAGGAGTATAAGCTCAAGATCGCCAGCGGCGAACTGATCTTTCCCGAGTCACCGCAACCTGACCCGCAGCTAAAAATCGTTTGTCAAAAGGATGTGAAGAATGCCATCATACAGGTTCAAGTTACGGGACCGCTGAAGCAACCGAAGCTGGTCATGAGCAGCATGCCCTCGATGAATCAGGTCGATATTCTGTCGTATCTGCTTTTTGATCGGCCGGCAGGGGATTTGAGCACCAAAGAGAGCTCTCAGCTCCAGGACAAGGCGGCATCCTGGGTTGGTTCACAAACCTCACAACTGCTCAAGAGGGTTCTTGGAGACACCCCGTTCACTCCCGACACCATCGAGTATCGGAAAAATCTGAGCAAGACGATTGGGAGTTCCGGAAACAAAACTGAGGTCGGGGTTGTGGCAATTGGGAAGTACGTGACCCCGGACTTGTATGTAAACTACGGAAGGAGTGTTACCGGTGAGGAAGGGAACCAGGTAGACGTAGAATACAGGTTGAACCGCCATCTTTCGATTCAGACCGAGTTTGGTGGCACGCAACAGGGTGGAATCGATGTCTTCTGGCGCTATGATTTTGGTAAGTGATTTTGGATTTTGGATTTCGGATGTCAGGCTGAGGTTGTCGAATTCTGACCACTAACCACTGACCACTATTTTTAGGAGCAGTTCTCATGAAAATGCAGGAAATTCGTCTGATGGCAAAGAAATTGGGAATTAATTCCTTCGGAAAGACCAAAATCGAATTGGTCCGGGAAATCCAACTTAAGGAAGGTAACTTCGACTGCTATGGAACGGCCGCGGATAGTTGCGATCAACTGACATGCCTTTTTCGACCCTCGTGCCTGGAAAAACCCGCGGGAAAATAGCAGGCGACCGATGGTTGGGAAGTGAATGAGGGATCAACCTGGGAGGGGTGCGGAAACCACTCCATACCTTACACGTTCGTGTTCCTCTGCGGAACCGATAAAGGATCAAGTTTGATGAAGGACCCTGTCACACCGGAAGCTCAGGATGTTCTGCTCACTATTCAAAACAACAAGAATCCCGACCAGGGGATTTTTCTCGTTATTGATGAATCCCGTGAACACCTTGAAACTCAGGGCCTGCAAGCGCTTTTTGGCTTGAAAGAAATCCGCATGGCAACCCAAGATGTTGTGCAATCTCTCCACGAATATGCCCAGGTGCTCTCCTTCATTCTCGAAACCATCTCGACCGCCGAAGAGCTGGGATTGCCATACAGTTACCAGAATGAATTTCAATTTGGTGACGCCGCGTATACTCTGTACGAAGAAGGAGAACACCGTTTCCTCAGAAAAGCCGCAGCGTAGGATTTGCTCCGGCATTTCCTTCTCGCGCCTGCCCTATTCATCAGATGGAGCAAAACCTCTGCGCAGCGTGTTTTCGACGATGTTCCGAGGCGTCATGAACTGCAGCAGGTAGTCGGGTCCGCCGCTTTTGGAACCGATGCCGGACATCTTGAACCCACCGAACGGATGGCGCTCAACCAACGCTCCCGTACAGCCACGATTGATGTAGAGGTTGCCGACGCGGAATTCCCGTCGAGCTTTGGCGATATTTTCAGGGCTTCGCGAAAATACCGCACCCGTGAGGGCATATTGCGTGCTGTTTGCCACCTGCAGGGCTTCATCAAAGTCTCTTACCTTCATGATAGCGAGTACGGGCCCGAAAATTTCCTCCTGCGCCAGGCGGTGTTCCGGACGGATATCGGTAAAAATGGTGAGCGGAACAAAGAGTGAGGTATTAGTGATGAGTGATGAGTGACGAATAGAACTGTGCTCTGAGCGGTCCTTTCCGTTGGACGGCAACGACTCACTGGTGTCGCATTCGCGCTGCAAAAGGATGGTCCCTTCCGCTTTTCCGATGGCGATGTAATCGAGGATTTTTTGTTTGGCAGCGGGTTCGATTATTGCCCCCACAGAGTTCTTGGGGTCTTCAACCGGTCCCAGTTGCATGCTCTCTGCCGCAGATTTCAGCCGTTCCACCAACCGGTCGTAGTTTTCCTCAAGCACGATCAAACGGGAGCACGCCGAGCATTTTTGGCCCTGGTAACCAAACGCTGAATGCAGCGTGTGCACAACCGCTTCATCGAGATCCGCATCTGCGTCCACGATGATGGCGTTCTTGCCTCCCATTTCGGCGATCACATGCTTGACCCCGCGCGCATCCTGACTGGGTTTGGCCGCTAACTCGACAATGTGCAGACCGGTGTCTTTGCTCCCGGTGAAAGCAATGAGAGCCACGTCGGGATGGCTCACCAGGTAGTCGCCAATTTCGCCGCCGGGCCCCGGCAGAAAATTCAACACCCCTCGGGGCAGCTTCGCTTCCTTGAACACCTCGTAAACCATGGAACCGATCACGGGAGATTGGGAGGCGGGCTTGTAGACAACCGTATTGCCGGTAACAAGAGCGGCCGAAGTCATTCCCATCGAAATGGCCAGAGGAAAATTCCAGGGAGCAATGACCACGCAGACGCCTCTTGGCTCGTAAATGAGGTGGCTCAGTTCGCCTGGAGCATGGCCCATGCGCCTGGGCGGACCAAGCCGCAGCATCTCGCGGCCGTAGTATTCGAGAAAATCAATCGCTTCGCAGACATCGGCATCCGCTTCGCTCCAGGCTTTTCCGACCTCAAAGACCTGCAGTGCCGCAAGATCGTAACGCATCTTACGGGCTCGGGACGCCGCCTGAAAAAGAAACTCGGCACGCTCGCGATAATTCGTGTCCCGCCAGCCCGGAAAAGCGGCTTTTGCAGCCTGAAGCGCCTCGTGCGCTTCGACTTTACTTGCCGCCGCCACGAGTCCAACCACCTCATCCGGTGCGTTCGGGTTCACGGAATTGATTTTTCTTTGGGTTTGAACCGTTTTTCCCCCAATGACCAGCGGCACGTTTCGCGGAAACGTCTTGCGCATACGCTTCAGGGCTTCGCTGAAGCGCTCTCGATGTTCCGGAAGCGTCCAGTCCCACAGCGGTTCGTTACGGAATGGGCCTTTGTCTTCGTATTCAGGTGCTTGCTGCTGGGGTTCAGGTATCGGGGATTGTTTCTGCAGCATTTCCGTGGGATTTCGCAGCAATACTTCGATCTCGACGCCTTGAACAAAACTCTGGCGGAGAAAGGACTCGTTGGCAGTATTTTCGAGCAGACGGCGGACGAGATAAGCCATACCCTGAAGCATCTCGCCGATGGGTGCATAGACTCGCAGCGGCAAGCCCGCCTTCCGCAGAGCGCTCCTTATGGGCTCTCCCATGCCGTAAATAACCTGATATTCGACATGGTCGGCGGGGATGCGCAAGTCCTTTGCGGCCTCAATGACGTACGCGAGCGACCGAAGATTATGCGAACCACACGCCAACCTGGTGTGTTCATGGTTTTGCAGAATAAGGCGCGCCAATTTTTCAAAGTTCGCATCAGTCTCGTGCTTATTGGTAAAAACCGGGATCGGCCAATTATTCTGACGCGCCCAGATGACCTCCGAATCCCAGTAGGCTCCCTTCACCAGGCGAATCGTAAAAGGGGTTTTGTGGTGCCGAGCCCACTGGATCAACTCATTGAGATCTGCCTCACTGTCATGGCGATAGCACTGAAGCGCGATGCCGGTGTGGGGATACTCACGAAACTCGGGTTCGTCCATAAGGCTCCGGTAGAGCGCCAGGGTGAGATTCTTGAGCCCGTGGTGCTCCATGTCCAGATTCACAAAGGAGTCGGTCGCGATGGCCTTACGAAAGAGGGGACGCAGCCGCTCTTGCGCCATGGCTACCGAATGATCAAAGGCGCACGCCTTCATCTGCGAATACATGGCAGAGGCCTTGATGGAAACATTGACCTTTGGAGCATATCCCCAGTCGAGGTCGGTCGAACTCTCACCCAGGGCAGGCCAGCGATGCTGCGCCTCATGCAGCACCTCGAAAAGCTCCAGGTAACGCTGGAAGTAGTCCTCAGCCTCTCGCTCCGAAACCACCGCTTCGCCCAGCAAGTCGGCGGTAAACCCCACACCGAGCGAGCGCAGTCGCTCCAATGCGGGCAGGGCTTCCTCAGGGCTGCTTCCCAGGATGAATTGCCCAGCCATGCTGGTGATGTTATCCGTAAAGCTTTTGGCCACCATCTTTGCCGTGAACGAAGTGGAGGAGCCTAATTTAATTCCCCATTGCAACGCAGCAGGGAGTTTCAATTCCGGTCGCCCGAAATACTCCTGGAGATGTCTGGCGATGGACTCAGGCTGCGTGAGGTAGGGAAAGACATCGATGAATCGAAACATTTGCACCCTGAACGCATCGTCGCGCATACACCAATCGAGCACCTTCCCGATCCAGTACTGCTTCTGAAAGAGGGTAGGGGACTCCCCTTCGATCAACTGGTAGAGCCATTTCCCAGTCTCTTGAATGCGCTCTTCGAGGTCAGTTGCCATGATTTGCCTCCATCTGGCCAGGCGGTCATAAGGACAGTGACATCATCATTGTCTGGCCGATACAACAATTATTATATCATTATGCCCGTTGAGGAGTTGCCCAAAAATAAAGCACCATTTTTCACCACGAAGGACACGAAGAGCACGAAGGACATGTAATGATTTCTTCGTGCTCTTCGTGTCCTTCGTGGTTTCAAATAAAGGTTAAAAAGAATAGTGGAGAGTGCATTTGTCTATTCCATCGCAATAACGCGCAATAAAGCGAAGTTGACAGAAAAGGGGTTCCCTGTTATTTTTCGCACACTTCTATGAAGGAGTGCGGGAAGAGGTGTAACGTTTTTCACTTGGTCGTCATCAGTTCTTATCAACAAAAGGGGAGGGTTCCATGAAAAAGCTGCTTTTTGTTGCTCTGGTCTTATCCTTTGTCATGGGTCAAGCTTATGCTGCGG
>JADGQM010000118.1 GCA_017881795.1 Syntrophobacteraceae bacterium
AAGATGCTCTTGTGACATCTGCCCCTTTATGGTGAATGCACTGCTATCATTGTATATAAAAGTATTGTTCTCATCGGTAGTCACAATATACGTTTGTGTATCATTGGCCAGTAACAATGAAGATACAGATCCCAATATAGCAAGAACTGCACAACATATTATTAGCACCCTGAAGTAAGATGATGTCATCGGTCACTCCTTTGATTTTGTTGGCTAGAGGTTAATCTTGATCTTTTCGGCTGCAAAAAGCTAAAAAAGGTTGTCACATCGAAATAGGAATACCGCTCCTTTTAACCTCTATGAACACTTCTCAGCCTCTTGCTAAAGTCCTCGAATGTCATTCCCGATAGTTCGTTTTTCCACCTCCGTGGGATGAACTGCATCCTAAGCCGGTTGCCCACATCTAACTCTCCCATCCATTACAGAATTGACCACCACCGGATTGGCCCGGTCATCTGTTGTCCCCTATGTCCCTTGCCAAATGGAGAATCGCAAAAGAGAAGCAGGATGGAAGCCCAATGAACCATCCGGTCTTACCTTTGAGCAAATTCCATGCCCGATAGATCGAGAGCCGGAACGTTTCCAATTTAGCTAATGATTATAGACGCTTATAGCAGGGTGAGAGCCATCGAACGTTGTGGATTTGAGGAGAAGAAGCGTTGCATGCAACACAGAAATCATGCAACGCTTCTGTTGCTTGCAACACTCATTTTCTTGCCGGCTATCGGCCAGTGCCCTACTCACCAATACTTAAGTATCCGTTATACCATCACAATATCGAATAAGCGAGATCCTTTGCCTTTTCGGCACAGATTTTGATAATTCCAAATCGTGTCTGATCGTCATCTCACACATTGCCTACCGATCACCGGTCCTGACGGGTGAGCGGTGGTTGGCGATTCTGAAGAAGAATTGGGGAATGGGGAATGTCGGATTACTTCTGAAAGAGGGAAACGTCTCATAGGGAGAATGGATGAAGGTGAATATCCTCGTGATCGATAATGAAGAGAGCATCAGGTTCAGCTTTAGTAGATTCCTTGTAGCCGAGGGGCATAACGTGATCACTGCCACAGGTTACCGGGAAGCTCTGGCAAGAATGGATGAAACAGAATTTGAGCTGATATTCGCAGATATCTTTCTCGAGGATGGATGGGGGATAGATATTTTACGGGAAGTAATGCAAAGGAATCTTAAAACTCGAGTGATCATCATGACGGCATATCCCAGTACGGAAACAGCTCAAGATAGTTTTCGCCTTCACGCCCTTGATTACCTCGTTAAACCGCTAAAACAGACAGGGCTGCTTAATTCCGTAAACAAGGCATTACAGCAATAAGGAAAGTGGAGCCGGTGAGACAAATAGTCCAGGATAATCGAAATCAGACAACCATTCGAAAGGAGCGTGAAGTCTTGCATCGAGGTATCAGAGAGTCGTGTCTTAACGTTGCCCTTACAGATCGTAGTTCTAAACGCCGAGATTTCGGCAGAACGGAGAGATGAAAATGTTGGGAACAATTCTGCTCATTGTATTAGTTCTTCTGCTCGTGGGCGCACTCCCTACCTGGCCGCACAGCGCTGGGTGGGGATACTATCCGAGTGGTGGCTTGGGACTGGTCCTTCTGGTCGTGCTCGTACTCCTGTTAATGGGCCGTATCTGACAGGAGTGAGGGCATCGCAAAGGAGTGCACGGCACTCCTTTGCGGAGGGGCATGGTCCGGCGACCGTAAACACTAAACTTCTTCAAGAGAAATGGAGTGAGTCATGAACTGGGATCAAATCGCAGGGAACTGGAAGCAAGTCAAAGGCGTGGTCAGGCAGAAGTGGGGCAAACTCACCGATGATGACGTGGACGTCATTGCCGGAAAACGCGACATCCTCCTCGGCAAGATACAAGAGAGGCACGGCATCGCCCGTGAAGAGGCAGAAAAGCAACTCAAGGCCTGGGAAGATTCTTTGAAGTAGTTCTTGTGACCAAATCTCAGACACTTAAGGAGGCCCACATGAATAAAACTGTCCTGTCCATAGCGTTGCTTCTTGGCTTTGCCGTATTAGTGGGTTTGTCTGTAGCCGCCTCTGCCGCTCAGTCAGTGGGGGGCGTGATGGATGATACTCTCATTACTTCCACAGTGAAGGCTGAGTTGGCAAAAGATGTGAGGCTGGGGACGCTGACCGGCATTGAAGTGAATACGACACAAGGTGTGGTCACCCTCGCCGGTAAGGTGCACACCAGTGAAGAGAAATCGCTGGTAGAGCAGAAAGTCCGGAGCGTAAAGGGTGTTGTTAAGGTTAACAATGAGTTGCAGATCGTTTCTCCGTGACAAAAGGAATGATCCGGAACGGATTCCTGACGCCGTGCGTATCATCTGAATTTTCGAAAGTGGTGGCGCCGTGGGACCCGTTCCGATCCTGAACCCGGACGCTACCCTTTTTCAGACCGAGTGCCGGCCACCTTTCAGATCTTCAGTTAGTGAACCTTTTCCAGTGCATGGAAATGGCGGTTTTTCAGAAGGAGAAAGCAATGAACATGTTTAGAAGGTGGTTGTGGTATTCATGCATCATATCCTTTACAGCGGCTCTTGTCGCCTCTCCTGTTTGCCCGGCATCAGCGGCGGAGCGAATATTGGTGGGGCGCATAACGCTCGTGGAGGGACAGTTGTTGCGATTCGTCCCCGCTGAAAAGGACTGGGTCGCGACCGTGAAGGATGCGCCGTTCGGGAGGGAAGATGCGCTGTATTCGGATCAAAACGGAAAAGCAGAGTTTATCCTGCCCAATAACACGTGGATTAGAATCGGCGGCAACACCCAGCTCCAACTCATCGCCTTGAAAACTGATGTAACCGAGGTCGACGTGGCTTCGGGTTTAGCTCGGTTCTACAACAGGAGCTCAAATGTATTGGTCAAGGCAACTACTCCTTTCGGGTATGTGGTGGCTCAGCCGGGGTCCACTTTCGACCTCTATGTCGGCGACCAATCGGTGGAAGTGATCGCCTTAAAGGGTACGGTGACCTTCATTCACGCTGGTGACAATGGGAAGTACGAGGTAGTCCCGGGCTCTCCCTCGGTCATCGCCGATGCCCGCCAGGTGGGGGCAGGAGAATCCAATGTGGATGCGGACTGGGACGACTGGAACGCGAGTCGTGACACCCTGTGGACCAAAAGGGTGAGCGTGAGGGGAGAGTCCGTTAAGTACCTTCCTCCCGAATTACAGGATCAGGCATACGATCTGGAAGAGAACGGCAGATGGGAAAGTGTGAGCTACCAGGGACAGCAGCGCCAATTCTGGAGACCCACTCAAGTCAGCGCCGGTTGGGCCCCCTTCACCGAAGGCCGGTGGACTGATTATTATGGGGACAACACCTGGATTCCCGTCGAGCCCTTCGGATACGCCACTCATCATTATGGCAATTGGGTGTATATAAACAATGGCTGGTACTGGGGACCGCCGGCGGCAGTGGGTTTCGGAGTCAACTGGTATCCGGGACGCGTGGCGTGGATCGGGTCCCAAGCCGATGTGGGCTGGGTGCCCCTGGCTCCGAGAGAACCCTACTACTCTTATTACCCATGGGGACCCGCTGCCGTCGTGCTGGGCGCCGCTGCTGTTGTGGGCCTCACTATCGGCAGTCTGGCGTACCTTAACCATGCCGTAGTGGTTCCTCAGCATGACTTCTATGGTGTGAACAACTACCGCAGCGTCAGGGTCACCAACATAAACAGAACCACGATCATCAACGACTATCATGGTTCGCGGGTGGTAAACAATACGATTCTCCAGGGTTACAACACCAATCCCAACCGGTACAACTTTACCGACGTCGCCGTTGCGAACAAACCTCACCAGACCGTTTTAACCAGGATTGAACAGAACCAGGGAATAGCGAAACAGGAAGCAGGCAGAGTCAATGCCAACACCCTGAGGCAGACTGTAACCCGGGCGAGACCGGCAGGTCTCCCCACTCAGACTACCGTGGAACCCCCGAGAGTCACCAACAGGATAGTGCCCGCAAACCAGGTCCACGAACCCATTTCTGCGGTCCAGACCCAACCTCGAGAAATCAAGCAGAAGCCGAAACCGGTGCAGGCGCCTCCTGCGGAAGTGGGGGCCAGACCCGGCTCGAGGCAGCCTCCAAGACCGGGGGTCCCAGGAGAGTCCACACTCGCACCGGGGACGAGGGTCCCGGGCACACCTGGAGGGAGACCCAAACCGCCCCTGACACCCGGCGAAAGAGCTCAACCGGGGGATACAAAGCAAATTGAGGAACAGGGAGGGCCACCACAGTCTCCCAGGGGTCAAGTGATGGAGCGGGGCAAAACCGAGCCCAGAGCTCCGGGTGCCGGTCGCCAGCAGGTGCAGCAACCAACGCCGCAACGCCAGCAGGTGCAACAGCCAAGCCCTGAGCGTCAGCCGGTGCAGCCGCCAACGCCGCAACGCCAGCAAGTGCAACAGCCTAAACCGGAGCGCCAGCAGGTGCAACAGCCGACACCGCAACGTCAGCAGGTGCAACAGCCCAAACCGGAGCGCCAGCAGGTGCAGCAGCCAACGCCGCAACGCCAGCAAGTGCAGCAGCCTAAACCGGAGCGCCAGCAGGTACAGCAGCCAACACCGCAACGTCAGCAGGTGCAACAGCCTAAACCGGAGCACCAGAAAAATCAGCCAGGTGGCGAGAAAGAGGAAAAAAACTGAAAATGCTGCACCATCCACACTAAGTGTGTGTCAAGAAATAACTGGAGCAATTACTCAGCTTGTGGGGCAGGCTTTCCAGCCTGCCCCACAAGAAGGCATCATGATGGCGCGTTTGTTTTTTTACAGTCTCCAAGAGTTGGAACCGAGTGGATCTGGTTCCGGTCAGGATTAACCGGTCAATAGACCATGGACAAGAGAGGAGCAAAAAATGCCTTTGATTACCTTGATTATTACTCTGGTTGTTGTTGGAGTGATCCTTTGGCTGATTAACAACTACATACCGATGGATCGTAAAATCAAGAGCATCCTCAACATAGTCGTCGTGATCGTCGTGATCATATGGCTATTGAATGTCTTCGGGGTCATAGGTTCGCTTTCGGGACTTCGTGTCGGGAAGTAAGGTCCTGTTAGAGGCAAAGGGGTGATTCCGCGTTTAGATTTTTCGTAGACACCGGGTGGCTTCAGTTACGTTCGCCTGGTCATGGCGGTGGTGGTGAACCTGATTCGTGTCATTCAAGCTCGAAAGCTTCTGTAGCGACGATGGAATGGTTCTAAGCAGCAGGGCGCCGGGCGGAGCAGTCCGGCTGCTTGCAGTCTCTGTTGTGGCAAATACTCCCTGGTGGGCCGCCCGCGCCGGAGGCTCACGGATTTCTCCGAAGGAGGAGACGAGATGAGCGCAGTCAAGATCATGGCAATTGTGCTGATGGTGGCCGGTATCGCGGGGCTACTGTACGGCAACTTCAGCTACACCAAGGAGACTCACGACATCAAGCTGGGCCCGATCGAGATGTCAGTTGCGGAAAAGCAGACGGTCAACGTCCCTGCCTGGGCCGGCGTGGGGGCAATAGTGCTGGGTGGTGTGCTCCTGCTTTATGCGAGCAAGAAAACGTAGCTAAGGAAGGCAAATCATCATGAAAAAAATCGGAATTATTCTCGGCGGTGGGATTCTCTTGGTCATTGTGCTCTTAGGATGGTGGGTCTTCAATCGCCCTGAACGGGGCACGACCGGATCGGTCAGTACGCATTTTCGCTTGCTCGGGCCCAACGATAAGATCGTGATCGACGGCTTCAACGACCCCAAAGTCCAGGGCGTTGCCTGTCACATCGCCCGTGCGGAAACGGGAGGGGTGAAGGGTGAATTGGGTGTGGCGGAGGATACGAGTGACGCCAGCATCGCCTGTCGTCAGATCGGCCCGATCAAGATCGTCGGCGAGCTCAAGGACGGCGAGCGCGTCTTCGACGAGCACCGCAGCCTCGTGTTCAAAAAGCTTCAGGTCGTGCGCTTCTTCGACCGCGAGCGCAATGTGCTGGTTTACGTGGCATACAGCGACCGGATTATCGAGGGTAGCCCGAAGAACAGCATCAGCACGGTGCCGATCATGGGGTGGCCGGCGCCATAAATTCGAACTACGCGGCCTGAATCGAGTTCTTAAAGAGACCCTTCATCCTCTGCCTCCTCGACACCGGCGGATATGAAAGCGGCGAGTGAAGAACTTTCTTCAATACAAGTGTAGGGCGCCATGAAAACCATCGGTCCAAAAATAGCCGTGAGCGCGGCACTTATTTTTATCCTGTGCGGTTGTGCCCAAACCGGCGGTCAGCAAAATTTGCTTCCGGCCACGGGAGCCCTCAATTTCTACCGAGTTGTCGACTCAACCGGCACCCGATGCATCCCCCAAAACTTTTCGGCCGATTCCGGGCAAACGGGCGAGGTTGTGGCCTGCCTGGAAAAGAGCCTGGCCCGGGAGGAAGGTGCCCGAGGTCTGGCATTGGCCGAACTGGCACACCTCTTCTTTGCCCTGGGGGAGACGGCAAAAGAGCATGAGCGGCTGGCGTGGTATGAGAAGGGACGCGATTACGCCGAGCTTCTATGCCGGGAAGAGCCTAAACGGGTAGAGGGCTACTATTGGCTCGCACTCAATCTTTGCGGCATCTGTCAGCTTAGCCGGGCGGGGCTGGCACTTTCCATAATCCCAACGATTGTGGAAAATCTCGAACTTGCGCTTGAGATCGATCAATCCTACGATCAGGGCGGGCCGCTTCGCGTCCTCGGCCGCATTCGGTATAAAGCACCGTCCTGGCCACTGTCGGCAGGCGATCTCAAGCATTCGTTAAACCTGCTGCGCGTTGCGGCCAAAATTGCCCCGGATAACAGCACCAATCACCTGTACCTGGCTGAAACCCTCATCCAGCTTGGTGAAGCCGAAGAGGCGTGCACGGAGCTGGACCGGACCCTCGACTCGAAATTCCATGCCTCCTCGCCCAGCGGACTTGAAGAGGACCAGACGCAGGCCCTTGCCCTCATGACCAAGTGCGGCTCGACACTCGGGAAAAACGCTCCGGAAAGAGGCGAGAGCTTTGCCAGGGTTGTGAAGGAGACGGTGAAAAATGGCATTGCCAAATGACGAATTAAACCAAGCCCGATTCAGGAGGCTTCAAGTCGAGCGCTTGTTCGACCGCGAGCGCAATGTGCTGGTCTACGTGGCGTACAGCGACCGGGTTATCAAGCGTAGCCCGAAGAACAGCATCAGCTCGGCGCCGATCATGGGGTGGCCGGTGCCATAGATTCGAACTTCGCGGCCTGAATCGAGTTTTAAAAGAGCCCCTTCATCCTCTGCCTTCCCGACACCGGCGGATATGAAAGCGGCAATTCAATGTGCGTCAGTGTAGAACGTCGAGGTCGCAAGATTTCCTCACCGAGTCGTGGCCTTTGCTTCAGCATTTAGGGCCGCCTCGTTTCTATGAGGGAGGGATTGCAGTGAATTCCGAATGCGGTTTGGGAGCCACCTACCTGGGAGGAGGCATAAGCGGATTCCTCGTCTGGGCCCCCTTGATTAACCAGGTGGAGGTCCATATTCTTTCTCCAGAAGAGCGAATTGTGCCCCTGGAAAAAGTCTCGCGGGGCTACCACTATGGTGAGGTGCTGGAGGTTAGGCCGGGAACCCGATATTTTTATCGTCTCGATGGGAACACAGAACGTCCTGATCCCGCCTCCAAGTTTCAGCCCGAAGGCGTCCATGGGCCATCCCAGGTCATTGACCCCCATTTTGTTTGGGAAGAGCCGCACTGGTCCGGAATACTTTTCTCCCATTATGTGCTTTACGAACTCCATGTGGGGACTTTTACCGCTCAAGGCACCTTTGACGCCATCGTCCATTACCTGGATGAACTGAAGGATCTGGGCATAACATCAATTGAGATCATGCCCGTTGCTCAATTCCCCGGGGACCGCAACTGGGGCTATGACGGCGTTTACCCTTTCGCGGTGCAAAATTCTTATGGAGGTCCTGATGGGCTCAAACGGCTGATTGATGCATGCCATCAGCGCAGCTTGGCGGTGATGCTGGATGTGGTCTACAACCATCTCGGGCCGGAAGGAAATTATCTCCAGGATTTTGGGCCCTATTTTACCGACCGATACCGCACTCCGTGGGGTTCAGCTATCAATTTTGATGGGCCTGACAGCGACGAAGTCAGGCGGTTCTTTATCGAAAATGCGCTCTCTTGGGTAACGGAATTTCGCGTAGATGCCTTGCGCCTCGATGCGGGTCACGGGATTTTTGATTTTTCTGCACTTCATTTTCTGCAGGAATTGGGCGCGGCGGTGCACGAACAGGCAGAGCGACTTAATCGCCGGATCTATGTCATTGCCGAGAGTGATTTGAACGACGCACGGCTGGTTCGCTCTCAAGAACTGGGTGGCTATGGACTGGACGCCCAATGGAACGACGATTTCCATCATGCCCTCCATTCTCTTCTTACCGGTGAGCGAACCGGATACTATGAAGATTTCGGATGCATCCAGGATCTTGCGAAGGCCTTTGCCGAGGGGTTTGTCTATTCAGGGGGCTATTCCTCGGCGCGACGGCGTCGCCACGGGAATACCTCCAAAGATCTGGCCGCGCGTCAGTTCGTGGTCTTCGCCCAGAACCACGACCAGGTGGGAAACCGTCTGAAAGGCGATCGGCTCAGCGCCCTGGTCTCCTTCGAAGGGCTGAAACTGGCTGCTGCCTTGGTGCTCCTCTCGCCTTTCATACCCCTTCTGTTCATGGGCGAAGAATACGGGGAAAGCGCGCCGTTTCCCTATTTCGTCAGCCATTCGGATCCGGATCTGAGAGAGGCGGTATGCCGCGGGCGTCGAGAGGAGTTTGCCTATTTGCAGGGGTCGGATGAGCCACCGGACCCTCAGGAAGAAGCGACTCGGCAGAGCGCCAGCCTGGATCACAGCCTGCGGCATCAGGGGAACCATCGCATCCTGTATGAATGGTACAAGGAACTGATAAAGCTCCGAAGCGAAATTCGGGCGTGCGCGGGATTAAGCAAGGATCGCATGGAAGTTGTGTGCCTGGAGAAGGAGAGTACCCTGGTCGTTCGGCGCTGGGGCCGCGAGGAGCAAGTTGCCGCCATCTTCCATTTTGGTGACAATGCTATGTCTATCAACGTCCCCTTGCCTCACGGACGCTGGCTGAAACGCCTGGCGTCGGGAGAGAATCGATGGCATGGTCCAGGCCACGACCTGCCCACGATTTTTTATTCAGACGGGAAAGTCCCGGTGACCTTAACGAAACATGCCTTTCTCATTGTAAGTCTGCAACCGGAGGACTAACTGATGGACCGATTTATTTGTATTCATGGGCATTTTTATCAACCCCCCAGGGAAAGCCCCTGGCTGGAGGCCATTGAGATCCAGGATTCGGCGTTCCCGTACCACGACTGGAACGAGCGGATTTCAGCCGAATGCTACGCGGCAAACGCCGTGTCGAGAATCTGGGATACGGAAGGACGAATCGCCCAACTGGTGAACAATTATGCCAGTATAAGCTTCAACTTCGGTCCAACGGTCTTGCTCTGGATGCAGAAGTATGCCACCGAAGCCTATGAGGCCATTCTAGAGGCTGACCGGCAGAGCCTGGAGAAATTCTCCGGTCATGGAAATGCTTTGGCCCAAGCCTACAATCACATGATCCTGCCGCTCTCCAACAGCCGCGACAAGAAGACCCAGATCATCTGGGGAATAAAGGATTTTGAATATCGCTTCGGACGCAAGCCCGAAGGGTTGTGGCTCCCGGAGGCGGCGGTAGATCTTGAGAGCCTGGACATCATGGCACAGCACGACATCGGCTTTGCCATACTTTCCCCCAGTCAGGCACGGCAGGTTCGGTCCAGTGGCGTAGAGGAATGGCAAGACGTGAGTGGTGGAAGAATCGACCCCGGCATGGCCTACCGGGTATCGCTGCCGTCAGGCCGCGTCATGGCCCTGTTCTTTTACGACGGTCCCATTTCACAGGCTCTGGCATTTGAAGGATTACTCAACAACGGAGAGGCGTTTGCCAACAGACTGCTGTCCGCGTTTCCCGACGACCGTTCTGCTCCTCGCCTCGTCCACATCGCAACGGATGGCGAAAGCTACGGGCATCACCATCGCGGGGGCGACATGGCCCTCGCTCACGCGCTCGATTACATCGAATCCAACGGGCTCGCACAGGTGACGAATTATGGCCGGTACCTGGACGAACACCCACCTGCGCACGAAGTGGAGATCTTTGAGAACAGCTCGTGGAGTTGCGCTCACGGCATAGAACGTTGGCGGTCGGATTGCGGGTGTAACAGCGGTGGCAACCCAGGTTGGAACCAGGGTTGGCGAGCTCCCCTGCGTGCGGCCCTGGACTGGCTCCGGGATGCCGTCAACCCGGCTTATGAACAATTGGCCGGACGGTTTCTGACTAATCCGTGGGCGGCTCGCGACGACTACATCGACATCATCGTGGACCGATCACCCGACCGCATCAGTGCGTTTCTGATCCGCCACGCGACCCACCCGTTGAGCTCCGAGGACGAGATCACGGTCCTGAAGCTCATGGAGCTCCAACGCAGCGCCATGCTCATGTACACCAGTTGCGGTTGGTTTTTTGACGAGCTCTCCGGGATTGAAACGGTCCAGGTCATCCAATATGCCGGCAGAGTTCTTCAGTTGGCCGACCAGCTTTTTAGCGAGGCCTTCGAGCCTGGCTTTCTCGAACGTCTTGAACTTGCTGGGAGCAATATTCCTGAACACGGTAACGGCCGTGCAATTTATGAGAAATTCGTCAGGCCTGCCATGCTCGATATGAAAGATGTGGGCGCCCACTATGCCTTGAGCTCACTGTTTCAGGATATTGGTGAACGCAGCTCGATCTATGCGTATTCCGCCACCCGGGAGGACTACCGCAGCTTTCAGGTAGGAGGCTCAAGGCTGGTAATCGGGCGGGCCACGGTCACTTCAGAGGTTACGCGCATATCCTCCAGCTTGTGCTTTGGCGTTCTACATCTTGGCGATCATAGCATCGCCTGCGGCACCGGTGAATATCAGGGCGCGAAAAAATATGAAGCGCTGGCCAAAGAGATTTCAGCGGCTTTCGCCGGAGCCGACTTCCCGAAGACCATACTTCTGTTGGGTAAATACTTCGGGACGTCCACGTATTCTCTGACCTCGCTCTTTGCCGATGAGCGGCGAAAAGTCCTGAACATCATCATGGGGCCGACTCTGAGAGAAGCTGAAGCTGCATATAGCTCGATTTATGAGCACCATGCTCCCTTGATTCGCTTTCTGACCGGGTCCGGCACGCCACGGCCC
>JADGQM010000119.1 GCA_017881795.1 Syntrophobacteraceae bacterium
GGGGGTTCAAAGAACGGGGCGAGCTGCTTTCACCGGAGGAAGCGGCGAAAGCCCTCATTAACATCCTGAAGTCCAATCCCCGCCGCTTTCATGGAGGCGTGGCAACCTGGCGGGATGGGGTTTGACGCGGAATAGGTGCAGTACTGCAGATTAGGGTGTCCGAATCCATCTTCGGGGATATCGTTTAGAAGCGCAGTTGCTGCACGGCTGCGTGGTAGGAAATTCCCAGGTGCTCGTAGGCCAAACGGGTGGCGAGGCGCCCCCGGGGCGTTTTGTGCAGAAATCCGAGCTGAATCAAGTAGGGTTCGTAGACATCCTCAAGGGTGTCTCGTTCTTCGGAGACGGCCGCTGCCAGGGTTTCAATCCCAACTGGGCCGCCATCGTACTTTTCGATGATGGTGCTGAGGATTTTCCGGTCCATGCCGTCGAATCCCTTTTCATCCACTTCCAGCATCCTCAGAGCGTGGTCCGCGACTTCCCGGGTGATGCGGCCATCGGCGCGGACTTCGGCATAATCACGCACGCGCCGCAGCAGCCGGTTGGAAATGCGGGGCGTTCCCCGTGAGCGTTTGGCGATCTCCAGGGCTCCATCCTCGTCGATAGGGATGCCCAGTATCCGGGCAGAACGGTTGACGATAATCTTGAGGTCCTTGACCTCGTAGAATTCCAGGCGCAGGCTCACCCCAAAACGGTCGCGCAGGGGAGGGGAGAGCAGTCCGGCGCGGGTGGTGGCGCCGATCAGGGTAAAGGGCGGCAGATCGAGCTTGATGGTCCGGGCCGAAGGTCCCTGACCGATGATGATATCGAGTTTGAAATCCTCCATAGCCGGATAGAGAATTTCTTCCACGACGTGGCTCAGGCGGTGGATTTCGTCGATGAAAAGCACATCGCGTGCTTCGAGATTGGTGAGGATGGCCGCGAGATCGCCCGGGCGCTCGATGACCGGGCCGGAAGTGCTGCGCATGTTCACTCCCAACTCGTTGCTGATAACGGTTGCAAGAGACGTCTTACCAAGGCCCGGATGCCCGTGGAAGAGGACGTGATCCAGCGGTTCAGCACGCTGTTTGGCGGCTTCGATGAAGACAGTCAGATTTTCCTTGACCCGGTCCTGACCGATATATTCGTCCAGGCGTCTGGGACGCAGACTGTTTTCTGCGGGGACGTCTTCTTCGATTCTCTTGGGCTCGATGATGCGATCGACCATAAGTCAGTCTTTCAGTGGTCAGTGACGAGTGGCTAGTGTTTGATTGCAGAAGTCTTTGACATATCATTAAACCGTCACCCCGGCGAAAGCCGGGGTCCATAATCGCATGAAAAATGGATTCCGGCTAAAAGAATGCCGGAATGACGACAGAGATAATATCTCACGAATTAACGCAATCAAGCACTAACGACTCGGTAGCTCCCAAAATTACCATAAATCGCAGTCGTTCCTGCACCTTCCCTGTAACAAATTGTTTTCTTTGCGCTCTCTGTGCGTCTTTGCGGTGAATACTCCGTTCCGGTCATGCCAGGATGCGCAGGCTCTCCTTTAACAAGGTTTCCAGCGGCGGTTCTTCACCCAGGTGATGTTGCGCTGCTCGGACGGCTTTTTCGGCTTCCGCCGGGCGATAGCCCAGATTCACCAGTGCGGAGAAAGCGTCACTGAAGGCGCCGGGAGCTGACAACAGCGGCAGCTCAAGTCCTTCGCTCTTTGCTGTCTTGATCTTAAGCCTGTCCCGCAGTTCCAGGATGATGCGTTCAGCGATTTTTTTCCCGATACCGGGGATGTTGCGCAACCGTTGGTGATCCTGTGCCTGAACCGACTGTCGGAGCACATCCGGGCTCATCCCCGAGAGGATGGTCAAGGCCAGTCGGGGTCCTACCCCATTCACGGTGATAAGATGGAGGAACATCTCTTTTTCTGCAAGAGTCCGAAAACCATAAAGCAGCAGAGCATCTTCCCGAAAGTAGGTGTGAATGTTCAGAGTAACGGTTTGCCCGAGATCGGGGAGGTCGTAGAAGGTGCTCAAAGGGACGTTAACGAAGTAGCCCACACCGTGCACATCCACGATAATGAAGTCGGGAGCCTTGTGTTTCAGCTTTCCTTCCAGATAGCCGATCATGACCGTTCACATGCGCCCCAGCGCACTTTCGATGCGTGGGTGTTGAGGTGGCAGATGGCGACGGCAAGGGCGTCGGCGGCGTTGGCGTTGAGCGGTTTGCTCAATTTGAACAGATATTGAACCATTTTCACCATTTGTTCCTTGCCCGCCTTGCCATAACCGGCCACCGCCTGTTTCACCTGCAGAGCACTGTACTCAAAGACCGGAAGCCCGGCATTTACGGCAGCGAGGATCGCCGCTCCCCGCGCCTGCCCCAGGCTCAGAGCGCTCTTCACGTTCTTCGCAAAAAAGACATCCTCGATGGCCATGCAGGTGGGGTGCGTTTCCTCGATAATAGCCGACAACCGCTGATAGATAATGTTCAACCGTTCAGGCAGAGGAAGCGCCCCTGACAGGCTGACCATGCCGTTCATGACGTGGCGTAGAAGGCTGCCATCACCCTCCACAATGCCATAGCCCGTGTATCGGGAGCCCGGGTCAATGCCGATGGTGCGAATCATGATCGATACAGAAAGTGATAAGTGATGAGTGATGAGTGATGAGCAATAGCACTAATACTCCTCATTCAGTATGCACAGCGCGCATGGCTTGGTCCAGGCGGCTGAAGTCATAGTGAGCGCCCAACTCTCCGGTTCTCAGTAGCCAATAACGAATAACGAATAACCAACAACTAAGAGCCAAGAGCCAACCGCCACCTCACGCCAACGCATTCAGAATCTTGTCCGGAATATCGAAGTTAGCGTAGGCATTTTGAACGTCGTCGCAGTCCTCCAGGGCGTCCATCAATTTCAGGACTTGCAGGGCGGTTCTTTCGTCTTCGATGGGCACCGTGCTCTGCGGGACCATGGTGATTTCAGCGAGCTCGTAGGTCATGCCTCTGCTTTCGAAAGCGCTCTTCACGGCGAAAAAATCTTCCAGGGATGTGGTGACCTCAAACAGGTCGTCTTGTTCATCTACATCTTCGGCACCGGCATCGAGAGCCACTTCCATGAGCTCTTCCTCGGAGACCTTCTCTTTGTTGAAGACGATGCTCCCCTTTTTGCTGAACATCCAGGCGACGCAACCCGCCTCACCCATGCTGCCCCCGTGGCGGGTGAAAATGTGGCGGACGTCGCTCGCGGCACGATTTCTGTTGTCGGTCATGATTTCCGCGAGCACAGCCACTCCGCCCGGACCGTAGCCTTCGTAATTGATTTCCTCGTAGGTAACTCCTTCGAGCTCTCCCGCGCCCTTTTTGATGGCCCGCTCGATATTGTCCTTGGGCATGTTTTCGGTCTTGGCGGCAGTAATCGCGGCGCGCAGTCGGGGATTACCCGTTGGGTCTCCGCCTCCGAATCGCGCCGAGACCATGATTTCCTTAATCAGCTTGGTGAAGATCTTGCCCCGTTTAGCGTCCGCTGCCCCTTTCTTATGTTTGATGGTGCTCCATTTGGAATGTCCGGACATGAATCAGCCTCCTTCCTCTTTTTTTTGAAACCCATAGCCAGGATGTAGACTTCCTTGCTCTGTTTACGTGATGCCGCAGGCTTTACCACTTTGACGGAGGTGAACGTCTTTTTAACCTCTGGCAGCAGTTGGTGGAAATCGCTTCCCTGAAAAATCTTGGCCAGAAAGTGGCCATTTGGCCGAAGCAGCAACGGGACCACCTGGAGAGCCTGTTCAAAAAGCAGCGCCGAACGTGCGCTGTCAGCAACGCGAATGCCGGATGTCGCAGGAGCCATGTCACTCAGGACGACATCGAAGGGAGCATACTCGCTCGCCAGTTCCTCCACAAACCCCGGTTCAAAAATATCGCGCTGGAAAACGATCACGTTAGTTGGAAAGGAGTGGTCTATGCTCTTGATGTCAATGCCGACCACAAGACCCCTGGCGCCGACGATGACACTGGTGAGCTGCAGCCAGGAACCGGGGGCGGCCCCGAGATCGAGAACACGATTTCCCGGTTTCAGGAGCTTGTAACGCTTTTGAATCTCCTCGAGCTTATAGACCGCGCGCGCCAGAAAATGCTCTTTCTTGGCCCGGTGAAAGTAGTGATCCTGGTATGCATAGGTCATTGAGCAACCACCTTAAGATGCTTTTCTCTTTGGGAAAACTCCGTATATCATAGAATGCATGGATCTGCAAACAAAGCCAATGTTCGAATATTCGCGAAAACGGCGCTGAAGTTTCAGCTAAGGTGTGGGTCGCGGCCTTTTTCGTGAAATCCAATATTTTGTCTGGCTTTACATTCTTTTTGAGCAATACATAATTCATAAAACCAATTTTTATTATATTGTTGTTTCATCTAAGAATCGCTTGACGCTTCAGTCTAATTTTATTATATTCCGATTCGACCATATAATGGAGCATTCCTATGAAGCAATTTATTGGAGTTACCAAAGCGCTCTCCGATCCGAGCAGAGTCAAGATCGTGAAGATGCTTCAGCATCGTTCCATGTGTGTTTGTGAGATTCAGGCCACTCTCGAGTTGGCTCAGCCCACGGCCTCGAAGCACCTGAAGATCCTTGAAGAGGCCGGTCTGGTGACCTACCGCAAGAGCGGCCTGTGGGTCAATTATTCGCTGGCCGATGGGAAAAGCAACCCGTATGCAGCGACTCTGTTGGGCAATCTTAGACACTGGCTGGACAGCGACCCGGAGGTTCTCGGTATGGCCAAGAGGCTCCCAGAAATAAACCGAGAGCAAATCTGCAAGAGATAAAAATCCGGAGCAACGGGAAGCGGATGGAGAAAGTTTATGGAAGATCAGGATTTCACCCGGATCAGGGTTGGACGATTTGATATCGGCATACTCGGGTTGAAACAGCTCGTAGAGCAAATGGCAGCGACGCACGCGGGAAAGAGCGATGAAGAAGTCGCCGCCTTCATGATGCGGGAGTTGTCACTACGCAACTACATTCCCGACGGAGCAAAGGATGAATATGGGCAAGCCTTTCTGCGGGAATTCCGGAAATCCATCGGCCATGAGCTGGGGGAGACCCGCAATGAAGGTCTTGAAATCAAGGTCTTGGGGATGGGCTGTGTCCAATGCGACAGCCTCGAGCAAACGGTAATGGGACTGTTGACCGAGTTGGATCTCCCCGCGAGTCTGGACCACGTTACCGACATAAAAGAGGTTGCCCGGTATGGGGTGATGGGGTTGCCGGGCTTGGTGATCAACGGCAAAGTCGTAGCGGTCGGCAAGGTGCCTCCACGGAACCAGATCAAGGCCTGGCTCATCGAAGCTAATCAGTCAGTTATCGGGAAGTAAGAGGTTTGAAACTGAGGGAGGCTTCGGAGACTTCTACCTAATAGGGTCGAAGTACCCGGAAAACCGTTCAGGAATGGAGAAAAGGAATGAGAACGGACGAAGCTGAAAGCTGCATTGGTCTACACGGTGAGGACGTCAATGCAATTGCATACTCCTCGGAGCACACCAGGAAATGGAATCTAAAGTATGGCTTGATCGGCGTCCCCATGTTGGTGGCCTGGTGGTTTGTCTATAAGAGCCTGGAGCCATTTGCCGGCTGGTTGGCTCGCCACCTTGTGGACCTCCTGTCCGCCCACTTTGTGTGGCTGGGAAACACGCAGCATCTTACAAGCGCCGTGGAGTTCTTCTTCTATGACACCCCCAAGGTCCTCATGCTCCTGATTCTGGTGGTTTTTGGAGTGGGCATCATCCGCTCCTACTTTACCCCGGAACGCACCCGCAGGATCCTTGCCGGGAAGCGTGAATCGGCAGGAAATGTGCTGGCCGCCCTGCTCGGCATTGTGACACCCTTTTGCTCCTGTTCGGCGGTGCCGCTTTTCATCGGCTTTCTCACCGCTTCCGTGCCTCTCGGAGTCACATTCTCGTTTCTCATTTCCGCCCCGATGGTCAACGAAATCGCTCTGGTCCTACTCTACGGACTCTTCGGTTGGAAAATCGCCGCGATTTATATGAGCACAGGATTGATCATTGCCATGCTGGCGGGTTGGACGATTGGCCGCCTGAAGATGGAACACCATCTTGAGGATTGGGTTTATCAAATCCAGGTGGGCGAGAGTGGCGTCTATGACGAGGAGCGAAAGACCTTCGCAGATCGCATTCGTTTTGGCCTTGAAGCTGTGCGCGATATTGTCGGCAAGGTGTGGATATACGTCATCGTGGGCATTGCCGTTGGGGCCGGCATTCATGGGTATGTGCCGGAGGGTTATCTGGCCTCGATCATGGGTAAGGGGGCGTGGTGGTCGGTGCCCGTGGCGGTGCTGATCGGCATCCCCATCTACTCCAACGCGGCCGGAATCATACCGGTGGTATCCGCGCTCATCGAGAAAGGCGCGGCAATGGGAACTGTCCTTGCCTTCATGATGTCCGTGGTGGCCATCTCGTTTCCTGAGACAGTCATTTTGCGCAAGGTTCTCAAGCCGAGGCTCATTATGGTTTTTACCGCGGTAGTTGCGGTAGGGATTATCATTGTCGGCTATTTGTTCAACATGCTGATCTAGCGATCATGCGTTGGGATCGATTACCAACACATCGGTAAACGAGGAGAGAAAAATGAAGATCAAGGTTTTAGGACCCGGTTGCAAGAAATGTCACGAAACGGAGAAGATTGTGAAAGAGGCAGTTGCGGAAGCTGGAGTGACCGCCGAGGTTGAGTACGTCACGGATCTCGCAGAGATCGCCAGGCACGGCATTTTCTCAACACCGGCAGTAGTGATCGATGGGAATGTTAAATCTACAGGGAAGATCCCCTCCAAGGGAGAAGTCCTGCGCTGGCTCAAATAGCCTGCTTGTTGCCAGGGGTGAGGTGTCGAATGTTACTTAAAAGTTACCGGAAAGAAGTCTTTCGGCCGGGGTGCAACCCGAGTTTCCAGTCCTTGCATTGCATTGCCCATCTGGATGAGGACATTGCCGATGTCCTACCCTATCTCAATGCGGTGCTGGGAGGATACCAGTACACCAGGGAGCCACCCTCCGTGACCTTCAAGACCCACGGGAAGCTCATCACCGTGCATCCTCGCCAGATTGCCGTCAATGCCCTCAAGGATGAATCCGAGGTTGACAAGATCCTGGAATGGCTCAAGGGGGAGATCAACGAAACCTGGGAAAAGCGAGAAGAGATCGAACCGCGCTTCGAAAGCGCTCCCAAACCCCGGGTAATCGAGATCCTCAGGCTTCTGCCGAAAACCAACTGCCGCGAATGTGGTCAACCCACGTGTATGGTTTTTGCCGCGCAAGTGGCAGAGGGAGGCAAAGGGCCAGGTGATTGTCCCCTTCTGAGTGAAGACAACAAACAAAAGCTTGCAACCTATCTCGGGCAATTTCAACTCGACTGGTAGCATTAGCTTTTACGGTGCGAGGAGGCAGGAAGCGATGACTGCACAAGCAGAGAAATTGAAGGTCCTTTTTTTATGCACGGGCAATTCCTGCCGGAGCCAGATGGCCGAAGCCTGGACTCGCGTCCTAAAGGGCGAGCAGATTGATGCCTATTCGGCCGGCGTTGAACCGCACGCTGTCGACCCCAGGGCGGTGAAGGCCATGGCGGAGGTGGGCATCGATATTTCAAGCCAAGCTTCGAAGGATGTTGATGCGCTTGAACACATAGAATTCGAGTATGTAATCACGCTCTGCGATCAGGCGCATCAGGGATGTCCTTTTTTTCCCGCCAAAACCAGGGTGCTCCATGTGGGTTTTGATGATCCTCCGCTTCTCGCTGCCGGTGCGCACACGGAAGAGGAAGCGATGGTTCACTACCGGCGCGTTCGCGATGAAATCAAGGAGTTTGTGGAAAAACTCCCTAAGATTCTGGATGAATAGAACTGAACAGAGACGAGGAGAAGGCTCATGGAAGCTTCAGTTACAAAGAAACTCTCTTTTCTTGACCGCTTTTTGACCCTGTGGATTTTTCTCGCTATGGCGTTGGGAGTGGGCGGCGGCTATCTCTATCCCGGTATCCGCGACCTGATCAATCGCTTTCAGATGGGAACCACCAATATCCCCATTGCTGTCGGACTCATCCTCATGATGTACCCGCCGCTTGCCAAGGTAAAGTACGAGGAATTGGGGCAAGTGTTTCGTAATGTCAAAGTCCTGGTCCTTTCCCTCGTCCAGAACTGGGTGATCGGCCCGATCCTTATGTTCGTCTTGGCCATCTCTTTACTCTCCGGCTACCCTGAATACATGGTCGGATTGATCCTGATCGGACTCGCGCGTTGCATCGCCATGGTCATTGTCTGGAATGATCTGGCGGGCGGGGATACGGAATACTGCGCCGGATTGGTGGCTTTCAACTCCATTTTCCAGGTGCTCTTCTTCTCCGTCTATGCCTACATTTTCATCACGGTACTCCCGCGGTGGATCGGCATGACTGGCACCATAGTGGATATTTCCATGGGCCAGATTGCCGAAAGCGTGTTTGTCTACCTCGGCATTCCCTTTATTGCGGGGATGCTCTCCCGACTCATCGGCCTCAAGACCAAAGGCAAGCAATGGTACGAACGAAAATTCATTCCCAGAATCAGCCCCATCACGCTCATTGCCCTGCTCTTCACCATTCTGGTCATGTTTTCCCTCAAAGGCGAATACATTGTTCAGCTTCCTCTCGACGTTTTGCGAGTGGCGCTTCCCCTGTGCATCTATTTCGTGATCATGTTTTTCGTCTCTTTTTTCATGTCCATGAAAGTGGGAGCAACCTACGAACAATCGACCACTTTGAGCTTCACTGCGGCATCCAATAATTTCGAACTGGCTATCGCAGTCGCGGTAGCGGTCTTCGGCATCAACTCGGGGCAGGCCCTTGCCGCCGTCATCGGCCCCCTGGTGGAAGTTCCCGTCTTGATCAGCCTGGTTAGCGTGGCACTCTGGTTCAAGAAGAGATACTTCCCCTATGCCGTCGAGACCCCCACAGGGGTCTGTCACGTATCCTGCCAGCCCTAGGCGGACTGTTGAAGAAGTGTCAGAAAGACCTAATTCGTCATTCCGGTGAAAACCGGAATCCAGGCTCTGCAAGGCTTTCTGGGCCCAGACTTTCGCTGGGGTGACGCTGTGAGTTGGTTTTTCAAGCGTAGAAGTAAAATTTGTCGATTGAAACGTCCGCCCCTTGGTCTGAGTGATTCTTCCGGTTGGTTTTAACGACGACCACAAAGCAAATGAAGGGAAAGTGTTGGAAGATACATACGAAAAGCAAGCGTCTGGCACGGAGAAGCCTGCAAGTCAGGATTCGGGCCATCTGCACGACCACCATCACGCTGAGGAGTGTGCTGTTGTTGTGAGCCATACCAGTGCCGGAAGGCTTGTGGTGGCACTCGTGTTGAATCTGATTATCCCGGCGGTGCAAGTCGTTTTTGGCGTGCGTGCTCACAGCATGGCGCTCATTTCTGATGCAGCCCACAATTTTAGCGACTTTACCGCCCTATTGATTGCTTATATTGCCAATCGCATCGCCAGGAGAGGGGCCTCTGTTCGCAACACCTTCGGCTACCGCCGGGCGGAGATTCTGGCCGCTTTGATTAACGCTGCGCTCCTGACCGGGATTGCCGGTTTTATCATTTACGAAGCCATCGGACGTCTGCATCGCTTAGAGAGCGTCACCGGTCCGCTGGTCATCATCGCCGCCGGTATCGGCGTCCTGGGTAATGGCTTGTCGGCCTGGCTTCTGCATCGTGACTCAAAACACAACCTGAATATGAGAGGCGCCTTTCTCCACATGCTGGGGGACCTTCTCACCTCGGTGGTGGTGCTGGTGAACGGCATCATCCTGACTTTCAAGCCCTGGTATTGGCTTGACCCGATTTTGTCCATCATAATTGCTTGCTTCATCACCTGGAACTGCTGGACGATTCTGAAAACGGCAGGTGACATTTTGATGAATGCCACGCCGAGCGGCCTGGAGATCGGCAAGGTCAAGGATTTCCTAGAGCGCGTGCCCGGCGTCAACGGCGTTCATTATCTCCATGCCTGGAATTTGTGCTCCTCCAGTGTGGCTTTATCCTGCCACGTAGTGGTGCCCGATCAAAGCTTGAGCAGGGTCGAACCACTGTCCCAGAAAATCCGTCACCTGCTGCTGCATCATTTCAGGATCGATCACCCGGTGCTGCAGTTTGAAACGACCCCGTGCGGTGAAGGCGATCTCTTGTGTGGGTTGAATTGTGCCCGCTCTGATGAACCATCCGGTGATGCTGACGCAGGGAAAGGGCAAAGCCGCCTCAAGATGCTTTTTCAGAGGCCGTTACTGTTTTGGGTACGCTTGCTTGTCGGTGCGATTTTCATTGCCGCCAGTATCGACAAAATCCTTCACCCGGATGCGTTTGCCCGGATGGTCTACAATTATCAAATCCTCCCTGACGCCTTCATCAATGTCACTGCGATTGTACTGCCCTGGGTGGAGCTTGTTCTTGGAACTCTGCTGATTGTTGGACTGTGGATTCCGGGCACGGTCGTTTTGGCGAACCTGCTTCTTCTGGCTTTCTTCGGTTCTCTGCTATTTAACCTGGCACGCGGTCTTGATATTCACTGCGGTTGCTTCAGCACCAGCACCCAGGGGGATCCCCTGACCAGATGGTACGTGATTCGCGATGCGGTTTTCCTGCTTTTGGGAGGGTATCTCTTTTTCGGAGTGTTTCTGAAACGCGGACGAGAAAAGGGCAGGCAGCAGGATTGCTGACCCGTTTATGAAAAGCTATTTCGGCGAAGGAAGATCATGGTGCTGACTGTCTCAGAAGAAGAATTCGTGCAGATGAAAATGATTGTCATGGACAGAGATGAAAGGGAAGCATTTCGTCTGCTCAAGGAATTCCTCAAGCGCCTGGAACAGCAGAAGAATCTCGGGTTGAAGTCGCACCTGGCCTAGCGGTGTCAGGCTTCTTGTTAAGAGTGTAGATGTAGGCAGATCGTGGCGCCTTATTGACGATCACAGTTCTGCAACAAATATCTCTGAGAAGTGCTTATCTCGATCTGGAGCTATAAAATGCAAGAAAATAACCCTGAAAAAATGGCGCGGGAGGTCATCGAGGCGTGCGCGGATTGTGACATCTGCAGATTCCTCATGGAGGACACGCCCTGCCTGGTGTTTCCTGAATTATACCGACTCTACGATAAGGAAAAAGAGAACAACGAGCCGATCACTCCCGAGGAACTGAGAAACCTGGTGGATCTGTGCAATTATTGCGCGTTATGTCCGTGTCACAATGTTCGCTCGGACATCATGAGGGCTAAGCATGCCTTCG
>JADGQM010000426.1 GCA_017881795.1 Syntrophobacteraceae bacterium
GGCGGCTTGGTTGAGTGGGCAGGGCGGAGTGCATCTTTGACAGGGTGCTCTGGCTCAATCCGTCTGACAATCAGGGGGGCGATATTCCTTCTCGATAAGGTCAAGACGGAGAAGATGAGAGAAGAGCACCGCGACCAATCTGAGCACATGGAGGAAAAAACATGGACGTGAAGACCCTGTATGACACCTCACCCTGGGACTGGCCGGAGAGCGCCAAGATGGTGATCCTGGGCATCCTCAGTGACGGTCAGGCTCTAGAGTCCGACCGCCTTCTGGCTGCGGAACTGGCAGGAGACTTCAACGTGATCGACGAGGAGTTGGTCGCGGGCTTATTGTCGGTTCTTCGAAGTGGAGCCGAGTCGGAGGAGTTGCGAATCAGGGCGGTGATCTCCCTGGGACCGGTCCTTGACTACATGGATATGGAGGGCCTCGAAGACCCTGACGAGGCGCTGATCTCCGAAAAAACATTTCACCGAATCCAGGATTCGCTTCGCGAGCTTTACCGGGATGCCGCCGTTCCCGAGAAGGTCCGGCGGAAGATTCTCGAGGCCTCGGTCCGGGCCCCTCAGGAATGGCACAAGGATGCAATCCGTGCGGCATATGCCAGCGGCGATGAGGCATGGAAGCTCACCGCGGTCTTTTGCATGCAGTACGTGCGCGGCTTTGACAAGCAGATTCTCGAAGCGCTGAACAGCAAGGACCCGGACATTCACTACGAGGCCGTGTGCGCTGCCGGAAGCTGGGAAGTGAGCAAGGCCTGGCCGCACATCAAGGCGCTCGTCACCTCGGCGACAACCGAAAAGTCGTTACTGCTCGCCGCGATCGATGCTGTAGCCAGCATCCGTCCCCAGGAAGCAGGATCCGTACTCAGCGATCTCCTGGATTCCAACGACGAGGACATCGTCGAGGCGGTCCACGAAGCCCTGGCCATGGCCGAGGGGCTTTCGGAGGAAGATGACGAGGGCGACGAGTTCTTCCCCCGATAAGCAGCTGCACAAAAGTCTGGGGGCGGGTTTGGATGCTGTCCAGTGGGGCAGGCTTTCCAGCCTGCCAGAACCATGACCGGCTGGAAAGCCTGCCCCACAAACAGAGTCATTGCTCCAGTTGCCTTTTGAAAGAAGCCCGGCGCGCGGCCAAGCGACAAGCAAAGGAGGTTTCATGAGCGAATATCAATACTACGAGTTCCAGGCTATCGACCGGCCACTTACCGATGAGCAGATGCGCGAGCTGCGGTCATTTTCGAGCCGCGCCCGGATTACCGCGACCAGCTTTGCCGTCGACTATTCCTATGGCAACTTCAAGGGTGACGAGGATGGGTGGATGGAGAAGTATTTCGATGCCTTTCTCTATCTGGCGAACTGGGGCACGCACGAGCTCAAGCTGCGACTCCCTTCACGGCTGCTCAACCCGTCCACGGCGGGGGAGTACTGTGATGGCCGGAGCGCCTCCTTGCGGGAGAAGGACGGCAAGCTCATCCTGTCCTTCGTCTCGGATGATGAAGAAGGAGGTGAGTGGGTCGAGGGCGAAGGTGAACTCTCCTCGCTGATCTCAGTGCGCGCCGAACTGGCCCGGGGAGACCTCCGGGCGCTATACCTGGGCTGGCTCCTGGGGGTGCAAACCGGCGAGCTCGACGAGGAAGAGACCGAGCCACCGGTGCCGGCTGGACTCGGACAATTGAGCGCCTCGCTCGAAAGTCTGACTCAGTTCCTGCGCATCGATGGGGACCTTCTTCATGTGGCCGCGCAGGCAAGTGCGCCGATGGAAGAGGTGATGCCCAGGCGCGACGAGGTGCATGCCTGGATCGCCGGGCTCTCGATCACTGAGAAAAACGACGTGCTTACCCGCCTCATCGTGGACAGCGAGCAAGCCCTGGTTGCCGAACTGCTGCAGCGGTTCATGAAGGATCAGCCGGGTGGGGCCAACCAGGCGCCAGGGACTCGCAGGACGGTGGGGGAGTTGCGGGAGGCTGCCGAGGCTTACACCAAGGAGAGACGCCGTCTCGAGGCGGAGAAACAGGCAGGGGAAAAGGCGCGCCGCGCACGCGAAGCCGCGCTCGCGAGGGAGAAGTACCTCGACGGGATCGCTGGCCGTGAGCCCAAGCTCTGGGCTGAGGTCGACACGCTGATCGCGACGAAGCAGCAGAAAAACTATGACCAGGCCGTCAAGCTCCTTGTTGACCTTCGCGATCTCTATGCCCGCACCGAGCGCGGCGATTTCGGAGTGCGACTCACGGGCCTCCGACAGGAGCATGCCCGCAAGCCGTCTTTAATTGACCGACTCGACACTGCAAGGTTTTAATGGCGACCTGGAGACAAGAAAACGTTGGCCTCGGTAGTGCAACCCGATCGTTATAGGCAATGCCTCGATCTTTAAATTGATATTTTGCACCACATTGCGCCATGCACAGGCCCGCAAACGAAGGTGTCCATCGTGCAGCCATTTTCTGTACGGCGGGTTCGGCGTTGCTGTCGCACCGTAACCCATCGAGAACTGGCGTTGGATTGCGCTGCCACTCACTCACCGTCGTTAAGGAAAAGTTATTGTTGACATGCTGTAGCCTATGTACCCGGATCGGACCGATTGAAGTCATGAACAGGGCGCGAACCACTCAATGGAGCGGCACTGCTTTGCGGCTTCGCCCCCATTGGCACGCGAGTTGCAAAAAACCCAGCTCCCGCGCCTAAGGCGGTGCCCACTGATCTCGCGTTCCGTTAGACGGCAAATGAGATCCGGCCTATGGGACAACGCATGAACCATAACGGAAACAACATCGAATCCCGCCTGTGGGACGCGGTGGATGAACTGTGGGCCAATTCCAAGCTGAAGTCCTCGGAATACTCCGTTCCGGTGCTGAGGCTGGTCTTTCTGCGCTATGCCGACCACAAGTTCCAAGCCGAGGCGAAGGAACTGGCGGGTGCGGGTAGCGGGCTGCGTAAGATCGGCCCGCTGGACTATCAGGCAAAAGGCGTGCTCTACCTGTCCGAGGCGGCGCGCTTCTCGGCGCTGAGCACCCTGCCGGAAGGGGCCAACATCGGTGCGGCCATCAACGACCGGCAAGATTTACGAATGCTTCCTCGGCCCCATCCCGGAGCGCTGGGAGGTGAAGGGCGTCGGAGAAGTTGCCTTGAACTTTGATCGATTGCGGAAGCCACTATCAAGCATCCAACGTGCGGAACGTAAAGGCATTTACCCGGATTACGGAGCAGCCAAGATTTTTGACTACATTGACGCCTACATTTTCGACGGCATCTATCTCTTGATGGCAGCGTAGTTACGACAGATCGGAAGACAGTTCTTCAGTATGTCGCCGGGAAATTCTGGCCGAATAACCACACGCACATTCTTCAGTGCGTTCATGAGTTCATGAAGGATGTTTTCCGGTAAAAGGGTGTTTTGTGATGAAGGAGTCTGGGAGCGCCGCACCTGGGAGCGCCGCACCTGGGAGTGCCGCACCCCAGTGCGGCCATTATGATGACAA
>JADGQM010000427.1 GCA_017881795.1 Syntrophobacteraceae bacterium
GGCGGGCGTCACACCAGTCGGTCCCACAGCACAGCCCCAACTCCAAGGACAGGCCGATGCTGCCGCGCTGACCCCTCTCCTGATGGAATTGGATAGCCTTCTGAAGAAAAATAACTATACTGCCAAGAAGTGTTTCGGTCAGCTCAAGGAAAAGATGACAGGTGGTGAGGTCCAACCTGCCCTGGAGCAGCTTGAATCGAATCTGGGCCGTCTGAACTTCAAAGAGGCCAGAACGCATCTGCTCGCCATCGCCCAGATCCTGGGTCTGAAACTCCCTTAAGCGGAGGGCGGAGGATGGAAACGGCGAAGCAGACCATGCTGATTGGAATTGGAAAAATCGAGCCCAAGCGAAAGTAGCAAAATGATTCAAAACGAAACGGAGCAATTCGGGATTCTGATTGTGGATGATATCCCTGCAAACATCCAGGTGCTGGGCAATATCCTGCAAGAGGAAGGCTATGCCGTTTCCTTTGCGATGAGCGGCAAGCAGGCGCTTGAAATGATCCTTTCGGATCCTTACGACCTCATCCTTCTGGACGTGATGATGCCTGAAATGGACGGGTTCGAGGTCTGCATGAGATTTAAGAAGATTCCTAGGGTCGTAGCCACGCCTATCATTTTCTTAACCGCAAGAACCGACCGAGATGACATCATTAAAGGCTTTGATGTCGGAGCAGTAGATTATGTGACCAAGCCTTTCAACCCTGCGGAGCTCCTCGCTCGCGTGCGCACTCATCTGGAGTTGAAGCGAGCACGAGATCGCATCCACCAATCCTACCAGGAGCTCGCCGAGAAGAACATGCAGTTGCGCCTTCTGAATGAAGAACTTCAGAAGGCGCTGAAAGAAATCAAAACCCTGGAGGGTTTACTTCCAATTTGTGCTAACTGCAAGAAAATCCGCAAAGAAGGGGCGCCCTACGATGTGCAGGAGTCCTGGATTGCTCTTGAAACCTACCTTCAAGAGCATACCCAAGCGCAGTTCACCCATTCGATCTGTCCGGATTGCATGCGCAAACTGTACCCTGAATTTGCCCCCAAGAATTGAAAGGCGCCACATTCCCGCGCCTTCTTTGAAATGCTTACAGAATCGAAAAGGCCCCCGAACGTCATTCCCGCATTCTTCTAGCGGGAATCCAGATTCTTCTAGACCCCTGGACCCCCGCTAAAAACTTGCGGGGGTGACGATTGGTTGGACCTTTGGGGCATCCTCTCAATGCCGGCGGGATTTCTGCCGGCGCTTGTCCAACGCCATGATCAACAGGAACCCGATGGTGCACACGACGGTCATGAGTCCCAATATCACCACGGCTTGATCGTACCCCGCCCAAGCCATTAAACAGCCCAAAAATAAGGGTCCCGCAACATTTCCGACCCTTTCCCAGAAACGGAACAGTCCCATTCCGGCACCGGTTCCCAAAGCCTTGACAATCTTTGTTTCCGCAATGCAGGCAGCTTGCGAAGGGATGGAAAAGGTGTGGGCTAGGCCGAGCATCTCACATTCCGCACCCTTTGGGCCGCGAATAGGGCAATTTGGGTTGTGAACTTTCTTCTGGTCATTTGAATTCGAGTGTGGTATCCGAAGCTGGATGAGTGCGGATACCGACAAGACCAATTTGAATCAGCCCCCTGGGCCAGGGCCTTCGATTGATCCGACAAGCAGTCTGGACATCGATGCCCAACAGGTTGACCATCTCCTGATCCTCAAAGCCTTTGCCGATGATCTGGATCTGGTGGAGACGGTCAACCGCCTCGCGCCGACGCAGATGGGGGTCAAACCGGGCACCATCGTTCTTGGACTTGTCTTGGATACGCTCACGGGGCGATCACCTCTCTATCGTTTGGTGGAGTTCTTTGAGGGCCGTGACACTGAGCTCCTGTTGGGAGAGCGTGTTCCAGTCGGCGTATTCAACGACGACACCGTGGGTCGGGTTCTGGACCTCCTTTTTGAGGCCGGAACGCAACGGATCTTTTCCGAATTAGCCATGAAGGCGGTTCTAAAACACGAGATATCCACCCGTGCTGTGCATTTCGACACCACCTCCGTCAATGTCCATGGGGAATATCAAGTGGATGAAGCTTCCCCTCCACCATTTGAGATCATTGAAGGCTACAGTAAGGACCATCGCCCGGATCTCAAGCAATTCCTGATCTCCACCCTGTGTGTCGGCGATAAGATCCCCATATTTGGAAAGAATGAAGATGGAAACCGTTCCGACAAAGAGATCAACAACACCATTCTCAGCCAGATCAGCGAACACATGGCTCGGTTCGGAGTAGGCGAGAAGGCGTTCATCTATATCGCAGATTCTGCCTTGGTGACCCCGAAGAACCTGAAGGAACTGAGCGAAGGGCAACCCTTCATCACTCGACTACCCGCCAGCTACGCGGAGTGTGGACGGGCAATCTCAGAAGCTATTCGTTCCAATCAGTGGGAAGAGCTTGGACAACTCTCCCGAACCAAACCAACAGCAAATCGGCCAGCTGCTCTTTACCGTGCCGCAGAGACCACGGTCACCCTTTATGAGAAAACGTATCGCGCCGTGGTCGTCCACTCAAGCGCCCACGACAAAAGAAGGCAGAAGAAGATCAAACGGGAACTGGCCAAAGAATCGGCGTCGATTGGAAAGAACTTCCGGGAGCAGTGTCTTTCCGAGTATGCTTGCGAAGCCGATGCCAAGGCGGCTGCACAATCGTGGGCATCCCAGCCATGCCGCTACCACGACCTCTCCTACGAAATACAACCCCTGTACACATACGCCAGGGGACGTCCCAAAAAGGACCAGCCCAGGCAAGTCACCAAAATCCGCTACCGGGTGAGTTACCATCTGGAGCAAAAAGCTTCGGCGCTGGAACAGATGAGAATGGAAGCAGGATGCTTCGTGCTACTCACCAATGTTGCCAAGGAAGGCGAAGGCGCCGCCGATGCCAGAGAGATTCTCTCCCTCTATAAAGAGCAGCACGGGGTGGAACAGAACTTCGCGTTCCTCAAGGACCCTGCCGTGGTGAATGCGATCTTCCTCAAAACAGAAGAACGCATCGAGGCACTGGGCCTTATTCTGCTCATCTCGCTTCTCATCTGGAGACTTATCGAACGATCTCTCAGAAAACATGTCAAAGAAACCGGCCGTCCCTTGACCGGCTGGGACAATAAACCGACGACCAGTCCCACGGCGCTGATGGTCACCAGCAAGTTCAAAAACACCACGGTTATCAGAATCGGCTCTCAACGGAGGCTCAACCGGCCATTGAATCCGGTCCAACTCCAATGGCTTCAAGCACTTGGCCTCAAACCCGCCATCTTTACCGAGCAACCCAGGGCCGGATGAGCAGGGGAGCGATGTGGGCGCTAAAAATACCCCCTACCCCGGCAGCTGGGTGCGGAATGTAAGCTTCGGGGAGCGAGGCGAAGAGTTTTCTGATCTCGTCCCACACGCCCACGTAGGTTGCCGGAATCGAGCGCGGCGTCCGCCC
>JADGQM010000428.1 GCA_017881795.1 Syntrophobacteraceae bacterium
TTATCATCTTTGGAAATCTTCGGGGCGTCGCCCATGCCGGAGCAGCGGGTGACCGTTCGGCCCGGATCTGGGCACTCGGCATCGAACCTACTCAGATCAGAATTGCCGACATCGTCGCGGTTACTCCCCGCGGGAGCAAACCGACTCCCAGACGCTTTGAAATTGCGGAGATCCAGGACAATCTCATTGAAGTCATCACGTTTTAGAACCGGAGGAATCCTGATTGAACCATGAACCTTTCACCTTGAAAGACGGATGGGATGAACCATGACCGGGAAAACTATTGTCGTAACATCGGGTAAGGGCGGGGTGGGCAAGACCACTACCGTCGCCAATATCGGAACGGTGTTGGCAAAAAAGAAGTATAGCGTGGTTATGATTGATGCGGACATCGGTCTGCGCAATCTCGATGTGGTCATGGGCCTGGAGAATCGAATCGTCTATAACCTGGTGGACATTATCGAAGGCAAATGCCGCAAGCAGCAGGCAATGATCCGAGACCGCAAGTTGCACAATCTGTACATCATTCCGGCGGCTCAGACGCGCGAGAAGACCTCCGTGACGCCTGACCAAATGAAGGATTTATGCGCGGAACTGGCGGAAGAATTCGATTACGTGATCATCGACTGCCCTGCCGGAATCGAGCAGGGTTTCAAGAATGCCGTTGCCGGAGCACAAACGGCGATCGTGGTGACCACGCCTGAAGTCTCCGCCATTCGCGACGCCGATCGGGTGATCGGATTGCTCGAAGCGGGCTTACTGAAAGACATCCATCTTATTATCAACCGTCTGAACCACCGCATGGTTAAGAAGGGCGATATGATGTCCACTGAGGACATCATATCGCTTCTTGCGGTGCCGCTCCTGGGAGTCGTGCCGGAAAGCGAGGAAGTCGTAATATCGACAAACCGTGGCACACCCCTGGTTCACGATCGAGGCAGTAAAGCAGGAGTTGCTTTCCAGCAAATAGCAGCGCGTCTGAACGGGGAAGATATTGCTCTGGACATGGAACAGAAAGTGACCATTATGGACCGCATGAAGCGATTCATCTGGAGCTAGGAAGGAGACTTATCTCATGCTGAAAGCAATCCGTCGGTTTTTTGGAGAGAAGGCAAGCTCACAGATGGCCCGGCAGCGCATGCAGGTGGTGCTCATGCATGACCGGATGGACATCGCACCGGATATTATGGAAGCGCTCAAAAACGATATTATCGCCGTATTGTCACGCTATATGGAAATTGATAAAAGAACAATTCAGGTTGATCTGGAACAGGGTAAAAACTATACCGCTCTCATCTCCAATGTTCAGATCAAGCGGGTTTACCGGCACAGCATGTCAACCTGAGAGAGGCTTAGAGTACCCCCTTCTGATCCGGTTAATGATGCTCCCGGTGAGACCCTCGAAATCCAAAATCTGCGAGGTTGATTCATGGCGTTAACGGTTCTTCTAGCGGCGACCCTCAGGAAATATATCCCTGGCTATGACGCGGCAGCCGGACATGCGATCGCAATCGATCAGGGAACTTCCGTCCGAGACGTGGCTCAGCGCCTGCTTATTCCTGAACACGAAGTGAAGCTCATCATGGTGAACGGCGTCCATGGGGATTGGGACACGATGCTGACGGGAGATGAACGCCTGGCCCTCTTCCCGCCGGTAGGGGGCGGCTAAAAGCTCAGCCTGGCACCCGCAGTCTACTCGCCCACTAATTCTCGCGCTTTTTCAATCGCCTCCACAAGGTCTGGAAAAAGATCAAGAGAGACGGTAATACCCTTCTTGGAAGGATGGTATTCCCCGTCGTCTCCTTTGTAATAAACCCTGAGATCGATATACTGTTTCTTTTTGAATTCGGTTAGCGAAACTCTGATCTCTTCCAGTGGATTCTTGGGAAACGCGTGGATAAGCTGGGCGGTGTCACTCATAACAGGGTCCTTTGTTCGTCTCGTCCTTTAAAAGCCAGGCAGCGCAGGCCCTCATTCCGAAAGGGAAATACGACCCGCGAGGGGATACGCAACTCACACCATTTTTTCATCATGGCACGCCCCCCTGTAGCAAATACCTGCGACTGCATCAAGCTCTTTTTCCCCCAAAGGCGATCCTTAAGGCTCCACACCTTTCCCCGATTGCCACGGGCTCGCCCCTGATCGTGACTCCGAAACCTTGAATGTCCTGACTTTCCGGACATCCCGCTTGATCCCCATCCTGAAAAATGCTTTACTTTTCTTGAAAATCCGGGGTGGCGTATCGATTCTTAATTTAGCCTGATGAGTTCATCCGCCGTTGGCCGAGTCGCATAAACCCGATTCTACAACTGATCATAGACCGTTGATAATTTGGATTGCCCATGGAAGAGAAGATCAGAACCCTCAGCATGTTGTTTGCAAAACACTTCAGCGCCCAACTTGACACGGTCCGCCTGCGAACCGGGAGAATTACCGAACGCATCAAAATTGATCACCCCGAAGCCGCTGCCGTCGTCCCTTTCTTGGATGAGCGACGCATCCTTATGGTTCGGCAATGGCGCTATGCCATTGATCGAGAGACCCTTGAGATTCCCGCCGGGAAAGCAGACCCGGGTGAAGCTCTCGATGTGTGCGCAATCAGGGAACTCCAGGAGGAGACCGGGTATGGCTCTGAACGCCTGCTGCACCTTTTCAGTTATTACCCCGCTATCGGGTACTCAAACGAAGTCATCAGAATCTATGCCGCGTCCGGCTTGAGAAGCCTGCCCACAGAGCCGGACGCAGATGAGATATCCAGGGTGGAAGTGGTGGAATTGAGTCGTGCTCAGGACTTGATCCTGGAGGGTGTCATCGCGGATGGAAAGACCGTGATTGGCATCTCGCTCTTTTTAGCCAAACAACAACGAGGAGAAATTCCCCCGGACTTTTTTGACTAGTGCATAGGCTGAGCGCATCCTCTCTCGTCTTCACTCCTGAAAAGGGCCGCGGGGCAATAGATCCAAATCCTGAAATGTCATGACTCCTCTCCCCTCCTTTTGGGCAGGTGGGAGGAGCAAGGAATCCTTTCGGCATTTCCAGATGGGCAGTGGACAAAGGCATCGCTCATGAGGAAGGTTCCCATCACGCGTTACGGGCATCATCGACTGCTTAAGGAATTGGCTTATTTGCGACGCGTGGTGCGACCCGCGGTTCTGGAAGAATTGCGCGAGGCAAGGGCATTCGGCGTTAAGATAGACAATCAACAGTATCTGCTCGCTCGCGAACGACATCTGGTCCTTGAGAAAAAGATTCGTGACCTGGAGGAAAAGCTGTCTCACTGTGAAATATTCGCCGGGCGGAAGTTCACCTTCAAGCAGGTAGGTTTTGCGGCCACCGACTCGTGGTCCGTGCAGGGCGTCGCCGGTCCACAACTCGTTGGGCTCGGCGGCCTCGAACCGGCCGAACACCTCCCCGGCCCCGACCTGCCCGGCGGCGCCGGGCAACTCCAGGCGGCCGAACAGACGCAGCA
>JADGQM010000429.1 GCA_017881795.1 Syntrophobacteraceae bacterium
GGGATATCGAGATCAAGGTTCTTCAGATTATGCTGGCGCACGCCCCGAAGGCGGATCACTTCCTGTTCGGCCAAACGATTTGTTCCTTTCAAAGCGTTGATGGTTGATAGTTGATGGTTGATGGTTAGTCGTTAAGGGTTGATGGTCCTCAGTTTTCGGTGCTCAGTCTCCGCCTCTTGGAGTTGAACCCCTGTGCAATATAACCATTGCCGGCAGGAATGAGCGATTTTCTCCTCCATTCGCCGCTCGGAAGTGATGGCCCAAAACTGATAGCCGATAACCCTTCAACCATCAACTATCAACTATCCACCACCAACCATCAATTCAACCCTGACAAAATTCAATTTTCAAGGTAATCTTCACCCGCAGTTTGAAAATGGGCAACCTCAGCCAGTATTCATGGACGCAAGTCCGTATCCAGTTGCGGTGGGCAGGATGGAACCCTGCCCACCCTACGACTATGACATTTTCAGCTTTGAGGCGACAGTAGGGTGGGCACGTCTTTTTGCGTCCACCAGAAAAGGGTGCGGACATACGTTTGGGTGCACCAGTGTGGCTACCATGCCGATCGCTAGCCACTTGTCACTTGTCACTAGCCACTAGTCACTAGTCACTGCTTTTTAATGAACAGGACGTAACATGACCAAACCGACCCCCATGATGCAGCAGTATTTGGAGATCAAGGCGCAGTATCCTGACGCTTTGCTGCTCTATCGCATGGGGGACTTTTATGAAATGTTTCTGGAAGACGCCGTCGCTGCTGCCGGCATTTTGGAAATCGCGCTCACCTCACGCGACAAGCAGGCGGACAACCCCATCCCCATGTGCGGGGTGCCCTACCACGCTGCCGACGGCTACCTCGCCAAACTGGTAGCTGCCGGCAAGAAAGTGGCGATTTGCGACCAGGTCGAGGACCCCAGGCAGGCCAAAGGGCTGGTGCGGCGGGAAGTGACCCGCGTCATCACCCCGGGTCTCATTCTGGAAAGCCAGAACCTGCTGTCCAACCAGCCCAACTATCTCGCCGCGGTTTCACGGGGAAGTCGCGATCATACCTTTGGGCTGGCTTATCTCGACATCTCCACCGCCGAATTCAGGTTGGTCGAACTGGATTCCGAAGAAACGTTGAGAGAAGAGCTCCTGAGAGTTTCCCCGAAAGAAGTCCTGCTGCCGCAGGATGAGGACCACTCCTGGACTGATCGGATTCGCTCGCACCTCGACCTCACCTGGACGATGCTGAATCCGGACGACTTCGACCGGCGCCATGCCGAAGAGCGTCTCATCACCCATTTCGAGGTCCACTCGCTGGAGGGCTTCGGCGTGCACCGGATGGAAGCCGGCATTCGCGCGGCCGGGGCCATCCTCGCTTATTTGCAGGCGAACCTTCTCGGTTCCTGCAGCCACCTCAAGAAATTGCTCCCTTACAGCCGTTCGGATTATATGGTCCTCGATGAGGCCACGGTGCGGAACCTCGAAATCTTTCAATCGGCAAGCTTTCAAGGACGTAAAGGCTCCCTCCTGGCGATTGTGGATCAGACCCGCACGCCCATGGGGGGCCGCAAGTTTCAGCAGTGGCTGCGCTATCCATTGCTCGATCTGGCCGGCATCCTCAACCGTCAGCAAGCCGTTGCCGAACTGGTGGAGCGGGCCAGCCTCAGGACCGAAATCCGCACGCATCTCGAAGAAGTGAACGACATCGAGCGCCTCAACGGACGAAACAGCGCCGGTCTAGCCACGCCCCGCGACCTCGTCGCCTTGAAAAAGTCGCTCCAGGTTTTGCCCGGCATCAAAGAAACCCTGCACGGCTGCACGGCGAAGAAACTCGTGGCGTTGGTGGATTCCTGGGATAATTTGACCGATGTAGCGGAGTTGCTCGAAGCGACCCTCACCGATCCTCCTCCGCTCACGTTCAACGCCGGCGGGGTGATCTGCTCCGGAATCGACGCTCAACTGGATCATTACGTAAACTTGAGCCGCGATGCCCGGAGCTGGATGGCAAGCTACGAAACCCAGGAACGTCAGCGGACCGGGATCAACTCTCTTAAGGTCCGCTACAATAAGGTTTTCGGCTACTACATCGAGATCTCCAAAGCCAACCTGGGAGCCGCGCCCACGGATTATTTCCGCAAACAGACCCTGGTTAACGCCGAGCGGTTCTTCACCGAAGAGCTCAAGACCTTCGAAACGCAAGTGCTCGAAGCGGATGAAAAGCGGCTGGAACTTGAGCAGCAGCTTTTTGAAGATTTGCGCAGAACACTCAGCAGCCACAGCAAACGGTTCCAAACCATGGCCGAACTCGTGGCCGAACTCGATTGCCTGGCCGGCCTGGCCGAGGTTGCCGCACGAAACGACTATTGCCAGCCCCGCATCAACCAGGGTGACGCCATCGTCATCCGGGACGGTAAACACCCGGTGATCGAGCATTTCCTGCCGGCGGGTTCGTTTGTCCCCAATGACCTCGAATTAGACCAGGAAAGCCAGCAGGTGCTGATCATCACCGGGCCGAATATGGCCGGAAAATCGACCATCCTGCGGCAGGCGGCGCTCATCGTGCTCATGGCCCAGATCGGCAGCTTTGTGCCCGCGTCCGAGGCTCGCCTTGGCGTGGTGGACCGGATCTTCACCCGGGTAGGGGCGGCGGATGACCTCGCCCGCGGCCGCTCGACCTTCCTGGTGGAAATGCAAGAAAGCGCGAACATCCTCCACCAGGCCACGCCCCGGAGCCTCATTATTCTCGATGAGATCGGCCGGGGAACCAGCACCTTTGACGGGCTCAGCATCGCCTGGGCGGTGGCCGAATACCTTCACGATCTGCAGGGCGTCGGGGTGAAGACGCTCTTTGCCACCCACTACCACGAACTGACGGACCTGGCTCGCACCCGCCCCCGCGTGAAGAATTTCAACGTTGCCATCAAGGAATGGCAAAATGACATCCTCTTTTTCCATAAGCTGATCCCCGGGGGAACCAACCGCAGCTACGGCATCCAGGTGGCAAAACTCGCGGGTCTGCCCGAGGAAGTCATCGAGCGGGCCCGAGAAATCCTGGTGCAGTTGGAAAAAGGCGAAACCACATTTCTCGCCCAGAGCGCGGTGGCGAAAAAGCGGGTGCGATCCGGGCGTGATAAGGAACCGGGGGTCCAGCTCAGCCTTTTCAAACCTTCCTCGGAATGGCTGCAAGACCGCATCCTGGAGCTTGATATCGATCACCTGACGCCGCTGGCCGCACTGCAAATGCTGCATGCGTTGAAAGAGCAAATCCAGCGGGGAGGAAAAGAAGCAGCCCAACCGCCGCGAGGACTAGCTGATGGGGCGGGCAAGAGATGACAACAGTGAACAAGCGCTATTACTACAACGGTGCTTTAGGGAAGGTTCAAACTGTGTGGAGCAGGCTTTCCAGCCTGCCATGCCGAACTGGCCAAAAGGCAGGCTGGAAAGCCTGCCCCACAAATCAAGGCCTCATGAAGAAACCTCG
>JADGQM010000120.1 GCA_017881795.1 Syntrophobacteraceae bacterium
GGTTATGATCTCACTGTTCACGATGATGCGGCGCATATTGTCCGCAGCCGCAGCCTGGCCGGGATGGGGCCGCACCTGCTGGATTCTTGGGTCAAATTCAGTTCTACTTCCCAGGAGCACTTCAAGGCTCATGGCGGCGGCGACGTCAGCCAGTTTCGAGAGCTCTTTCGCATCGTGAACAGCCAGCCCACCGATGGCGGATGTCATCTGGGTGCCGTTCACCAGCGCGAGTCCTTCCGCTGCTTCCAATTGAAGCGGTTGCATGCCGCATTTTTTCAGAGCCTCCGCGCCGGACATCCGCTGCCCTTCATAAAATGCCTCCCCAAGGCCAATCAAAACCAGGGACATATGCGCCAGCGGAGCCAGGTCTCCACTTGCTCCCACAGATCCCTTTTCAGGAACGACGGGCACGATTCCATGGTTGAGCATTTCCATGAGTCTGTGGACCGTTTCCAGCCGTATACCCGAATGTCCCCTTGCCAGATCCTTAACCCGAAGGGCCATCATCGCGCGAACGGCTTCCTCGCTCAAAACTTCCCCCACGCCAACGGCGTGACTCATGAGGATGTTTTGCTGCAGGAGTCTGGTGTCCTCCGCAGGAATCATGACATCGCTGAGTGCCCCGAACCCGGTCGTCACGCCATAAATGACCCGCCCCTCCTGGAGCCATCGCTCCACGAGGTCCCGGGACTTGGTTATGCGTTCTTCCGATTCAGCAGCTAAGCGAATTCTGGCGCTCTCCCGGGCAATCGCCACGAGATCTTCCAAGGTCATGCCATCCACACCGAGCGTAATTTCGTTCATCTGCATTCCTACTCCGAATAAATAGCTTCTGCTCTCTTGTACACTTGCAGTACCGGCGACACTCCTGCGTGATAGGCCAGGATGACAGGGCCGTCGCCATCCAGGAGCACGAAATCCGCATTCTTGCCGACGTCGAGGCTCCCCACATGTTCGGCCATGTGGACGGCATAGGCCGCGTTGAGGGTTGATGCTACAAGGGCCTCATATACAGAAAGACGCATGTTCAGGACAGAGAGGCCGAACACAAAAGGTATGGATTCCGTATAACTGGTGCCGGGGTTGCAGTCGGTGGCGATGGCGAGGGGCAGGCCGTGGTCCACCATTCTGCGCGCCGGAGCATACTCCTTTCGCAAGCTGTAGGCAGTTGCCGGAAGAAGGATGCCGATGACACCGGCGTGCGCCATGGCTCGGATGTTGGCATCGCTTGCCCGAAGGAGGTGTTCGGCGGAGGTTGCATGGAGATCGGCGGCGAGGGCTGCACCTCCGACATCGTTGACTTCGTCAGCGTGGATCTTAAGTCCCAAGCCTGCTTTCCGAGCAGCTTCCAGGATGCGGCGGCTTTGATCTACGGTAAAGACGCCCTCTTCACAAAAGACATCACAAAAACGGGTGCTCGACTGCCTGGCGACGACCGCCGGAATCATCTCATGGACGATAAGGTCCACATAATCATTCGGAGCTCCCGCGTACTCCTCCGGTACGGCATGAGCCCCAAGGAAAGTGGAAACGACGTCGAGAGGCAGCTCTTGCCCGATCCGTTCGATCACCCGGAGCATCTTCAGTTCCGACTCGGTATCCAGTCCGTAACCGCTCTTGATCTCGATGGTCGTGGTTCCGAACCTGACAGCAGAGAGGGCGTGTTGGCGCGTCATGGAAAAGAGCTCGTCTTCGGATGCAGCTCTCACCGCCCGAACCGACGACAGGATGCCGCCTCCACGACGAAGTACTTCAAGATAGTCCGCTCCTTCGAGCCGCGAGATGAACTCGTCCTCTCTTCTCGCCGCAAAACACATATGCGTGTGAGAGTCAACAAAACCGGGTATGATGCAATGTCCACGGCAGTTGACCTCCTCGTCGACATCGCGGCGGGAAACCGCGGCCAGCACTTCCGTCTCGTCTCCGATGGCTTCGATTAAGCCGCCCTTCGTGAGGATAGCCCCGTTGGGAAGGTGGGCCACCTCTCCCTGGTGCTTCCCGGCGAGGGGAGTTCCCCTGTCGATGGGAGTAAAGATGCGTCCGTTCCTGAACAGCTTCCGAGTCATATCATCTGAACTTCCATTCCACCTGAGTGTAAGTCCGTGTCCGGTTTCGGTGGGCAGGATGAAGCCCTGCCCACCCTACGACTGACTTCTGACTCCTGTCTCCTGTCTCCTGTCTTCTTATAAAAACATATTCTTCATCGGAATTTTGACCTTCCGCTCCATCGCCACCTCGACGGCACGTTCATATCCGGCATCGGCGTGTCGAAGGATACCCGTGGCCGGGTCGTTGCGAAGGACCGTCAAAGCCCGCAACTCACCTTCATCCGTTCCGTCCACAACCGTTACCTGACCGGCGTGGAGAGCGTAACCGATCCCCACACCGCCCCCATCATGGAAAGCGACCCAACTCGCTCCCGAAGCCACATTGATCATGGCGTTCAGGAGTGCCCAGTCGGCGACGATATCCGATCCGTCCTTCATGCCTTCGGTCTCGCGATTGGGAGAAGCAACGGAACCGCAGTCGAGGTGGTCCCTGCCGATAACGATCGGAGCCTTAACCCTCCCCGTGCGAACGAGGTCATTAAAGATCTTTCCCGCTTTGTCCCGTTCGCCATAACCCAGCCAGCAGATTCTTGCCGGGAGCCCCATATGCGGGACCTGCTCCGCCGCCATCTTAAGCCATCGGACCATCCGTTCCTTGTGGGGAAAAGCCTCCATAAGAGCTTGATCAGTCACCACGATATCCTGCGGATCACCGGAAAGGGCCACCCACCGGAAGGGGCCTTCCCCTTCGCAGAATAGCGGGCGGATGAAAGCCGGAACAAAACCGGGGTAGGCGAAGGCATCTTTAACGCCCCTTTTATAGGCCTGGCCGCGCAGATTATTGCCGTAATCGAAAGCAACGGCTCCCCGGTGTTGCATTTCCAGGATTGTACGGCAATGCAAAGCCATGGAATCCAAGGCCATCTCCACGTACCGGTTGGGGTCGGACTTGCGCAAACCAAGGGCTTCTTCATAGGGTATTCCCGCGGGGACGTAACCGTTCAGCTCATCGTGGGCGCTCGTCTGATCGGTGACGACATCGGGGATGAAACCCAGAGCGACCATCCTCGGGAGGACTTCCGCCGCATTGCCGAGCAGTCCGATCGAAAGAGGCTGCTTTCGCTCGGCGGCATTTCTGCTCATCCGGACAGCCACTTCGAGGTCCTCCGCCATGTTGTCCAGATAGCCGGTCTGCAAACGCCGTTTGATCCGATCTCGATCCACTTCAACACAGATGATCACGCCCTCGTTCATGGTGACCGCGAGCGGCTGGGCCCCTCCCATACCGCCAAGGCCGCCGCTCACCACGATTCTTCCTTTGAGGGTCCCGTGCCAGTGCTGTTGCGCAAGCGATGCAAGGGTCTCGTAAGTCCCCTGAAGGATTCCCTGCGTTCCGATGTAGATCCATGAGCCTGCCGTCATTTGGCCATACATCATGAGGCCTTTTCGCTCCAGTTCATGGAAATGTTCCCAATCAGCCCAGCGGGGCACGAGATTCGAGTTCGCGATGAGCACCCGCGGGGACCAGGCATGCGTCCTGAGAATTCCCACTGGCTTTCCGGACTGGACCAACAGGGTTTCATCGTTTTCGACTTCCAGGAGGGAACGGATGAGAGCGTCGAAGCAATCCCAGTTTCTGGCAGCCCGCCCCGTTCCTCCGTAAACAATGAGCTCATCCGGTTTCTCACCGCATTCGGGATCCAAATTATTGCACAGCATGCGCAGAGCCGCTTCCTGTTGCCATCCCTTGCAGTGCAGCCCGACGCCGCGTGGGGCTCTCACCGGCCGGGCTCTGCCGGAGCCGATTTGAAGATCTTGCAGAAGGCGTTCTTTTGAAGATGTATTCATGCTTTGGCACCTCTGTGAAGAAGCAAGAAATCAGAAATCAGAAATCAGGAGACAGGAGACAGAAGTCAGGAGCCAGAAGCGAGGAGCCAGAAGAGGATGTCTGCATTAATTCCTGTGTTCTGAGAGGTTGAATTATATAATAAGCATGCAAGAGTTTACAGGGTTAGAGAGAAAAGAAGCGCTGAGGGGTACTTTTCAGGGGCAAACGTTCTTTGCCTCAACAAGCATGGAAGTCAGGAGCCAAAATGGAAAGAATCTGTAACCATCTCGTGTCCAGGCAGCAGGAAATGTTGGCGCTGATCGAACGCCTCGTAAATATCGACAGCGGCTCCTACTGGAAGAAAGGCGTTGATGAGTGCGGTCAGATCGTGGCCGAAGAACTGGAAGCTCTCGGGTTTAAGGTCTCGATCATTGCCGAGACGCAAGGCGGCAATCACATGCAGGCGGCGCGTTCCGGAAAGGGCGGGGAAACGCTTTTCCTCTCCGCCCATCTGGATACCGTCTTCCCAGTGGGGACCGTAGCCGCAAATCCCTTTCGCATTAAAGGCGGCCTGGCATACGGGCCTGGTGTGGGTGACATGAAGGGTGGCGTCGTGCAGATGCTCTACGCCCTCAAGGTACTCCGTGATCTGGATCTGGACACGCCTCCGATAGCTGTTTTTCTGACCGGTGATGAGGAGACTGGAAGCGTCAGGGGGCGCCCTCATATCGAGAACATTGCCCGTCATGCTTCGTGGGTTCTTGTCATGGAGCCGTCATCCAAACCGGCGTCTGTGGGGATTCGCCGTTGGGGGCTCGGCTCTTTTTCGCTGATGATCCATGGCCGAGCTGCTCATGTGCTCGATCCTGATTCGTGCGGAGTGAACGCTTCCCGAGAGCTTGCCCTGAAAATCCTGGCCCTGGAATCCCTGAGCGACCCCGTACGCGGCGTGAAAGTCTCGGTCAATCTGGTGAGGGGCGGCCGGTCCCGGCAGGTAACGGCGGCCGAAGCTCTGGCTGAAATTGATGTTCGCGTTCGCGATCCAGGGCACATGGAAGAGGTTGAGGCGATGGTGAGGAAAGCCGCCGGCACTGCAATTCTACCCGGTATCCGTTTGGAGCTCACAGGAAAGCTTACCCGCCCGCCCCTGGAACCAAACCCCAGGACCGAGCTGCTCCTGAAGCTGGCAACAGAGGTAGCGAGCGAGATCGGGATAGATTTGCACCCGATCGAGGAATACGGAGGGTCGGACGGGTGTTTTACGGGGGCTCTTGGGGTTGCCACCCTGGACGGTATGGGGCCTCTCACGTACGATATGTGTGGGGATACGGAGCGCATCGAAATCGCCAGTCTTGTTCCTCGAACCGCGCTTTTGGCCGGTATCATATCACGCCTGGCCAGCGATCCTTGAATTGTCCTCACAACTGGCAGCACCAGCTAAATCGCTCGATCAAATCTCCCTATCACGGCTTGGTTATTGTCGAATCAGGCGAACGTCTATAGAATAAACAGGCTCGTTCCAAAAGTGCTCAGAGGCGCGAATCGAAAGCAGCTGTGGAAATAGCATGGAACCATGCGCGCAGGTCGGAACTGGGCTGTGGCGCAATCATCGGAAGCGGAGGGTGTAATGAAAGTTATCAACTACCTGGATGAGGAAGCGAAGGTCTTTGGGAGCCCTGCAAAGGACACCGTAGGGCGAGTGGTTGTTGGCAAGGCGGATGGCGCCAGCTTCTGCATGCGTGTCTTCGAACTGATGCCGGGGGGCTATACGCCATGCCATAGTCACCCCTGGGAGCACCAGCAGTTTATCCATGCGGGACGAGGCAGCGTGCTTCGGGAAAGCCGGTGGGTGGACTTTGGCCCGGGCGATGTCCTCTACATTCCCCCCAATGAAGAGCACCAGCTGAAGAATACCGGAGAGGAGCTCCTGGTCCTCCTCTGAATGGTCCCAGCCACTGCCCCGGAGCTCTAGCAAAGCTTGAGCAAAGGGCTACTGGTCCAGGTGGACCAGGTATAGTTGATAGTTGATGGTTGATTGTTGAGTTCGAGCAAAGGGCTACTGGTCCAGGTGGACCAGGTGTAGAACAACCAATGCAGGTGGCATGAGGCGCCGCTGCAGAGTGAGGCAGGTCCGCATCGAGTCAGCCGGTGTCAAACGACATGGATCTCTGACCGAACGGTTGGGTAGGCCTCACCAATGGCGCGGGCGGTCTTCACCCCGGCGGCGTGGAGGGCTTCAACCAGGCGCTGTGCTCGGTCTGAGGCTACCGCCAGGAGCAGTCCTCCAGAAGTCTGGGGGTCAAAGAGCAGCTCTTCTTGCTCCCTGGACAACTTTACCGACATGCGCAAACGATCTTGAACCAGCTTCCGGTTAGCCGCGTTGCTGCCCGTGGTTTCCCCCTTGCGGTACATGGCCAGTGCATTCGGGTATATCGGCAGGGCGGAGAAGTCGAGCCGAATGCCGATACGGCTTCCCACAGCCATCTCCTGGGTGTGCCCCAGGAGGCCGAACCCGGTGACGTCGGTGCAGGCGCTTATCTCGAACGGCAATGCCACTTCCAGGGCGAGGCGATTGAGCGCCGCCACCTCGGTTAAAACCGGCTCGATCTCGCTCCATGGGAGCTTTCTTGAACGGTTTGCATTGAACAGCACACCGGTGCCGATGGGTTTGGTTAGGATCAGCACATCACCCGGCCGAACGCCGGTGTTGGTGAGAATGCGTCGAGGGTTCACCAATCCCGTGACCGCCAGGCCGTACTTGGGTTCTTCGTCTTCAACCGAATGCCCACCGCAAAGTGACGCCCCAGCTTCGGCGACCTTTTCGTAGCCTCCCTGAAGAATACCTCGCAATATCTCCAACCCCAGCTTCCTGGCAGGAAACATCACCAGACTGAGCGCCGTCAGAGGCCGCCCTCCCATGGCATAGACGTCCGAAAGGGAATTGGCCGCAGCGATGCGACCGAACCACACGGGGTCATCCACCGGCGGAGTGATGAAATCGACCGTGGAAACAATGGCGTGATCCTCATTCAGGCGGTACACCGCAGCGTCGTCATTGGTTTCAAAGCCCACCAACACATTGGGATCGGTTGGCGGGGGAAACCCCTTGAGCACATCCGACAGGACCGTCGGACCGATCTTGGCGGCTCACCCACAGGTCCTGGCAAGGCCGGTCAGCGTTTTCTTGCGACGAAACAGCACGTTTTTTTAATCCTTTCACCGGAGATTACGAAGCCATCACCAAAGCTATTATGTTTACCGTGTGCTGCGAAAACAGTGAAATTTATTTTTCCGATCATTGTTACGACTTTCCAACGGCAAAATCAATCCAGCATCGGCTCCCCGCGGTCAAAGGGAAGATTCATGCTTCCTCGAACGATATCGGAATTTTTTTCCCGTTTACTATCCGAACTTTTCGAGAGTTCTTATCATTACTCAGGAGGACAAAGACATGAAGATCATTGTAATCGGTGCAACGGGAACAATAGGAAGTGCCATTGTGCAGGCGATCGGCGGCCGCTGCGAGGTGATCCCGGTCAGCTTGAGCAAATCGGTTATCAAGGTTGATATTGCGGACCAGACGTCCATTTCAAAGATGTTCGAGACGACCGGACGAGTCGACGCCGTGATCAGCGCAGCGGGACTTGCGAAGTTTAGTCCCGTGACCTCTCTCACGGATGCGGACTTTGCACTGGGTCTAAACAGTAAACTGATGGGGCAGGTAAACCTGGTGCGCTTGGGCATAGAATACGTAAACGACAACGGATCATTCACGCTTACCAGTGGCATATTAAGCCGCAAGCCCATGAATGGTTCAACTGCGATCAGTCTCGTGAACTCAGCAATCGAAGGCTTTGCCAGGGCAGCGGCGCTGGAAATGCCCAGAGGCATACGCATCAACGTCGTAAGCCCGAATTGGGTGGTTGATACGCTCAAGGCTTTCAACATGGACCCATCGATCGGAACTCCCGTCGAAGTGATTGCGCGTGCGTATGTGCAGGTTCTGGAAGGCACTATGAACGGCGAGGTGGTTGACGCGATATAACAGGGATGTCGCGGGGTGAGGCGAAGAACCATTCCACGACGCTAAGACGTCTGAAGGGATAATACAGAATCAAGTGCGGGGGATTCTATGAGCCCAAAACCCACTCAAGCTTCTGACAGGCAAACCGATAAGTCAGTCAGCATCTATTGCTTCATGGACATCGTGGCCAAGGAGGCGGAAGAGTATGCCGCGGATCATACAACGCCCATGTCCGCGCTGCTTGAGGAGGTTGAGCTCTTTACCCTGACCAGGACACCCTATCCCAGTATGCTTACCGGACGGGTCGAAGGCCGGTTCCTGCAGTTAGCGGTTCAACTCTCCAGCGCGCAGCACATCGTCGAAATCGGCACCTTTACCGGCTACTCGGCCCTTGCCATGGCCGAGGCCCTGCCCCAGGACGGGGAAATCCTGACCATCGAGCATAATCCTCACTATGCAAAGATCGCGCAGGATTTCTTCGACCGGAGCTCCAGCGGCTTCAAGATCACACTCCGCAGTGGTGAGGCGCTGGAAATCCTGAAGACTCTGCCGGATGCAAAGACCGACCTTGTCTTTATCGACGCCGACAAACAAAACTACAGTGCATATTACCGAGAATCGATGAGGATTTTGCGCAATGGCGGCTTGATACTTGCCGATAACGCCCTGTGGTACGGCCGGGTCTTCGATCCGAAAGACGATGAAAGCCGTGCAATGGCAGACTTCAACGAATTGGTGAAAGCGGACGACCGGGCCGAAAAGCTGTTCCTTACCATCCGTGACGGGATTTACTTAATCAGGAAACGTGTGGGCGTTGAATGAATCCCGACATGAGATAGGGACGTCATGAGCACATGGTTTCTTGACGACCCTTTCATCTGGTCGAGCGCCAAGGATTCTTGCTTCAGGAGGGAAAAAACGATGCAGACAGGTAATTTAGCGAACCGTAAAACCACCCTGCTCATAATAGGGTCACTGATTGCCGTTTTAATCGTAATGCCCACCGCTGGGCGAACTGCTGATCAGATGGGGCATTGGAAAGAAACGGTCAGCCTGGAAGAAGTCGCACGTTCGGACCGCCAGTGGACAGGCGTTGCCGTAGCGATGGATGGCCGGATCTTCGTCAACTATCCGTTTTGGTCGGAATCCCCTCCCACCATTTCCGTGGCTGTGCTATCGAAAAACGGGGAACCTTCCCCGTATCCGAATGAAGAATGGAATAGCTGGAACCCGTCAAAGTCGCCAAAGGATCATTTTGTATGCGTTCAAAGCGTCTACACGGACAAGAAGGGCTACCTCTGGATCTTGGATTCTGCCAATCCAAGATTTCAGGGCGTTGTCAAGGATGGTCCGAAACTGCTTCGGATCGATACCGAATTGAACGCTATCGCCCAGACCATTTATTTCGACGAATCCATAGCCCCAAAAGAGAGTTACCTGAACGATGTCAGGGTGGATTCGCAAAGGGATTATGCGTACATCACGGATTCGGGGCTTGGGGCCATCATCGTCGTGGATCTTGCGACCGAGACAGCTCGAAGAGTGCTTTCCAGTCATCCCTCTACCAAGTCAGAAGGAGTGAAGATCGTCATCAATGGCAAAGAATGGAAGCGACCGGACGGAACCATCCCCCAGGTTCACGCTGATGGGATCGCCCTTGATCCGGCAAATCAATATCTCTACTACCAGGCACTCACCGGCCGTCGACTCTATCGGATTGATACGGCCTGGCTTCGAAATAACGCTCTCACGGAAAAAGAACTTGGGAAAAAGGTACAGTTTGTAGGGAAAACGGGCGTTGCCGATGGCATCATCTTTGGTCTCGATGGTAGATTGTATCTGAGCGGATTGGAAGAGAAAGCGATCAAAGCGTACACCATCGGAAAGACCGTTGGAGTCGTGGTGAAAGATCCCCTCCTGGAATGGCCTGATAGTTTTTCTATTGGGCCGGATGGATCGCTTTATGTGACGACTTCTCAAATCAATCTCGGGCCAAATCCACCGACACCATACCGTATCTTTAAACTGAAAGGTCGTTGAGGTCGCTAATCGCGCAGATCAACCGTTTCGACAGGTGTTGTGAGCGCCCTTGGTCTGGCGCTCAGGAACAGTGAGAGACGGCTCATCGAGGACATCATCCAGCATCCGGCGCCTCTCAATTCCGGGAATTCAGGGGGGCCGCTCGCCGATTCCAGAGGACGGATCGTCGGGTAAAACACGGCCCTCATCGTTAAAGACAAGGAGATTGCGATGCCTGAAGGCACAGAAATCGAAGTCGAGAAACTCAACGAGACCATCCACGAGGAAATGGAGAAGGAGGGTGGCCGTTTTCTGAAACAAATCGCACTTACAACAGCGGTTCTTGCGGCATTCGCTGCGGTGGCAGCGCTAAAAGCCGGCTCCACCGTAAACGAGGCGCTCGTTCTGAAGACTGAATCCACCCGCCTTCAGGCCCAGGCTTCCGACCAATGGACCTATTACCAGGCCAAGGGCCTTAAGGCCGCTGTCCAGGAAGCGTCGAAGGCCCCCTGGGAGGAACTTGGCAAGGAAGCGCCGCACCAATTTGTCTACAAAGCCGCGCGTAACACCGAGGAGCAAGTTGAGATAAAGTAGCTTGCTGAGGAATTCGAGAAATCGAGGGACGAGAAGTCCACCGAAGCCGACCACCTTCTTCACGAACATCACCGCTTCGCCAATACGGTCGCCCTCTTTCAAGTCTCCATCGCACTCGGAGCCCTTGCAGCCTTAACGCGCAATCGCCGCCTGTGGATCGGATCGCTTGCCGTCGGACTTTCTGGCATTACACTCTTCGTCCTGTCATTCCTTGGCTAAGAATGGAGGCCAGCCTTTGGCTTGAGTGGCCTCATTCGGACTTCAGAGCATTACACCGTCTCCCCTGGGTTGATTCTGAGGATGGTCCTAATCTCTCGTTCAACCCAGACCGTGGCGCAAGCGACCCGCCCGGTTAACCGCTTCCGTTCCGCTGGAAAAGGGTAAAACTCCGCACAGCTCCTGGTCCTTGAACTTTGGACGTCCCGAAAATTCACCACGTTCAAATCATACCCTCAAGGAATCGACTATCGCTGCGACTTCAAGGTGTTGGCAAGTTGTGTTGCATGGCGAGATATCGAGATGATATCGCCAAGAAAAGAGTCTCAGAGGCAATGCGTGGAGATGTTAAGGTATCTACTCCTTTTAAGGTCGCAGATAATCGAGTCCCCATCTCAGAGGGCAGATGATGGAAGCGCTCGGATACTTGAACACAAGTTTGGGTTGAGATTTTCATACCATGCCGCCACGTTTGGGCCGCCTCCGACGAATTAGAGTAAAATCCATTCTCGGCGGCCCT